>DATNOH010000090.1:0-12924 GCA_035601435.1 Gemmatimonadales bacterium | reverse complement strand
CTGCTCGGGACTCATGTAGGCCGGCGTCCCGCTCAGTGCCCGGGCGTTCAGCCGCTCGCCGCCGGCCGAGCCGATCGCCCGCGCGATGCCGAAATCGGCGACCAGCGCGTGGTCTCCACCCAGCAGGATGTTTTCGGGCTTGATGTCCCGGTGAATGATCCCCCGTGCATGGGCGAAGGCGAGCGCGTCGGCGACGTCGCGCGCGATGTGGAGCGCCGCCTCGAGCGGGAGCGTCCGCTCCTCGAGCAGCCGATGCCGCAGCGACTCTCCCTCGACGTACGGCATGACGTAGTAGAACAACCCGTCCACTTCCCCGGCCGAAAAGATCGGCACGATGTGTGGATGGCTGAGATTGGACGAGAGGTCCACCTCACGAATGAACCGCTCCCGCAACAGGCGGGTGGACACCTGCGGATCGAGCACCTTGATCGCCACCCGGCGGTGGGGGTGCTGCTCCACCGCGAGGAACACCCGGGCCATGCCCCCCGCGCCGATCTCGCGCTCGACGTCGTAATTGGGCGCCAGCTTGGCGCGCAAGGTCTCGAGTACGTCGACCATGCGCGCAACTTAGCGTGCCCTCGTCGAGCGGGCGAGCGCGGGCCCCTGGCCGATTCCGTCCCGCGAGCTAGAATTTCCCCGTGGACAGCGGCGGCTCGGCGCGGACCTCCCCCTACGTGAAGCTGGCGGCCTACTACCTGCTGCTCGGCCTCGCGGTGTGGCTGTTGATCACGTTCGCGCCCGGCACCGCTCAGCTGCTAGAGCGGTTCCGGGAGACCACCGTGCTCGGGACCGTCGGCAGTCGCAGCCGCCTCGTCGAGGAGGCGAGCGCGGCGGCGGTAGCCCTGTCTCAGGGTCAGTGGGCGCTCGTCACATTCCTATCGATGCTGACGGCACTGCTGCTCGTGCTGCCCGTCTCCTGGGTCTACATGCTCACGAAGCAGCGCTCGGGATACGACCAGTCCGTTGTGCAGACCGTCATCATCCTGCCTATGACGGTGGCCGCCACGGTGATTCTGGTGCAGAACAGCTTGGCTCTCGCGTTCACGCTCGCTGCGATCGTCGCGGCGGTGCGGTTTCGCAATACTCTCAAAGACACGAAGGACGCGGTCTACATCTTCCTCGCGCTCGCCGTGGGCGTCGCCGCCGGCGTCTTCTCGCCCACCGTCGCGGCGGTGATGTCCATCATGTTCAACATCGTCGTGCTCGCCTTGTGGGAGCTGAACGTGGGCAACATCTACGCCGACCAGCGCGGCCGCGTGCCGGCGCTGGCGCCTGCCGAAGGGCTACTGGGCCCGCGCCGGCGGGCCTCCGCGGCATTGGCCGTGGGCGATCCCGACCTTCTGGCAGCGCTCGCGCCCCACGAGCTCGAGGAGGTGGCGGACCGCGCCGCCCGGCTGCAGGCGTACGTCATGGCCCGCGCCGGCGACAAGAAAGAGGAGCGCTTCAACGGCATGCTGCTCGTGCATACGACACAGCCGGAAGCGGCGCAGCGCGTCATCGAGGAGCTGCTGCAGGTTCAGGCGCGGCGCTGGCGGTTGGCCGAAATCGTGCCCGCCGAGCAGGGTCGATCGTCGCTGGAATACCTGATCCGGCTGCGGGACGAGTTCCTGCCGGCGACCCTGCTCGACGCCCTGAAGGGGCGCGGCACCCCCCCCATCGACGCCGCCGAGTACCGTTCGCTGCGCGGCTTGAAGAAACGAAAGGAAGAGTGAGGTCTCCCGCATGGCGCTTCGCCGCCCTGGCTACACTGGGCATCGGTGTGCAGGCATGCGGCCCCGCGCGACCGGCCAATGCCGCTCCGGGAACGGCGCCGCCGGCGCCGCCGGCGGAGATCGACGTCAGCCTCTTTCTCATCGGGGATGCAGGCGCGCCGGCCGCGCCGCCCGACTCGGAGCCGGTGCTCATGGCGCTGCGCGTCGCGGCGTCCGCCGCGCCGCACCCGGTCATCGTGTTCCTGGGCGACAACGTCTATCCGGACGGCATGCCCGACTCGGCGGCCCCGAAGCGACGCGCGGCCGAGCGCGTGCTCACCCAGCAGCTGCGCGTTCTCCAGGCGAGCGGCGCCGGTGGCTTCTTCGTCCCCGGCAACCACGACTGGGATGGCATGCACCCGGGCGGCTGGGATGCGATCCGCCGTCAGGAGCGCTTCATCGCCGCTGCGGGAGGCGGCGCCGTGCTCCTGCCGGCGGGCGGCTGCCCCGGGCCGGCCGTCGTGGACCTGGGAGACGTCGTGCGGCTCGTGGCGCTCGACAGTCAGTGGTGGCTGCAGGACGGACCGAAGCCCGGCCCCACGTCGTCGTGCCCCGCCGCCACTGAGGGCGCGGTGATCGATTCGTTGCGAGCGGCACTGCGCGCCGCCGGCAAGCGTGTCGTAGTCGTGGCAGCCCATCATCCGCCCGCGAGTGGCGGGGTGCACGGCGGGCACTTCGGTTGGCAGGACCACATCTTTCCGTTGCGAAACATCAAGTCGTGGCTGTGGATTCCCCTTCCCGTCATCGGGTCGGTGTATCCGGTCGCGCGCGCCGAGGGAATATCCAGCCAGGATATCCCCAGCCGCGCGTACACCCGTATGCGGGTTGCATTCGACAGTGCGTTCGCGGGCGCCCCGGCTCCGCCGCTCATCTACGCGGCGGGCCACGAGCACACGCTGCAGGTGATAGCGGGTACGAGCACGCGTTACGTGCTCGTGAGCGGCACCGGCACATTCGGTCACATCGAGCGCGTCACGGCGCTCGACAGCACTCGGTTCGCGCGCAGCGCCAGCGGATTCATGCGCGTCGAGTTCTTGCGCGACGGCCGCGCCCGGCTGGGCGTGATGATCATCGATCGCGCCGGGAGCGCGACGGAGGAGTTCGGATTATGGCTCAATTGAGCAGGGCGCGCCTGTGGCTTATCGGCCTGGCGGCGGTGCTCACGCCGGTGGCCCTCGCCGGGCAGGCGACGCCGCCGCCCCGTCCACCGACCAAGCAAACTGTGGTCGCGGGAGACCACTATGGTGCGGGGTGGCTGCATCGCCTACTCCTGGGTTCGCATTACCGGGACCTGTGGGCGACGCCCCTCGAGGTCGAGGTGCTGGACTTGTCGCGGTTCGCCGGCGGGCTCACGCCCACCGGCTGTGGCGGCCGTCGCCAAACGAAAGTGCTGCGCATGCTGGGAAAAGACGGACGGCAGTACGTGTTCCGCTCAGTGGACAAGGATCCCACGCTGGCGCTGCCGCCCGAGCTGCGCGCGACCTTCGCCAAGGCCCTGGTCCAGGACCAGATCAGCTCGGCGCATCCCGGTGCACCCCTCGTGGTTGCCCCGCTGCTCGATGCAGCGGGCGTCATGCACGTGGAACCGCGGATCGCGCTCCTGCCCGACGACGCGCGCCTCAAGGGGTTCGACTGCGTGCCCCCTGGCTTCAGGCTCGGCATGATCGAGGAGCGCCCCACGGAGCCGCCGGACAACGATGTGGGGTTCGCCGGCGCGGTCGAGCTCGCCGGGACGAAGAAGCTGTTCGAGCATCTCGAGCACAGCTCCCGACACCGGGTGGACTCACGCGCCTTCCTAGCAGCCCGACTGATGGATGTTTTCATCGGCGACTGGGACCGGCATCAGGACCAATGGCGCTGGGCGCGGTTCGATTCCGGCGACGTGCATTGGTGGCGGCCCATCCCACGTGACCGCGATCAGGCGTTCGCGCGCCTCGACGGCCTGCTCGTCTGGCTCAGCGGGTACTACTGGCCCGAGGTCATCGGCTTCGGCGACGACTACCCGAGCATCTGGCGCCTTACCTTAACCGGGGAGGTCCCCGACCGGCGGCTCCTCGTCGATCTCGAAAAGCCGGTGTGGGACTCGGTCGCGCGGACGCTCCAGGCCCGGCTCACCGACTCCGTGATCGAAGCCGCCGTGCGGCGGCTGCCCCCGGAGTACTTCCGCAAGAGCGGGGCCGCCCTCACGCGGGCGCTGGAGCGGCGGCGGAATCACCTGCCCCAGGTCAGCGATCGCTACTACGCTCTCGTCGCTGGCGTGGTGGACATCCACGCCACGGATGAGCGCGACGTGGGAGTCATTGAGCGTCTCGAGGGCAGTCGGGTCTCGGTGCGGCTGTCGGCCGACGGCGCGGCCGTGCCGTACTACCGCCGCACGTTCGACGGCCGGGAGACCCAGGAGATCCGCATCTACCTGCAGGGCGGGGATGATCGGCTCATCGTGCGCGGCGCCGCGGGATCGAGCGGCGGTCCGCTGCTGCGCGTGATCGGAGGCGATGGAGATGACGAGCTGACCGATTCCTCGCGCGCCGGGAGAACCAAGTTCTATGACGACCGCGGGAACAACCACTTCGTGACGGGACCGGGGACGTCCGTGGATCGCCACCACTACGAGGAGCCACCGCGCGACTCGTCCCTCGGCCGGCCGCGCGATTGGGGATCACGCTGGTTGCCGCTGACGTGGCTCAACTATTCATCGGACTACGGCCTGTTCGTGGGAGCGGGCGCGGACGGCACCGGGTATGACTTCCGGCGGCTGCCGTACAACTCCCATTTGAGACTGCGCGGGGGATACGCGACCGCGGCCCAGACCTACCGCGCCGAGTTCACGGGTGAGTTCCGCGGCATCGTGCCTCCCGTCATCGTGAGGCTCCACATGCGCGCGTCGGGGATCGATGTGCTTCGGTTCTATGACTTCGGCAATGAGACCCCCGACACGGGCTCAACCGATTTCCACAAGGTGAAGCAGCAGCAGTACCTCGTTGCGCCGGCCTTGGAGTTCTCGTTGTCGAACGCCGCGAGCTTCTCGCTCGGCCCCGTGTTCAAGTTCTCCCATACCAGCCTCGAGGGTGGCACGCTGATCAACGCCAGGCGCCCCTACGGCGTCGAAGATCTGGGGCAGGTCGGTGCCGCAGCGGACTTTCAGGTCGACACGAGAGACCACCCTCCGGCCGCGCGCCGTGGCATCACCTTCCGGTTCGGCGGGACTTACTACCCCAAGGCGCTGGACGTCACGTCGCCGTTCGGTGAGGGGCACGCCGAGGCGAGCTCGTACCTCACGGCACGCGTACCGTTCAGGCCCACGCTGGCGCTGCGCGTCGCGGGTAGGAAGGTCTGGGGGACCTATCCCTTCTATGAAGCGGCCTTTGTCGGCGGGGACTCGACGGTGCGCGGCTTCGTAGAGCATCGCTTCGTAGGTGACGCGGCGGTCTTCGGAAACCTCGAGCTGCGGCTGTCCATCGCCAAGCTCTTCATCCTGGTCCCGACCCAGCTGGGGGTGTTCGGACTCGGGGACGCCGGACGCGTGTACGTCTCGGGCCAGACGTCGGACCGCTGGCACGCCGCCGCCGGGGGCGGCGTCTGGCTGTCGTTCCTGAGTCCCGCCAACACCGTGTCGGTGGCCGCGGCGCATAGCGTCGAGGGTACGCGCTGGTACGTGAAGGCCGGGCTCGCGTTTTAGGGATGACGCCCGAGTGGAAGGCGGAGGTCCCAACCCTGGACCTCCTGAATCGCATGGTGACGGACCCGCTTCCGCTGGGCCTCAGCGCCGGCCCGGTGGAGCCGTTCTTCCAGCGGGACATGTACTTCGACTCCGCCGACTGGACGCTGCGTCGGCGCGGCGTGAGCTGCCGGTTCCGTATCCGCGTCGACGACCGGCGCATCCTCACGCTGCGCACCATCGGCCGGTGGGAGGGCGGCGTCCCCCTCGTCCTGCCGCAAACATTCGAGGCCGACGTCCCTGAGCTCGAAGGCGCCCAGGCGCTCGCGGGCACGTCCGATCCGGCGCGACGGCTGCGCTCCCTCATCGACCCCGCCCTGCTGTTGCCCCGCATCCAGTTCGAAACTGAGCGACGCGTGCGGCGCACCAAAACCCGTTGGTTCTCGCGGGGGCGCTACGATGTCGTGTACGACGTCGTGACCGTGCGCAGCCATCAGATGGCGGTGGCCTTCGAGGAGCTGAAGCTCCAGGAGCGCGCGCGGGGCCGGCCGGGCCTCGAGCGCCTGGCGCGGGCGTTTCAGGAGCGGTACGGCCTGCGCCCCTCGCTGGTGGGCAAAGTGGACCGGGCCGCCAAGCTGTTACGCGATCTCGAAAGCGGCGCCCTGGCGCAGGTCGCGCGCGGCGGTCACGAGGTGGCCGTCGTCGCCGTCGAGGGGAGATCCGTCGCCATGCTCACGGAATCGAGCTCCCTCACGTTGCCGGTGCGAGGCGGCACCGGGGAGGAAGCCTGCCGCGAGATCCTGCGCGCCTTCTTCGGGAGCGCAGACGGGCTGGTACGCTTCCTCGGCATGGCGCCCGGAGGGGTGGCCGGGACGAGACCCGTGCTCGAGGTGTGGTTGGCGCGGCGCGTCGCCAGCGGCGCGGGTGCCAGCGGGCGCGTGCAGTGGCTGCCGCTCGAGGAGCTGCTCGCGGCGGCTGGGTCGCTGGCGTTGCGCGACCCGCGGACCCTCGCCGCGCTCACGGTCGCGGCGCGGTCGGACGTGCTCGCCGATTGGACGCGCCCCAGCGAGGTGAAACCGGCGGCACCGCGCCAGATAGGCGAGCGCCGGGTGCGACTGTCCGAGTATGCGCTGCGCTCCCCCATTGCCGACCTCGACCGGCCAGAGGCCGATCACTTCCTGAACGGCGATCTCAGCCTGATCGAGTTCAACGCCCGGGTCCTGGAGCTGGCGGAGGACACGAGCGTCCCGCTGCTCGCCCGGATCCGGTTTCTGGCCATCCTGAGCGCGAATCTGGACGAGTTCTTCATGGTGCGGGTCGGCGCCCTGAAGCGAGCGGAGGCCAAAGGCGGGCGGGCGGCCGTGGGTGCGGGCGGTCTCGGCGCGGACGAGCAGCTCAACGCCATCGGGATTCGGGTGCGGGCCCTGCTCGAGCGGCAGGGCCGCTGTTTCACCGACGTCTGCCTGCCGGCGCTCGCCGCGCACGGCGTCCGGATGTTGCGCTGGGCGGACCTGACGGCGCCGCAACAGGAGTCGCTGCGCCGCTACTTCACGGACGAAGCGTTTCCCCTTATCACGCCGCAGGCCATGACGCGCGCGCCGGGGCACCCCTTCCCGGTTATTCCCACCTTGCGACTGTCCCTCGCCGTCGTGATACGAGATGCGCCCGGCGGACCGATGCACTTCGCCTACCTAAAGGTGCCAGAGGCGCTGCCGCGCTTTGTGAAGCTCGCCGACGGGAGCGAGTTCGTCCCAGTGGAGGATGTGATCCGCGCGAACTTGGGCCAGGTGTACCCGGGGCGATTGGTCGAGGAGGCGTACGCGTTTCGCGTGACACGCGGCGCCGACTTGGAGCTCGACGAGCATCACGCGGTGAGCCTGCTGCAGGTGATCGAGGAGGAAACGAAACGGCGCCCCTACGGCGCCGCGGTGCGGGTGGAGATCGCGGATGAAATGCCGGAGGCGGTCCGGGAGCTGCTGCTGCGCGAGCTGCAGTTCGAGGAAGTGGCCGCGAGCATCCCCCCGGGTGTCGGAGACTTGTATGCGGCGCACGGTCTCCTCGATCTCGGAGGGCTGCGCGAGCTGACGCGCCTCCCGCTTCCCGAGCTGGACTACCCGCCCCACCGCGGCGGCGCGCCGATCGAGGAGGGTCGATCGATCTTCGCGATCCTCGCGGAGCGGGACATCCTGGTCCACCACCCCTACGACGCGTTCGAGGCCACGGTACAGCGCCTCGTGGTCGAAGCCGCGGACGACCCGGATGTGGTAGCGATCAAGCTGACGCTGTACCGCGCGGGCGGCCGCTCGGACATCGTCGACGCACTGGTGCGCGCCGCCGGCCGCGGCAAGGAAGTATTCGTCTTTGTCGAGCTGAAGGCCCGGTTCGACGAAGAGCGCAACATCGAGTGGGCCAAGAAGCTCGAGCAGGGGGGCATCCGCGTGGTGTACGGCCTGGTTGAGCTCAAGACGCACGCCAAGACGGCGCTGATCGTGCGACGCGAGCGCGACGCGATCCGGCGCTACGTGCACATCGGCACCGGGAACTACAATGCCGCGACGGCGGCGCTCTATACCGATGTGGGGCTCTTGTCGGCCGACGCCGCGCTCGGCGCCGACCTGCACGACCTGTTCAACGAGCTCTCGGGATCGTCGCGGCCGCCCCAGACGGCTTTCCGGCGCATCCTCGTCTCACCCACCTACCTGGCGACTCGCCTGGTCGAGCTGATCGAGCGGGAGGCCGCGCACGCTGGGGCGGGCCGCGACGCACGGATCCGCGTCAAACTCAACGGGCTCACCGATCCGGAGATCATCACGGCGCTGTACCGCGCATCGCAGGCGGGCGTCGACGTCGCGCTCGTGGTGCGGGGCGTCTGCACGCTTCGCCCCGGCGTGGTGGGTCTGTCGGAGCGCATCCGCGTCGTCAGCGTCCTGGGCCGGTTTCTCGAGCACGCGCGTATCTACCATTTCGCCAACGCGCCGGACGCCGAGTACTACATCGGCTCCGCCGATTGGCGCGTGCGAAACCTCCGGCAGCGGGTGGAGGTCGTAACGCCCGTGGGCGACGCGGCGGCGTGCGCGCGGCTGGACGCCATTCTCACGGCCGAGCTCGACGACCCGACCGCCTGGGACCTCGATGCCGACGGCGTCTATCACCGCCGCGCGCGGGAGCCAGGCGGGGATCAGCGCGGCTCCCAGGAGCGCCTGCTCGGCCTGGCCGGTGCCACACCCTGACCCCGCTGCTGCCCTGGTCGCGGTCGGACTCGTCTGCCTCGCGGCCGGCGCGCCACTCGACGCGCAGGCATGCCGGGAGCCTCACTACCGCTGGACACAGAAGACGGACAGCGCGCTCGCCGCCGTCGCGCCGGTCGTGACTTCCGTCTCGGCCATCCTTTCCGACTGGGCTCCCCCCAACCTGGGAGCCCGGGATCGCTGCGCTCACCGATCGGAGCGCGAGCTTCTTACCTACAGCGTCACCGCATGGGTGCGGCGGGTCGACAAGTTCAAAGACGACGAGGACTGGCACATCGAGCTGACCGAGCGGGTCGACAGTCCCGCCGATTCGTGCATCGTAGTCGAAATCCCGGCACCGACATACAGCCCGCGCTACGCCCGGGCCCGTGCGGCGCTCGACTCGGTGATCGGCAACCGGAAGGTCCGGAGGGGCGGCGTCCTGGCCCGGCCGGCTCGGGCGCGGATCACGGGCGCCGCCTTCTTCGACGGGCAGCATCGTCGCGGCGGGCGGCATAGCGACCGGATCGATGGCGGTCACGGGCGGTGCAACTCATCGGTGCGGGCGCTGTGGGAGCTTCATCCCGTGTACGGTGTCGCATCTCCCTGAGCCCGCTCCACACGATTCCGTCCCCCCTGTTTGGCCATATACAGCGCCGCGTCCGCGGCGCCTCGCAGGTTCGCGACATCGCGCACCGTATCGGGGTAGGCGGCCACGCCGCACGAGATCGTCAGGCCGTACGCCTCCCCGCTCCAGCGCCACGTCGTGGACTCGACCGTCGCCCGGATCCGCTCGGCGACCTCGAGTCCCGAGACCATGGGCGTGTGGGGCATCCAGACGGCGAACTCCTCGCCGCCGATCCGCGCCACGAGGTCCTTGTCGCGCACCGCCGCTTCGAGAATGCGCGCCACGTGGCGTAATGCCGCGTCGCCCGCCGCGTGCCCCAGCGTGTCGTTCAGCTTCTTGAAATGGTCGACGTCCGCATAGATCAACGTCGCGATGGGAGGCGCCTTGCTGCCGTGCTGCGTCAGCGCGCGCTCGAGCTCGCGGCGGTTGCGGAGACCGGTGAGCGGGTCGCTGACCGCCCGCTGCTCCGCTTCGAACACGGCGCGCGCGGCGGGAAGGCGGGACCCGAGCTCCGCGATGAGGCGCTGCAGCTGATCGGCGACGGGCGTACCGGGCGGGAGCTGGGGGCCCATCACCACCAGGGCACCGATCACGAAGTGGCCGTCGAACAGCGGATAGGCGGTGCCCGCGCGATCCTGCCGCCGGCGGTCGGGGAGCGCCTCGCCGAAGATGTCCTCCGCGCCGCGCGACACCACCGGCACCGCCGACGTCACGGCGCGCACCACCGGCGCGGTGGACGGGAGGAGCAGCGCCTGGAGCCGGCTGTCCGCGCCCGTCGACACCGCCACGACGCGCAGCGCGCCGGTCGCGGGTCCCATGCCCTGCAGCACGATCACCGCCCCCCGCTGGGTGAACTGCTGGGCCAGCAGCACTCCGGCCTTGGCGATGCCTTCGAGCGTCTGCGCGCCGCCCGCGATCGCGGCGAGCTGCTTGGATACCAGCTGGGCGGGATGCTCGGCGGACTCGTGCGAACGGGCGAGCCGCATCCCTGCGACGATGCGCCGCAGCTCCTCGGTGACCGCGGCCGCTTTCTCGGGCAGGGCGTCCGGCGGTGGCAATAGGAGCCCAGCCCCGAACGGGAAGTCGCCCACGGCGATGTAGCTACCGGCTGGATCGCGGGCGATGTGGGCCCGGCCGTCCACCGAGGCGAGCTGCACGAGGGCGGCGCCGCGTTGGCGCGCCGGGCCGTCCACCTCGTCGCGGCCGAGCACCTCGACCTCGCTGTCGTCGAGCCCTACGGCCCAGCCCGCCCGGGCCCCATGGGCCCGTCGCAACAAGTCCAGCGTGTGGTGGAAGTCGGAGGGTTTGGTGAGCGGCTCGTCCGCGAGCCACACCCGCACCAGCGGCCCCAGCGCCAACCCGGTGGCCGCGACGAACCCTCCCAGTGCCGCGACCAGTGCCCAGCCGTTCGCGCTCAGGACGGCCGGGATCACGGCGGCGAGACCGAGCACGGCGAGGCCGCGCCCGACCCAGACGCCAGCCCGCGGGCCCTTCACGAGTGATTGATGCGGCTCGCGGCGGCGGCGGCGCCGAACCCGTTGTCGATGTTGACCACGGTGACGCCCGCCGCGCAGGAGTTGAGCATGCCGAGCAGCGCGGCGACGCCGCCGAACGAGGCTCCGTAGCCGACGCTCGTGGGTACGGCGATCACCGGCACCGACACCAGACCGCCGACCACGCTCGGCAGGGCGCCTTCCATGCCGGCGACCACGACGATTACCGCGGCGCTGCGCAGCAGATCGGTTTGTGTGAGAATGCGGTGGATGCCGGCGACCCCGACGTCGGTCAGCCGCGCGACGCGATTGCGGAACGCCCGCGCGGTCACGGCGGCCTCTTCTGCCACCGGCAGGTCGCTCGTCCCCGCGGTCACGATGAGAATCGTGCCCCGCCCCGTCGGCTCGGGCTCAGGCGTGGGGGGCAGATAGACCGTGCGCCCCAGCTCGTTCACCTCGGCACCGGAGAAGCGGGCGGCAAGCGCCACGCGATGAGCGCCATCGGCCCGCGTGGCAAGGAAGCTTCCGGCCGCCGCTTCGAGCCGCTCCGCGATCGCCACCGCCTGCTCCGGCGTCTTGCCCTGACACAAGATCACCTCCTGATGCCCCTGGGTCGCGGGCCGGAGGTGATCGATTGAGGCGAATGGGAGGCGCTCGATGAAGCGCCCCAGGTCCTCGAGGTTCACGCCGCCTGCTCCACCGCGCTCCCGCCGAGATAGGCCGCGAAGATGGCTTCCGCCTGCTGCATCGACTCGATCTGGAAGAGCCGCTCGCGCAAGCCGGCCGCGCCGGCCACGCCCTTAGTGTACCAGCCGAAGTGTTTGCGGAACTCGAGCGCCGTCTTGCGGGTGTCGCCCTGCAGCCGCAGCGCGAGGCGCGCGTGCTCGAGGGCCGTCGCGAACCGCTCGTCGGGGCTCGGGGCCGGTCGCGCCGGCCGGCCGGCCAGCAGGTCCTGCGCCTGCGTGAAGATCCAGGGATTGCCGAACGAGCCGCGCGCGATCATGACCCCGGCGCAGTTGGTGTGGGCGCGCATGGCCACCACGTCTTCCGCGGTGGTGATGTCGCCGTTCCCGATGACCGGAATGTCGAGCGCCTCGACCACCGCTGCGATCTCGTCCCAGTTCGCTAGACCCGAGAACATCTGGGTGCGGGTGCGGGCGTGCAGGGTGAGCGCCTGGGCGCCGGCGTCGCGGCACCGCCGGGCGATAGTGACGGGATCGCGCTGGGGGTCGTCCCAGCCGCTCCGGATCTTCACGCTGACGGGAAGATGCGTTGCACTTCGCACCGCCCGGATGATGCGGTCGACCAGATCGAGGTCCTTCAGGCAGCCCGATCCGCCGTTGTTCTTGACCACCTTCTTCACCGGGCAGCCGAAGTTGATGTCGATGAAGTCGGGCTTTCCGGCCTCGGTGACCATGTCGGCGGCGCGCGCCATTACCGTGGCGTCCGCGCCATACAGCTGAATCCCGATGGGGCGCTCTGCTTCCTCGAACCGCATGTCGTCGAACAGGTGCTCGAGGCCACGGGCCACGCCCACCGCCGAGATGAATTCCGACACGACGACGTCCGCCCCGAACCGCCGGCACAGGAGGCGGAAGGGGGACTCGGACACCCCCGACATGGGGGCGAGAAACAGGGGGAAGTCGTGCCCCGTCTGGTACGGGAAGTGCATGAGACACAACGTAATGACGCGTTGCGCGAGGAGCAACCAGCCATTAGGTTTCGCCGCCGTTTCGACCGGAGGGACTAGGACGTGCGCCTGCGTGAGTTCTTTGCGGAAGACGCGATCGACCTGCAGCTGCAAAGCACCGCTAAAGACGATGTCTTGAAGGAGCTCGTGGGCCTGCTCAAGCTGGACGACAAGTCCGAGCAGACCCTGGTGAAGATGTTGAAGCGCCGGGAGACGCTCGGGTCGACCGGCATCGGCCAGAACATCGCGATTCCACACTGTCGTGCGCTGGCGGTGAACCGGTTGCGCGTCGCGTTCGGCCGAAAGCTCGATGGCATCGACTTCAATGCGATCGATGGCAAGCCGGTCCACTATTTCTTCCTGATCGTCGCCCCCCCGCTGGAGGTGTCCAACCAGTACCTGCCGGTGCTCGGCAAGATCGCGCAGTTCGCCAAGGAGCCGGATGTGCCGGGGAAGCTTTCTGTAGTCGCTAGTCCG
>DATNOH010000089.1:0-12310 GCA_035601435.1 Gemmatimonadales bacterium | reverse complement strand
CTCTCGCCGCGCTGCGCCGCGGGGTCGCGCTGTCGTTCCTCGTAGCGGTGCTGGTGACGGGGTTGATCGCATTGCTGCTCGCCTCCTGGCTGTCGACGCGCATCAGCCGCCCGCTCACTGAGCTGGCGGCGAAAACAGCCGACGTCGACATGGACCGCCTGGACGTCGCGTTCGACAGCGACCGGCCCGACGAGATCGGTGCCCTCAGCCGCCTGCTCGGAGCCATGACCGAGCGGCTGCGCGCCGGCGCCGCGCGCCTGCGCGAGGCCGAGCGTCGGCTGGCGATGGGCGACCTCGCCCGCCAGGTGAATCACGACGTCAAGAACGGACTGATCCCCATCCGTAACGTATTCCGGCATTTCGCTCAGGCCGCCGGTGAAGGCGCGGACCAGCTCGCCGCCGCGTTCCAGGATCGTCAGGCGACGGTGGAGTCGAGCATCGCGTACTTAGAGACGCTCGCGAGCAACTACGCGCGGCTCTACCCGCAGCCCGCCCGTGAGTCGTGCGATGTGAACGCGGTCGTGCGCGAGACGGTCAACCGGGTCGGCGAGACGGGCCAGGCGGACCTGCGCCTGGAGCTCGGGGAGGCTCTGCTCCCGGTCCGCACCGACCCCCTCGTCCTGCGACGCATTCTCGAGAACCTCATCGGGAACGCGGTCGACAGCCTGGCTGCGCGCGCCGGTAACGTCACCGTCTCGACCGGCGCAAACGGAGCAGCCGGCGTTCGTATCACGGTCGCGGACACCGGCAAAGGGATGACTCAAGCGGAGCTGAATCGCGCCTTCGACGACTTTTATACGACCAAGCCCGGCGGTACGGGCCTAGGGCTATCGATCGTGCGCCGCCTCGTTCTCGATGCTAATGGCACGTTGCGGGTGGAGACCGAGCCCGGCGCGGGCAGCAGGTTCATCGTCGACCTGCCGGGTGAGGGTGCGTGAGCGCCATCCTGGTGGTAGACGACGTGCCCGCCATGGCGCAGCAGTACGCGTACGACCTGAAGCGCGTGGGCGGCTATGAAGCGCTCGTCGCTCACGGCGGCCGGGAGGCGCTCGACCTGCTGGAACGCGAGGCGGTGGACTGCGTCATTCTCGACCTGGAAATGCCGGGAATGGACGGCTTCGAGGTACTCCGGGCAATGCAGCGGCGCGGCTTCCGTATTCCCGTGCTCGTGTACACGGGCACGGGCAACTACGAACGCTGCACCGAGGCGATCCGGCTCGGTGCCCGCAGCTTCATCGACAAGGCCGAGCCGATGGAGCGCGTGGTGCAGGAGGTCGAGCACGCACTGGAGCAGCAGCGTCTCGCAGGCGAGCTCGCCGCCCTGCGGGATCGCCTCGATGCCGGGCCACCCCTGGTGGGTGCGAGCCCCGCCATGCAGCAGCTCAAGGACGCGATCGGGCGCGTGGCGAAGATCCCGAGCCCGGTGCTCGTGGTGGGCGAGAGCGGTTCGGGAAAGGAGCTCGTCGCCCGGGAGCTGCACCGTCTGAGCGCGAATCCGGCCGGGCCGTTCATCGCGCTCAATGCCGCGGCCATCCCGGAGAACCTCGTGGAGGACGAGCTGTTCGGCCACGAGCGGGGAGCGTTCACAGGCGCCGGCGCACTGCGCAAGGGCGCGTTCGAGGCCGCCTCCGGTGGCACGCTGTTTCTCGACGAGATCGGGGAGCTGCCAGCCGCGGCGCAGGCGAAACTGCTGCGCGTCATCGAGCAGCGACAAATCACCCGTCTGGGTGGTAACCGCACGATCGCCGTGGCGGCGCGCGTCGTGGCCGCCACCAATCGCGACCTCGAGGCAGACGTGCGTGCCGGCCGTTTCCGCGAGGATGTCTACTTCCGGCTCAACGTCCACGTGATCCGCGTGCCCACGTTGCGCCAGCGGCTGTCGGACGTCCCGGCACTCGTCGGACATCTGCTGACGGCCACCTGCGCCCGCTTCGGCATGCGACCCAAGACCATCGCGCCGGCGGCGCTCGACTGCCTGATGCGATACGATTGGGCCCGCAACAACGTCCGAGAGCTGCGGAATGTTGTCGAGCGGATGATCATCGCGGTGGACGGCGAGGCGATCGGTGTGGACGACATCCCCGCCGACATCCGGGAAGGGACCGGCCCACAGAGGCCTCACACTGACCTTGCCCCCACCACGTTTCATGCCCTCAAGGCCGAGGCCGAGCGCCAGATCATCGTCGCGGCTCTGGAGCGCAACGACTGGCAGATCACGCTGACCGCGCAGGCGCTCGGCCTCGCCGATCATGCCAGCCTCCTCAAGATCATGCGGCGGCACAACATCAGCCGCGGGTGATACGCCAGGTCGTGAGGATCGAGCAGCCGGCAACGTCCCCGGAGTTCGCGGGTAAACCCGCGGCTCGGCGTTTGTCAGTAAACTGACACCTGCAATGCCGCTTCAGCGGTACGCGCCGAGTCGCGGCTTTAGCCGTGGACGTGTCCGCCCGAACCCATGCAACTCCGGAACCCTGTGTCCGGCCGGACACTCGACGTCCTTCCGCATCGACGCAACTGATTGATCTGCCGAGTGATGACCGACAAGTGACCGCTGGCCTCCGTCCTGCCTTACAGCGGGCCGTCCACCGCTGTTCGAACGGCGCTCCCCGAGCGCTCAACCAGGAGGAGGATCTCATGCGAAAGCACATCATCATCCCGTGCGTCATCGCCGCGTTCGTCGCCGGCGCGTGCGGGGACAGGCACTCTCAGTCGGGCGACGCGAACGCAGCCGAAGTGACGACCGTGACGCCCGAAAGCTCGAGCGTTTCAACCGCGACGGGTCCAACGTCCACACAACCCGTGTCCTTCGAAAGCGCCAACGCGGCATTTACCGAAAAGCGCTACGACGAAGCGGTGCGGTTGTTCACGACCTACACGACCGACAAGCCGGACAACGTCTGGGGCTTTTACATGCTCGGCCTGTCCGCCTGGAAGACCGGCGACCGCGACGCGGCGGTGCGCGCGTTCAAGCAGGCGCTCGAGCAGGATTCGACTCACGTGAAGAGCCGCCTGAACCTGAGCCGGGTGCTGATCGAGCAAGGTAAGGCCCAGGACGCACTTCCATACGTCGAGGGCGTGGTGACGATCGATTCAACGTCGAACGAGGCTTACCGCCTGCTCGGCCGGGTGAAGCGCGAGCTGGACGATTCCACCGGCGCGATCGAAGCATTCAAGAAAGCCATCGTACTCGACGAGCGGGACGCCTGGTCGATGAACAACCTGGCCAAGGTGTACATCGGTCAGGGTCGGTACGAGGACGCGCTCGGGCCGCTCGCCCGCGCCATCGAGATCGATTCCGCGATCGCGGCGTTCCACACCAATTTGGGGCGGGCGCTGGAGCACACCGCCGACCGGAGCCGCCTTGCGGAGGCTTTCGTGGAGCAGGTCAAGACCTGGCGGTAGTCTACACCGCCCCGATCTGCCGGCCGAGCGCGAGGATCTCTTCTCGAATTCCCTTGCGCTCGGCCAGGAGTCGCAGGAAGGCCCACCGCCGGAACACGAACAGACTGAGCGCTCGCGCGCCGCCGATGATGCGGTCCAGCCGCTCGAAGAACACGAGCGCAGCGTACGCCGTGAGCGGCGCCGCCGCGAACGCCAGCAGCCCCGCCTCTACGCCGCGCCGCCACCAAGCGGCCGCGGCGACGCCGATCCATGTGAGCGGAAACAGCAGCATGGCGGCGAGCACCTTGATGCTCGCGAGCGCGTCTTCCGCTCCCTTGGCCATCCCCGTCGCGACGAACCCGACCGCCCGGTACGCCGGATAGTGCACGACCACCCCCGCCAGCGCGGCCGGCAGGAGTAACAACAGCACCAGCGCTGCTTTGCCGACGTAGCCGGCCACGCGACCCAGCGTGAAGCGGCCGGGCGCGAGCTGGCGCGGATCGAGTCCCGCTGCAGCAAGCGCGGCCTCGTAACGGTCGATCCGGGTGGTCAGGACCGCGAATCGCTCGGGCCACTGCGCCCGCACCAGGTCGTACCCTGCCAGGAGGCGGCGTCGCAGCGTGAACTCCTCTGTGAGAGACGGGGGACTCGCCGGCACGTCGTCCTGCGCGCTGACGATGCGCTGCGCTCGGTCCACGAGCGCGTGCGCCTCAGCCTGCTCCGCCTGGAGGGTCACGGCCGCGAGCGCCTGCTCGATCAGCGCGGTCAGCTCGCGCACCGGCCCCGCGGGCGGCTCCTCGCCCGGCGCGAGCGCGACCGGCTGCACCCTGAACGGCTCCCCGAAATGCAACAGCGCGGCGCTCCGGAAGGTGCGCTTGGCCCTGTAGTAGAGTCCCGCCGGTACGATCCGGATCGGCGACGACTGCCCGAGTCCCGCGGCAGCCCCGAACGCGATGCGAGCGGCACCCGTCTTCAACGGCCGTAGCTTGGGATCCGAGTGCGACTGCCCTTCCGGGAAAATGGCGATCGCGCCGCCGCGGGCGAGCACGGCGCGCGCCGTGTCAAACGTCTCCCGGTTCTGTGACGGGTCGGAGCCCGCATCCTGGCGCCGGTATACCGGGATGGCCTCGAACGCTTGGCAGAAAAATCCGATGACCGGCATCCGGAACAGCGGCGCCTTGGCGAGCAGCGAAACGCGTCGTGGGGCGAGACACAGCAGAAATGCGGGGTCGATCAAGCCACTCGGGTGGTTCAGGACGAACATCACCGGTCCGTGTTGGGGCACGCGCTCGACCCCCGAGACTTCGATGCGGCGGAAAAAGACGCGCAGAATCAGACCGAACAGCGCCCGGAAGAACGTCCTCACGGCGACGGCTCGGCGCCGGCGCGTCCTCCCCACCACGCGGCGTACGTCCAGATGATTCCGCCCACGAGGACGGCCAACGGGATGATCAGCACCGCCTCGCCCAGCGATCGCGCATCCGACAGCAAGCCGACGAGAGACGGGGAGGGGACGTCGCCCAAGAGGTGAATGGTGAAGATGCTCAAAGCCACCGCCGTGGCCCGCATCTGCGGCGAGACGACGTTGACGATCGCCGAATTGATCGGGCCGGTGGAGGCGAACAGACACAGCTCCGCCGCGACAATTGCCGTCCAATAGACGGCCGGGTGCGGCGAGGCGAGCGCGACCAGAGTCAGCGGCGCGGCGGCGAGCGTGACGACGCCCGAGACCCAGAGATACGCCTGCCGCGACACTCTAAGAAAGTAGTCCCCGATCCAGCCCCCGGCGTATGTCCCGATGAATCCCGTGACCACCACGACTGCGCCGAATTGCACGGTGGCATGCGCCTTGGGAATGCCCCGCGTGCGCTCGAGGAACGCCGGGGTCCAGAAGGCCAGCGCACCGATCGCAAAGGTGTAGGCGGCATAGCCCAAGACCGTGAGGACATACGGGCGGTTCCGAATCAGGGCGGCATAGGCGGCGCGTGCGGCGGCGCCGAGCGACCCGGCGTGGGCTGCCGCGCCGGTACCGTCCGCGGCCTCCTGGGCGCCGCGGGGAGGGTCGTACAGCCGCAGCGCCAGCGCCGCGAGGACCAATCCTGGAACACCGGCCACGAAGAACGCCTGGCGCCACCCGAAGTACTGATCGACCAGCCCGCCCACGATGTATCCGAGGGCCGAGCCGATAGGGATCGCGGCGAAAAACACCGCGAACACCCGACCACGCCGCTCACGGGGGAAGTAATCCGCCAGGAGCGCCGGCGAGATCGTGCCGTAGGCCGCCTCACCGACGCCGACCGCGGCGCGAGCCGCAAACAGCGACGCATAGCTCGTGGCCAGGCCGGCGAGCGCCGTCGCGACGCTCCAGATCGCGACCCCAAGGGAGAGGAGACGGGGCCGGGATCGCGCATCGCCCAGCGAGCCGAACAGCGGCGCGGCGATCATGTACACGATGATGAAACCGGTCATGAGCGACCCGAGCTGCGTGTCCGAGAGCTGGAGCGCCGAATGTTTCATGCTCTCGGCAAGCGCGGCGACGATCCACCGGTCCAGGTAGTTGAACAGGTTGATCAGCGTGAGGACGGCCAGCGCCCTCCGGCCGAGGCGCGCGAACTCGGGTCCTACAGGTGGGCCTTCAGCCACGACGTGAACAGACCGTACAGGTTTTCCCGCGTGGTGCCCCCGGCAATCGAGTGCGTCTTGTTCGGATAGATCCGCATGTCGAAGTGCTTGTTCGCGGCCTCGAGGCGCTGCACCAGGCGCTCGCTGTTCTGGAAGTGCACGTTGTCGTCGCCGGTGCCATGCACCAGCAGGAAACTGCTCTTGAGACTATCGGCATAGGTCAGCGGGGCGCTCTCGTCGTAGCCCGCCGGGTTCTCGCCGGGCGTGCGCATGTAGCGCTCGGTGTAGATCGTGTCGTAGAAACGCCAATCGGTGACGGGGGCGACGGCGATCGCAGCCTTGAACACACCACCACCCAGAAACACCGTGCGCGAGGTCATGTACCCGCCGTAGCTCCACCCCCAGATGCCGATCCGATCTGCAGTGACGAACGACTGTCGGCCAAACCAGCGCGCCGCCGCAACCTGGTCGGCCGACTCGTACCGGCCGAGGTGCAGGTAGGTCATTTTCATGAACTTCGCGCCGCGGCCGCCGGTCCCGCGATTGTCCACGCTGGCGACGACGTACCCCTCCTGCGCCAGCATCTGGTGCCACAGGTACTGGGGGCCACCCCACGCGTCCGTGACGGTCTGGGAGCCCGGCCCGCCGTACACGAACATCAGCAACGGGTAGCGTTTGGCGGGGTCGAAGTCCCGCGGCTTGATGATCCAGGCGTTGAGCTCCACGCCGTCGGGCGTCGGTACCTTGAGAAACTCCGGCGCCCGGAGGCGCAGCGCGTCCACCTTGCGCACCAACGCCAGGTTGGCAGCCAACGGCCGGACGAGTGTGCCGTCGGCGCGCCGCAGGGTCTCAACCTGGGGCACGCCAGCTCGCGAATACGTGTCCACATACAGCCGGCAGGTGGGATCGAAGCTGACGCCGTGCGTGCCGGGTTCCGTCGATATCCGCGTCAGCTCTTTCCCGTCGAGACCGATCCGGAGCACCGGCCGGCCCAGCGGCCCGTCGATGGCTCCGGTGACGTACACAACCTTGGATTGCTCATCCACCCCGAGCAGCTCGAGCACGTCCCACCCGCCCGGTGTGACCCGCCGGACCAGCGAGCCGTCTCGATTGAAGAGATAGACCTGGTCATAGCCCTCCCGCTCGGACACGAGCAGGAATTGTTTCCCCCCAGCGATCCAGCGGGGCTGGTTGGCGTCGACCCATGCCGAGTCGCTATCGCTCGTGATCACCCGCGCCGCGCCGGTCGTCGCATCGGCGAGCAGCACGTCAAGCCGGTTCTGGTGGCGGTTGAGCCGCGTGAGCCAGACCTCGGTGGGCGAGTCGGCGAAATCCATCGCCGCGACGTAGATGTCCGGCTCAGTGCCGAGATCCAGCCACGACGTGCGGCCGGTCGCCACCTCGGTCACGCCGATCTTCACCGTGGAGTTTGGCGTGCCCGCCTTCGGGTAGCGCACCGGTACCAGGTTCGGGTACAGGGAATCCTGGTCGAGCAGATAGAACGGCCGGATGGCCGTCTGGTCGAGCCGCCAGAACGCAATACGCCGGCTGTCGGGGCTCCAGCGGAAAGCGTCACGCAGGTTGAGCTCCTCCTCGTACACCCAGTCCGAGGTGCCGTTGATGACGTTCTCGCTCCCGTCCTTCGTGAGCGCCGTCTCGGCGCCGGTCGCGAGGTCGGTCACATAGAGGTTGTTATCGCGAACGAAGCCGACCATCCGCCCGTCCGGCGAGAACTTGGCGAACTGCTGATAACCAGGCCGGGTGCTGACCGGTGTGAGACGCCGGCCCACGACGTCCCACACGAAGAAGGTCCCCTTGGTGTTCTGGCGCCACACACGGGCCGAGTTCGTGAACAGGAGTAGCCTTGAGCCGTCCGCGGAAAAGCGATACTCCTCGATCGTGATCGGCTTCCCGCCACCAGGCGGGACCAGATCGGCGCCCCGCACCAGCAGCTGCTTCGTCCCCGTGAGCGCGTCGATTCGGTACAAATCGGTATTGCCGGGGGCGGCTTCTTCGAGCGCAGTGTACGCCTTGCCGTCCTTCGTCCAGGCGACGTCTACTAAATCGCTCGCGTACTCGCGCGAGCCCCAAATGGCATGGACCGTGAGCGGCGGAGCCTGGACCCCCTGCGCGACCAGGGGGTGGGCGAGGAAGATGAACGCACAAAAGACGACGAGTTGGCGAGCCGCGGCTGAAACCATGATGGCACTCCCGGCGCGTGGGTTTGGGGGTGCCAAATACTACCCGCTCTTGCACATCCTGGAAGATTGGACAGACGCGCCGTTTGAGAGCACGTTTCCGGCAACCTTCCTCTTCCATCGCTGGGATGGTGCACGCTAGCCGAGCCGAACTTCCTCGCCTGTGCGCGACGCACTGGCCGAGCGGGGCCTACCGTCGGGAGGACCTCCCGGAGCGCGTGCTGCAGTTCGGGACGGGCATGCTGCTGCGCGCCCTGTGCGCGGCGTCCGTAGACGCCGCAGACTCGGCTGGGGCGTTCTCGGGCCGCATCGCCGTCATTCAGAGCACGCCGCGGGGCCAGGCGCGTGCCATGAACGCCCAGGACGGCCTATTCACACTGGTGGAGCGCGGGCTCGAGCACGGAGCGCCGGTCGAGCGGACCCGGTTGGTCGGAGCGATCTCGCGTGCGCTGCTCGCGGACGCCGAATGGCCCGCGTTGCGCGACCTGGTCGCGCGACCGGAGGTGCAGGTGATCGTGAGCAACGTGACCGAGGCGGGTTTTCGCCCGGAGGCGAGCTTCCCGGCGAGGTTGACCGATCTGCTGTACACGCGCTTCGCGCGCTTGCCGAACGGTCCGCCCATGTTCGTGATCCCCACCGAGCTGGTGGACGACAACGGGCCACGGCTCGCGGCGATGGTGGAGGCCCTGGCCGCCGGTCTCGCTCGCGGGCCTGAATTCCGCGAGTGGCTGGGGGCGCGGGTGCGGTTCTGCTCCTCGCTCGTGGATCGGATCACCACCGGCATGCCCGCCCCGGACGTGCGCGCGGCCCTCGAGCAGCGTCTCGGGTACAGCGACGCCCTCCTCACCGTCGCTGAGCCGCACGCGCTCTGGGCGATCGAGGCGGACCCCGCCGAATTGCGGGCGGCGTTTGCGATCGATGTCCTCCCCGAGTCGGTGATCTTCGCGCGCGACATCGGGTTCTACCGAAACCGCAAACTTCGGCTGTTGAACGGCGCTCACACCGCGACCGCGCCGCTCGCGCTCCTCGCGGGTGTGCGGACGGTGCGCGAGGCCACCGAGCATCCCCGTCTCGGCCCGTATATCCGTCACATCCTGTTCGAGGAGATCGTGCCGGCGACGGACTTGCCCGCCGACGCGGCACTCAGCTTCGCGGCCAGCGTGATCGACCGGTTCCGCAATCCGTGGCTGGATCACGAGTGGCGGGTGATCGCCGCGAATCAGACCGCCAAGCTGCGGGCCCGGGTGGTGCCTTCGCTCACGGGATTCGCGCGAAAGCGGGGGATGGCACCGCAGGGCTTGGCCTCGAGCCTGGCGGCCTACCTGCGCTGGGCTCGGTCGCACCCCGACGGCGACGCCGATCTGCCGCTCATCGAACGACACTGGCGGGCGGCGCATACTCCCCAAGAATTGGCCGCGAGCGCGCTAGCCGACCGGGATCTATGGGGGGTCAATCTGGCCGAGCTGCCGGGACTACTCGAGGCAACGACGCGCTGGCTGCTGTTGCTGGAGCGTGGTGCCATCCACGCCACTCTCGAGACGCTGCCCGGCTTGCCGGAGCACGCCGCCACCGGTCGAGCGTGACCGTGACCCTCGCCACGGCGCCTCACCCAGAGCTCGACCCGCTGCTCCGAAGCGGGGTGATCGCGGTCGTCCGAGTGTCGGAGCCGGTGCGGCTGGCTCCCGCGGCCCGCGCGCTGGCGGCGGGCGGCGTGGGCGCAGTGGAGGTCACCCTGACCACGCCGGGGGCGATCGACGCGATCGCCGACCTCGCTTCCGACAAGAGCCTCGCGGGATGCGTCATCGGTGCGGGCACCGTGCTCGACGAATCCGCGGCTCGCTATGTGATCGACGCTGGCGCGCGTTTTGTGGTGAGCCCGACGCTCAATCCGGGCGTGATCCGGGTGTGCCGCGACCGCGAGATCCCGTGTATGCCCGGCGCCTTCACTCCCACCGAGCTGCTCGAGGCGTGGCGCGCGGGCGCGCCGGTCGTGAAGCTGTTCCCTGCCTCGGCGGTCGCTCCCGGCTATATCCGCGACGTGCTCGCGCCCCTGCCGTTCCTCCGGCTCGTGCCCTCGGGTGGGGTGTCGCTCGAGAACGCGGGCGACTGGATTCGCGCCGGTGCCGCCGCGGTGAGCGTGGGCAGCGCGCTCGCAAGCGCCGCCCTCCTCCTGAGCGACGCAGCGACGCCGCAGCTCACCGCGCGCGCCCGTTCGTTCGTCGAGCGCGTGGCGCAGGCTCGGAGCCACGCGGGCAACGCGCCGTGACGCGGGCGGTCACCTTCGGTGAGCTGCTGTTGCGGCTCAGCCCGCCCGGCGAGGAGCGTCTGTTCGAATCGAGCGACCTCGTGACCTGCTTCGGCGGGGCGGAGGCGAACGTCGCGGTCGCTCTGAGTCATTTTGGCGTACCCTGCGACTACGTCACGCGCGTGCCCGACAATCCCATCGGGGACGCGGGCGTGGCGGCGCTCGAGCGGGAAGGCGTCGGGACGCAGTGGATCGTGCGCGGCGGCCAACGCTTGGGGATCTACTTCGTCGAGCCGGGCGCCGATCTGCGTACCATGCGCGTCGTGTACGACCGCGCGGGCTCGGCGTTGGCCCGGATCGAGCCGCAATCGCTCGACTGGCCTCGGGTGCTGACGGGGGCCGATTGGTTCCACGCTTCGGGGATCACCCCCGCCCTGGGAGACGGGCCGGCCGCCGCGCTCGCGGGCGCGATCTCGTGCGCGCGTGCCCAGGACATACCGGTCAGCTTCGACTTGAACTACCGCGAGGCGTTGTGGCGCGACCGCGACCCGGGACCGCTCGTCGAGCCCCTGGCGCGGCAGGCGACGGTCCTGATCGCCAACCCGACGGCTGTGCGAGTCATGCTCGGGATCGACGCGGACGACAGCTCGCTCGCCGGTCCCGTGTCGGCGCGGGAGCTTGCGAAGCGACTCGCCGACCGCTGCGGCGTCGCACAAGTGGCGCTTACGCGACGCGAGATCCTCGGACCCCGACGGCACGGCTGGAGCGCGGTGCTGTACGATACAGAGACCGGCACGCTCGCGCAGAGCCGGCGGCACTGCGTGGATGTGGTGGATCGGGTGGGCGGTGGCGACAGCTTCGCCGCGGGGCTCATCGCGCGCCTCGTCGCCGGGGACGCACCGGCCGAGGCGCTCGAGTTCGCCGTGGCGGCGAGCGCGCTGAAACTCACCGTGCCCGGTGACTTCAGCCGCGCCAGCGTCCGGGAAGTCCAGGAGCTGCTGCGCGCATGATCCCGAGCTTCCGCTGGTTCGGGGCCTCCGATCCGATCCCGCTCGCCCACATCCGACAGATCCCCGGTGTGACAGGGGTCGTGAGCGCGCTGTACGACGTGCCGGTGGGCGATGCCTGGAGTCGGGCGCGGCTCGGCACGCTCAAGGATCAGGTAGACGAAGCGGGACTTCGCCTGGCTGTCGTGGAGAGCATCCCGGTGCACGAGGACATCAAGCTGGGACGCCCCGGGCGCGATCGCCTCATCGAAAACTACTGCGCCAGCATCGCGAGTATGGGTGAGCTCGGCATTCCCGTGTTGTGCTACAACTTCATGCCGGTGTTCGACTGGACGCGCACCGACCTCGCCATGCGGCTGCCCGACGGGTCCACCGCGCTCGCGTACGACGACCGGGCGCTCGCCGCCATCGACCTGTCGCGCGGGACCGGAGAGCTGCCGGGATGGGCCACGGCCTACAGTCCTGCCGAGCTACAAGCACTATTGGCCGCCTACCGCCACGTGGACGCGGAGCAACTCTGGGACAACCTCGGCTATTTCCTGGAGCGCGTCGTGCCGGCCGCGGAACAGGCCGGCGTGCGCCTCGCGCTCCATCCCGACGATCCTCCCTGGCCCATCTTCGGGCTGCCACGGATCATCACCAATGCGCGAGCCCTCGAGCGTTTCGTCGCGCTGGTGGACAGCCCGGCGAACGGTGTGACCTTCTGCACCGGTTCATTGGGCGCGAGCCCCGAAAACGATCTGCCGGCCATGGTGCGTCGTTTGGGCGGGCGCATTCACTTCGCCCACTGCCGCAACGTTCGGATCACGGGTGAGCGCCGGTTTCACGAGACGGCCCATCCCTCGCCCTGCGGCAGC
>DATNOH010000088.1:0-2036 GCA_035601435.1 Gemmatimonadales bacterium | reverse complement strand
GCCCATTTTTCGCCCCCTGTCGCGTTGAGCGAGCGCAGTTGGAGGCCAACCCGAGGGCGTTCGGTGCAGCGGGCTCCGATCGCAGGCGCCGCAGGGATAACCCAATGGGGGCGCCATGCTGGGCCGGTCAGGTCCGTCCCGCAAGTCGCAACGCGTCAGCGAAGGCTTCTTACCTCCTTTCGGTTTCCTCCGGGTAGAAGGCCGTTCGTGGCACCTCAATTAAAGGTGCAATGCAACTTCGGATGTCCGCTGATATGGAAGGACCGGCCGTCAAGCGGTTTGTGACGGCGCTTTCGATCTCTTCGTCGATGTCGAGATCCGGGCATTTCTCGGGTGGGCCTGAACGATTTCCCGAGGACGCCGACGCACGGCTGACGATGGAGCGGCTTCGACGACGAATCAGGCTGATATGCGCGGATTACTCCGAAGAGCAGAGCCGCATGACACCGCTTCGTCGGGAGCTGCCTCCGTCTAGGGGCGCGAGTCGTCCCGGCCAGAAAACCGGGCGTCGCATAGCGAACGCGAGGACTCTCCCGTCGTGCTCGCATCGCGCCGTGGCCGACGTCGCTCGGGAATCTCGGAGCCATCAGTACCTTGGACCTCTCGCCTCGGCCACGATGGTTACGCGGCTGCGCGCCGGCTCTCGTGTCGAGTCATGGCGGCCCAGATGAACCCCACCAGTTCGCGCGCGACCGCCGCCACGGCCACCGGCGTTCGCTTGCCGTGGCCGACGAGATGGCGGTAGCGGCGATGCAAGCGCTGCTGGGCCCGCCACGCCTGGGCGACGACCTCGTCGGGTTGTCCGTGGGTGCGGCTCGCCAGCGCGCGGCCGATGGTGGGCCGGTGCCGATAGTGCCAGGCGGCCTCGACGAGGATCCGCCGCGCGTGACTGTTGCCGGCTTTGGTAAGCGCGCCGCGGCGCTGGGACTCGCCCGAGGAATACTCACTCGGCACGAGCCCGAGGTAAGCCATGAGTTCGCGCGGCCGGCGGAAGCGCTGGAAGTCCACGACCTCGGCCAGGAGGATGATCGCCGACAGCGTGTCGATCCCGCGGAAGCAACGGAGCCAGCCCACGGGCTCGCGATAGGACGCGGTGGCGGCCACGGCCTCGAGCTCCTTGTCGAGCTCGGCCTGCCGCGCCAGGGCTTGCTCGAGCGCGAACAGGGTGGCCTCGAAGGCGCGCTGCAGCGGCGGCAGGTCGAAGCGCTGCTCGCGGATCCACTGCCAGTGAGCCCGGCTCCAGTTTTTGCCGGTGAGACAGGCCCGCCCGTGACGGGCGAGGAGCTTGAGCACGCGATGCCGCCAGCGGAGGACGTCGCGGCGAATATCGTCGCGGCAGCGGACGAGATCGCGCACGGCCTCCTCGCTCTCGTCGAGGACGTGGATGGCGGTGAGTTCCCCGGCGCGAAACAGGCGCACGAGCTTTGCGGCGTCGCGCCGGTCGGTCTTGATCCGCTGGCCCGGGCGGCGCGGCGTCAGCGCGGGCGCGATGACCGCACCGGCGACGCCAAGGGCGATGAGCTGACGGTGGAGATCGTAGCCGGAGACTCCGGCTTCGTAGCATGCCGCCACCGGGCCTTCGCGCTTGAGCCGCTCGAAGAGGCGACGGATCTGTCGCGGATCGTTCGCGATCTCGCGGAGCTCGGGTTGCGTGTCGCCCGATCGCAGGATCCCCACTACGATTTTCCGCTTGCTGTCATCGAGCGCGACGTAGGTAGTATCCTTCTCCATGACCGGCCTCCTATCGCCTGTGGCTCTGTTCCTGCCCGGAACAACCCACGACTATGCGATATGGCAGGCCGGTCCTTCCATATTGTCTAGAAGCCCCTGCACCTCAGGCGCTGTTTAGTTCCGAAAGGACCCGCTCCGCTCGTCTCGTCACGCCTTCTCGACTGTTGCCGAGGTGAGCAGGGCCTTGGCGATGTCGACCATCGGCCGGCGATTGTCCATCGCCGCGCGGCGCAGCCGGCGAAACGCGTCGTCCTCGGTGAGCCCGAACCGCGCCATCAACGTTCCCTTCGCGCGCTCGATCACCT
>DATNOH010000087.1:0-2337 GCA_035601435.1 Gemmatimonadales bacterium | reverse complement strand
ACCGCGCTCGCGCTCATCTACTGGAACCTCGAATCCGCTGTGGCGCATCTCATCTTCCGATAACAAATGTCTGGGAATTGTCAGGCGTGGCGGGAGCCCCACGCCGCGACCGTGATTCAATGCGCATCCTGCGCCTTGCGCGCGCGGCGATGGCAGCCGCAGCTTACGCCCCCATGAAAACGCCATTCTTGGTGCTCATCGCCACGGCGGCATGCGCGGGCGCCTCGACCCACCAGACTACCGTCTCACCGGCCCCCGCCCCGGTAAGGGCCGACGTGCACTTCGTGTCCGGGATGATCGGCCATCACGCTCAGGCGATCCAGATGGCCGGGTGGGCGCCCTCCCATGGCGCCAGTCCGGCGGTGCGGGTACTGTGCGAGCGTATCGTGGTCGCTCAGAACGACGAAATCGTGTTCGCGCAGCGCTGGCTGCGCGAGCGTAACGAGGTCGTGCCACCCGCCGACCCACGCGGCCACGTGATGCCCGGCATGGATCACCCGATGCTCATGCCCGGCATGCTGACCCCCGACCAGATGGCCCAGCTGGACGCCGCGCGTGGGCCACAGTTCGACCGCCTCTTCCTCACGTTCATGATTCAGCACCACCGCGGCGCGCTCACGATGGTCGCCCAGCTGCTCGCCACCCCCGGCGCCGCGGAAGACGGCCCGATCTTCCGATTCGCCGCCGACGTGAACGCCGACCAGACCACCGAGATCGACCGCATGAGCCGCATGCTCGATGCCCTCACAGGGAGCCCTCAGTGAAAGCACATTCGTGGTACGCGATCGTCCTCCTGTCCGTCGCTGCGTGTAGCTCGTCGCAACGCCGCCTCTCCACGGCGGCGCCCAGGCCCGACCCGCGGGTGGGACTCCGCGCCGGGTGGATGGATGCTGGCCAGGCCGCCTGGAACATGCAGCTGGTCTCGACCACGCAACCCTCGCCCAGCTTCATCAACCGGAGCACCCCGGGCGATTTCAATTACATCAACTCCGACCTGTCGTTCAGCGGACCCTACGTCATTCAGGGCAACTTCGCCGGCGTGCAGGTGTGGGACATCACCGACCCCAAGAGTCCCCGGTTGCACAAGGCCTTTGTGTGTCCCGGGTCGCAGAGCGACGTCTCGGTGTACCGCAAGCTGCTGTTCGTCTCCGGTGAGGCCTTGAACGGGCGCACCGACTGCGGCACGCAGGGCGTGGGCGACACGGTGAGTCATGAACGGTTGCGCGGGATCCGGATCTTCGACATCACCGACATCGCCAATCCGCGTCACATCACGGAGGTGCAGACCTGCCGCGGCTCGCACACGCACACGGTCGTGACCTCTCCGACCGACACGGCGAACGTCTACATCTACGTCTCGGGGTCGGCGCCGGTCCGTTCCGCCAACGAGCTGGCGGGCTGCTCCGACGCACCCCCAGACTCGAATCCCAACTCCGCCCTGTTCCGGATCGAGGTGATCCAGGTGCCGCTGGCGCACCCGGAACAGGCACGGATCGTGAGTTCCCCGCGGATCTTCCACGATCTGAAGCACGCCCCGTCACACGCTGAGACGCCCGGGGACATCGCCGCGGCGCGACACGCCGCCGACTCCGCGCGGGCGGCGGGCGGGTTCGTCGCCACGATCAACGGGCGCGACGCCATCGTCTTCCCGGGCTTCATCACCCAGCAGCTCGACAGCATCATGAAAGCGCGCGGGGGCAGCGGGGCGCCGAGCGGCGCGGATAGCGCCGCTCTACGGGCGGGCCTGCAGGACATTGTGAACCGCCGGGCCGAGGCAAATCGCCGCCGCCAGGGTTCCGCCACTGGCCCGACCCAGTGCCACGATATCACCGTCTACCCGGCGATCGGGCTGGCGGGCGGTGCCTGCGGCGGCTATGGCCTGCTGCTCGACATCAGCGACGTCGCCAACCCGAAGCGGATCAGCGCCGTGTCCGACTCCAACTTCTCTTTCTGGCATTCGGCGACGTTCAACAACGACGGCACCAAGATTCTGTTCACCGATGAGTGGGGCGGGGGCCTGCAGCCGCGCTGCCGCGTCACGGACAAGCCCGAATGGGGCGCGGACGCGATCTTCACGCGGTCGGGCAGCACGATGACGTTCAAGAGCTACTACAAGCTGCCGGCGCCGCAGACCGCGTTCGAGAACTGCGTGGCCCACAACGGCACGTTGATCCCGATCCCCGGCCGCGACATCATGGCCCAGGGGTGGTATCAGGGCGGCGTCTCGGTATTCGATTGGACCGATCCCGCGCACCCGCGGGAGATCGCCTTCTTCGACCGCGGCCCGATGGACTCGACCAAGCTGCTCGGCGCCGGGTCGTGGTCGGCGTACTGGTA
>DATNOH010000086.1:0-8378 GCA_035601435.1 Gemmatimonadales bacterium | reverse complement strand
TGCCGATGCTGTGCGCACCTTGTTCGGCTCCGGCGCCGCGAGGCTCGTCACGCTGGTCATTCTCGTATCGATCTTCAGCGCCGCCAACGGGATGGCGCTCACGGGCCCGCGCATGTACTTCGCGATGGCGCGCGACGGCGTGTTCTTCCAGTCGCTTGCCGGCGTGCATCCGCGGTTCGGGACCCCGGCCCTCGCAATCGCCGTCAGTGCGGCATGGGCGATGCTACTCGCCCTGAGCGGCACGTTCGAGCAGCTGTTCACGTACGTGGTGTTCGCGAGCTGGATATTCGCTGCGCTCGCCGCGGCCAGTGCCTTCGTGCTGCGCCGCCGCCGCCCCGACGCCCCCCGGCCGTTCCGTGTCCCGGGCTATCCCGTGACGCCCGCGCTGTTCATCGCCGCCGCAGCCGCCATCGTCGGGAACACCATCGTCGCCCGGCCGGTGCAGGCCCTGATCGGTCTCGGGATCGTGGGGACGGGGGTGCCGGCGTACTTCGTGTGGAAACGCAGGCCGAGGCCCTAGAACGCGTTAGGTCGTCGCGCCCTACCGCCCTCCCCCCATCCCCCCGATATTCCCCTCGTCTCACGTGGAGCTTCCCCCCAATGAAGACCCAGGGTTCCAATACAGATGTAGTGTTCCTCTCGGGTGTCCGGACCGGCTTCGGCAGCTTCGGAGGTACGCTGAAGGACCTCTCGGCGATCGAGCTGGGCGCCGTCGCCGCGAAGCACGCGCTCGAGCGCTCGGGCGTGCCGCCGGCTGAAGTGGGCCATAGCATCTTCGGCAACGCGCTCCAGACCTCCGCCGACGCGATCTACTGCGCCCGCCACATCGGGCTCAAGGCGGGACTGCCGATCGAGGTTCCGGCCGTCACGGTGAACCGGTTGTGCGGCTCCGGGTTCGAAGCCATCACCCAAGGCGCTCAGCTCATTCTGCTGGGTGAAGCGCAGGCGGTGCTCGCCGGTGGCACCGAGTCCATGAGCCAGGCACCGCACGTGGTGCGCGGGGCGCGCTGGGGCCTGCGACTCGGGCCCGCTCCGCTCGAGGACCTCCTCTGGGAAGCTCTCAAGGACCCGCAATGCGGCCTCTCCATGGCCGAGACCGCCGAGGGCCTCGCCGAGAATTACAAGCTGACTCGGAAGGAAGTCGATGAGGTGGCCCTCGCGTCTCAACAGCGCGCCAAACAGGCCTGGGACGCGTGCGTATTCCAGGACGAGGTGGTGCCGGTGACGGTGAAGGGAAAGAAGGGTGAGCCGATCGAGTTTCGTGCCGACGAGCATATGCGGCCCAACACCACGCTCGATGTCCTGCTCTCACTCAAGCCGTACTTCAAGAAGGACGGGCTCGTCACCGCGGGCAACGCCTCCGGGATCGTGGACGGCGCCGCCGCCACCGTGATCGCGAGCGCGGACTACGCCAAGGCGCACGGCCTCAAGCCGCTCGGCCGGCTCGTGTCCTGGGCGGTGGTGGGGGTCGAGCCCAAGTACATGGGGATCGGCCCAGCCCCCGCGGCGCGCAAGGCGCTGCAGAAGGCCGGGATGAAGCTCGAGCAAATGGATCTGGTGGAAGTGAACGAGGCGTTCGCCCCGCAGTATCTCGCAGTCGAGCGGGAGCTGGGTCTCGACCGCGCGAAGACGAACGTGCACGGCGGCGCGATCGCCATTGGCCACCCACTCGCCGCGACCGGGACCCGCGTCACGATCCATCTGCTCCACGCCCTCCGTCGCGCCAAGCAGCGCTTCGGACTCGGCTCCGCCTGTATCGGTGGCGGCCAGGGCGCGGCTGTGATCGTGGAAGCCTTCCCGGCCTGAAGAGGAGTCGCGATGGACATCGTAGTGATTGCCGTGCTCGGCACGCTGGCGCTGTATCTGTTCGGCGGCCTCAAGGTGCTGCGGGAATACGAGCGAGCGGTGTACTTCTTCCTCGGCCGATCGTGGGGCGCGAAGGGCCCCGGGCTGATCTATGTCCCGCCGCTCTTCGCCAAAACGCAGACCGTTTCCCTCCGAGTGGTGGCTCTCGACATTCCGCCCCAGGATGTCATCACCCGCGACAACATCTCGATCAAGGTGAACGCCGTCCTGTACATGCGCGTGCGCGAGCCGGTGAAGGCGGTGATCGGCGTCGAGAACTACCTCTACGCCACCAGCCAGCTCGCGCAGACCACGCTGCGCTCCGTGCTGGGCGAGACCGAGCTCGACGAGCTGCTGATGAGCCGCGAGAAGATCAACAACATCCTGAAGAACATCATCGATAAGCGCGCCGAGGACTGGGGGATCGAGGTCTCCGCGGTGGAAGTGAAAGACGTGGACCTGCCGCCCGAGATGAAGCGCGCCATGGCGCGACAGGCGGAGGCGGAGCGGGAGCGCCGGGCCAAGATCATCAACGCAGAGGGCGAGCTGCAGGCGTCGGAGAAGCTCGCCCAGGCCGCGCACATCATCGGGTCGGAGCCCGCCGCCATCCAGCTGCGCTACCTGCAGACGGTGACGGAGATCTCCTCCGAGAACAACTCGACGACCTTCTTCCCGATCCCGATCGATCTGTTCAAGGGATTCCTCGAAGCGGTGGCCCGGAAGCCGACGATGCCCGCGCTCCCCGAGCGGACCTCGGGTGACACCGTCCCGGCCGAGCCGGCGAAGACGAAAGCCAAGGCCTAGGCATGGCAGGCGAGCTCATCCGCCGGGAGGCGCTCGAGCGCATCATCCAGCGCGCGGCGGAGCTGCAGGCGGGCGAGCAGGACATCGGTGACGGACTGACTGAGCCCGAGCTGCTCGCGCTCGGCAAAGACGTCGGGATCCCGGCGCGCTACCTGCGCCAGGCATTGCTCGAAGAGCAGACGCGTGCTCCCGACGAGACGCGGGGCGGGCTGCTGGCCTGGCTGGTCGGCCCCGGACGGCTTTCCGCCCAGCGCGTGGTCGCTGGGGACCCCGCCGCCGTCGATCGCGCGCTCGGCGTCTGGATGCAGCAGGATGAGCTGCTCCAGGTGAAGCGCCGCTACCCCGACCACACCACCTGGGAGCCGAAGGTCGGCGCGTTCGCATCGATTCAACGGGCCCTGGGATCGGGGGGACGCCGCTTCGCCCTCACCCGGGCGGCCGAGGTCGCCGGCCGGGTGACTCCCCTCGAAAGCGGCTTCTGCCACGTCCAGCTGATCGCGGACCTGCGTAATGGCCGCAGGCAGCGGCTGGCCGGCGCGACCACGCTGCTGGGCCTGGGGACCGCGGCGACGGGCGCCCTCTGGGCGATGGGACTGCTCGCACCGTTCCCGTTTCTGCCGCTCCTGATCCTCGCTCCGGCGGCCGCCGCGATTCTTCGCAGCCATCGCGCGCAGCACGAGCAGGTCCAGATCGGGCTGGAGCAGGTGCTGGACCGGCTCGAGCGCGGGGAAATCAAGGCCGAGCATTCCCTGCCGGGCCAGAAGGTGAGCACGTTCGTCCGCATCGCGGACGAGATCCGAAAGACGTTTGAAATCAACTGAGCGAGACATGACCGACATCAAGCGGGTTGGGGTGCTGGGTTGCGGGCTGATGGGAGGCGGCATCGCCCAGGTGGCTGCGGCGGCGGGATACGACACGACCGTGCGCGACGTGTCCCAGCAGGTGTGGGAGAAGGCACGCACCGGGATCGAGAAGTCGCTCGCCAAGTTCGTGGAGAAGGGGAAGGTCTCGGCCGCAGACCGCGATGCGACCCTCAAGCGCCTGCACTTCACGACCACCACGGCCGACCTGAAGACGTGCGACATCGTGGTCGAAGCCGTGACGGAGGACCTGGAGCTCAAGAACGCCCTCTGGAAAGAGCTCGACGGGTTGTGCGGCCCTTCCACCATCTTCGCGTCGAACACGTCGAGTCTCACGATCGCGGCGATGGCGGCCGCCACGCAGCGCGCCGACCGTTTCGTGGGGTTGCATTTCTTCAACCCTGTGCCGCTCATGCCCCTCGTCGAGGTGGTGCGGACCGTGACCACGTCCGAGGAGACGCTGCGGCGCGCTGTCGCGTTCGCCGAATCGCTCGGCAAAGAACCCGTGGTAGCGAAGGACAACTCCGGGTTCATTGTGAATCTGCTGCTGGTGCCGTACCTCCTGGACGCGATTCGAGCGGTCGAGCGCGGCGTGGGAAGCGTTCCGGACATCGACAAGGCGATGCAGCTCGGCTGCGGCTATCCGATGGGGCCGCTCACCCTGCTCGACTTCGTGGGCCTGGATACGACCTACAAGATCGCCGAGATCATGTTCACCGAGTACCGCGAGCAACGCTACGCCCCACCCCCGCTCCTCAAGCGCATGGTGCTGGCCGGCATGAATGGCCGGAAGAGCGGCAAGGGCTTTTATGACTACTCCGTCGATCCACCCAAGGTGCTCGCGCTCGGCGTCTGAAGCGGGACACTTCAACCCTCACGCCCAAGGATCCGCATGTTCGGCTACGACTGGCCCCGTTTCCACGCTGCGGTGAACGACTTCCCCGCGGCGCTGCTCCTCGTCACGGTGCTGTTCGACATCGGCGCCTGGGTCACGAAGCGCGAGTCACTCAAGGCGGCGGCGGTCTGGACCCTGTGGGCCGGGGTGATCGGAGGATGGGTGGCGGTGCTCGCCGGCCTCCAGGCCGAGCAGGCGATCGAGCACGGCGAGGCGATTCACGACTTGATGGAGACGCACGAGACCCTGGCCCTCACCACCATGGGCATCTTCACGGTGGTGCTCGCGTGGAAGCTGTACCGTCGCGCCAAACTAACGAGCGCCGAAGAGGTGGGACTGCGCGTGTTGAGCCTGGCCGGGCTCGTGACCATCGTCTGGACCGGTGTGCTGGGCGGGAAGCTGATGTTCGAGCACGCAGCCGGTATTCCCAAGGCAATGATGCAGGCTGAGATGGAGAATCGGGAGGCGGGGCATCATCACGAGGAAGGGGAGGCCGAGGAGCACGAGCACGCGGACTCGACGAAAGCCGCAGCGGACTCGGCGAAGGCCCCAGGGCACACGCGCGCGCCCGGTACGCCGCCGCATAAGCACTAAGCAATGCGGAATGCGGAGTGGGGAGTGCGGAATGGCAGGGTGAGCGAGTTGGCGCGCGACCTCTCACTGCTACTCCGCATTCCGCATTCCGCATTCCGCATTCTGTTTCTTGTCGCCGCCTGCACCCCCATCACCACCCGCCCTGACTTCCGGCCCGACCCGCGCACGCTGGTCATTATCCTCGATGCGCGACCGGAGCGGGTCACCACTGTGCTCGACAGCCTGGTGCCGGCTGAGAGCCTGGAGGTCGCGCACGCCAACGTACGGGACGGCTACGTCGAGACGGCGTGGTACGACACGCAGGCCCATCGCACTCGGCATCACGAGCGCGAGATCACGAATCTGGCCGCCACCGTGAAGATCCGTTTTTGGGCCGACCCATGGGTGCCGGGCCAAACGCGGCTCACTGTCGAGCCGGTGTACCGGCCGCGCTACGATCCGTCACGCCCCGAGCGCGATCTCGAGGTGATCGCGCCGAAGGAGCATGAGGGCAACAAGATCGCGCAGCGGTTCGTGGACAAACTGAAGGAGAAATTCGGGGTACCGAAAGCCGCCCAGGAGGGGGAGCGCCCTAGGCCCCCACCAAGCCCTTCACCCACTCCTCCATGACGTCGAGGTCGAGCATCGCGTCGCGGCACGGTCCGTTGGGGAGGCGCATGGTGAGCCCGAGCACGGGTAGCCGGCCGGCCACGTCGCGCAGCCCGGTCATCATGTCCCGTTCACACGCGACCGCGACGACCGCGCGGGGCCGGCGCTCGCGGATAACGCGCCGCGCGAGCTGCCCCCGGGTCGCCACGAACACCGGCACCTGGTAGCGTCCGGCGATCGCCAGCACGCCGTCGAGCGCTTGCTTGGACAGACAGCGGGGGATCAGAACCAGCAGCTCGCCGCTGCCCACCGTCCGGCGGCGGCGCTCCGCGAGGGTGTTGTATACATCGATGGCCGCGTGCTCCACCCAATCCCGTTTGCCGAACGCCCGCGAGACGTACGAGGTGAGGCTCATCAGGCGGAGATAAGGCCCCCGCTCGAGGCCGCGCTCGGGCAGGGCGAGCATCCCCCCATAAAAGGAAAGCAGCAGCGTCCCGAACCACAGCCACGTCGTCGCCGCAGCTGCCCCCAGGGAGAGCCAGAGGACGCGGGGCAGCATTGGCCACAGCGCGCCGAGTCGTGGGGCAAGGAGGTAGATGAGCGCGGCCGCCACGGCCATGCCTAGGGCGATGGTCAGTGCGGCGAAGCGGAAAAACACTCCCGGCGGCGCCGAGAAGTCCCCGTTCCCGGGGAGGGGCCGTCCGTCCCACTCATCCCACTCGTGACCGAGGCGGCGATCGGTCTCGATATGGATGAGTTGGGCGCGGGGCGCGTCGGCGGTCATATGGGCGTCAAGCATCACCCGCACCGATGGTGGTGTCAAGCGCGACGTAGTGCGTGATATGTGGTAAGTTCACCACTCTCTTGGAACCGACGCCCGATCTGCTCACCGACCTCCGGATCCGCGCCGCATACTCGGAAGGCGCCGGGGTCTATCGGATCGTCCCGGCGGCGGTCACCGTGCCGCGGGGCGTGGAGGAGCTGCAGCAGCTCGTTAGATGGGCCGGGGCGACAGGCACCGCGCTCGTGCCGCGTGGCGCGGGGAGCGGGATGGCGGGCGGGAGCGTGGGGCGCGGCGTCGTGGTGGACCTGAGCCAGGGATTCCACTGGACCGCGCCTGATTGGCCACGCCGGAGGCTGTGGGCCGGCGCCTCCGTCACCTGGGCTGAAGTGACGGCGGCCGCACGTCCCTTCGGCCTGCGGCTTCCTCCCGACCCTTCCTCCGGGTCGTTCGCGACATCGGGCGGCATGGTCGCCACCAACGCAGCGGGCCCGCGCTCGGTGCGGTGCGGCAGCGTGCGGAGCTGGATCGAGGCCATCGAGATCATCGACGCCGAGGGCGAAGCCCGCCGGATCGTTCGGGGAGCGGGGAGCGGGGTGCGGTTCTCATTGTCGGCCGACCAGCGTCGTCTGGTCGAGACCCGCTTTCCGAAGACTCGCAAGAACTCGGCGGGGTACGCGCTGCACCACTTCGCCGAGTCGGGGGACGAGGTCGACCTCTTGGTCGGGTCGGAGGGGACGCTCGCTTTCATCACTGCGGTCGAGTGGCGCCTCGAGCCGATCCCGGCGGACGTGGCGGGCGCCGCCCTTGGGTTCGGGGACCTGCGGCGGCTCGCGGAGGCCGTCCCGTACCTCGTGGCGCTGAACCCTTCGGCAGTCGAACTGCTGGACCGGACGCTGCTCGACTTCGTGCGGGAGGCGGGCACGTCCCCCGACTTGCCCGAGGCGCTCGAGGGACTCCTGCTGATCGAATTCGAGCGCGAGACGCAGGCGGCGGCCCGAGGCGTGGTCGGCGACGCCGTGCGTGGCCTGCGCGCCAGCACGGCGCACGTCGCCACGGCGGTCGACCGGGCGAGCCTCGACGCGCTGTGGGCGGTGCGCCGCTTGGCGAGCCCCGCCCTGGCCCGTCTCCCGGAAGGCCGACGCTCGCTCCAGGTGGTCGAGGACGGGTGCGTGCCGCTCGAGCGGCTGGCCGACTATATCGCGGGCATCCGCGCGGCGGCGGAGCGACGCGGCATTCCCGTGGCGATCTTCGGGCACGCGGGGGACGGCCATGTGCACGTGAACGCGCTCCCCGACCTGACGTTCGCCGCGTGGCGGGATGCGCTGGCGGCGCTCTACGGCGACGCGGTGGAGCTGCTGCTCGGATTGGGCGGGACGCCGAGCGGCGAGCACGGCGTAGGCCGGCTGCGGGCCGGGCTGTTAGAGCGGTTCTACGGTCCGGAGGTCACAGCGCTGTTCCGCGAGCTGAAGCACCGGTACGACCCGCGCTGCACGCTCAACCCCGGTGTTATAATCCCGTCGGCTGATTGGGCGCCGCTCGCCGATCTCAAGGTCGGCCCGGAGGCGGCCCCCATTCCCGATGACATTGCCGCCCGGCTGCGGGACGTGGAGCGCACCGCCGGGTGGGCGACACCAAAGCTCGATCTGGCGACCCGCGCCCCCAAACCCTAGCCCCTCGCCCCCAAAATGGAAGTCTTCCGCGCCCCTCGTGTCACGCTGATCGCCCGGCCCGAGTTCCTCGAGCCCGAGCACCTCCGCGTGCAATGGCAGGGCAACGCCTCAGCCGGAGAGCGTCTCGCCGAATTCGCCGGCCGGATCTGCTACATGAGCCAGCACAACCCGGCCAATCGCTCGACGGCCGACTACCTCGAGAACATCAAGAAGCAGGGCCACGGCTCGGTGCTGGAGCACGCGGTGTACGTGCTCTTGATCGAGGGAATCTCGCGCTCCTGCTCGCACGAGCTGGTGCGACACCGCGCCGGGTTCGGCTACTCCCAGCTGTCGCAGCG
>DATNOH010000085.1:0-2528 GCA_035601435.1 Gemmatimonadales bacterium | reverse complement strand
CTCCTTGCCGCTCGTGCTCTCCGAGTCGGCGAGCTGGAGGATCCGGGCGAGCACGGTAGGGATGGTGGGCAGGTTCTTGCGCGCCACCACCTCGGCCCGGAACTGCTGCATCGCCTGCTCGTCCATCACCACCCCCTCGCGCCCGCCGTGGCACGCGCTGTGCCGTCCACGCTCGGCCGTTCCCGCGGGGAATATCGGCCTTGCCGGCAAAAACTTGAGGGCCCCCCGCTACGGCAGCACCGCCACCGCTCGCAGCGGCCCGCCGCTCCCGCCGCGGATCTTCATCGGCAGCCCGATGAACACGGCGCCGCGCGGCGGGAGCGCCGCCAGGCCGGCCAGGTTCTCGAAGATGGGCACGTTGGCATTCGTGAGCGCGCGATGGGCGCGGAAGTCGCGCGAGGGGCCGTGGTCGATCGACGCCGTGTCGATGCCGATCGAGCGGATGCGGCGCGCCGTCGTGAGCCACACGGCGGCGTCCCCCGCGACGCCGGGGAAGTGGAGGTGCGCGGTGTCGCCGGGGGCCGCGCTCCCGAGGTAGCGCGCCCGGTCGTCCCAGAAGCGGTCCCAGCCGGTGCGGACGAGCACCACGGCGCCGTCGGCGATCCGTCCGCTCCGGGCCTCGTACGCCTCCAGGTCGGCGCGCGTCAGCAGCGCGTCGGGGTCGCGGGCAGCCTTTTCGGAGATGTCCACCACCACCGCCGGGCCGACCAGCCGGTCGAGGGGGATCTCGTCGGCCGTCCAGCGGCCCTCGGCGAAGTGAATGGGGGCGTCGAGGTGCGTCCCGCCGTGCTCGGCAGCCGAGAAGTTGTTGGCAGCGTACCAATAGCCGCCCTCGGTCATCCCGTGCGCCACCGGCTCGAGCGTGAAGGGCTTGGCCGTCGGCCAGTAGATCGTCCGGGCGTCGAAGGGATGGGTCAGGTCGAGCAGCCGGGCGCCCTCCAGGTCGAGGGCCGCCGCCGGCGCCGCCAGGGCGAGCGCCAGCGCCACGCGCACCATCATGGTCCACCTCCGGGTTGCCGCTCCGTCGGGATGCGGTCTATTATCCAAGTCTTCATGGCACGCGTTCCAAGCGAAGGCCCAGAGCAGCTCTTCCACTTCGCGCCCGCGGCGGGCGCCGAGGTGCTGCGCACGCGCCGGGGCGCCGAGCCCGGGGAGAAGCTCCTCATCACCGGCATCGCGGGCGGCCTCGGGCGCCTGATCGCCAAGCGGCTCGGCGATTACTTCAAGGTCGCCGGCGTCGACCGCAGCCCGTGGGAGGGCTTCCCGCCCAACGTGAGCATGCACGTCGTCGACCTCCGCAAGCGGAAGTTCGAGGACGTGTTCCGCACCGAGCGGCCCGACGCGCTCGTGCACCACGCCTTCGTGCGCCACTTTCGCTCCGACCCGCGCGTGCGTCACGAGGTGAACGTCCTCGGGACGAAGCGCGTGCTCGAGTATGCGATCGCGTATGGCGTCAAGCGGGTCGTCGTGCTGTCGAGCTCGTACGTGTACGGTGCGCTGCCCGACAACCCCTTCTACCTGAACGAGGATTTCCCGCTCAACGTGAGCCGCACCTACCCCGAGGTGCGCGACCTGGCCGAGGTGGACACACTCGCCACCGCCTTCCTCTGGCGGCACCCGGAGGTGACGACCACCATCCTCCGGCCCGTCAACACGCTCGGCTACTACACCAACAGCGCCATCCGCCGTTACCTCTCGGCGCGCTACGTCCCCACCATCCTGGGCTTCAACCCGATGACGCAGTTCATCCACGAGGAGGACGTGGCCGAGGCGGTGGCGCTCGCGCTTCAGAGCGGCACGCACGGCGTGTTCAACGTCGTCGGTCCCGGCGCCGTCCCCCTGAAGGTCGCGATCCGCGAGACGGGAGGCGCCGCGGTGCCGGTCCCCGAGCCGGTCGCGCGCGCGGTCATCGACCGGCTCTTCCGGCTCGGGCTCTACCACACCCCGCCGGGGGCCATCGACTTCCTCAAGTACCCGTGCGTGCTCGACGGCGAGGCGTTCCAGCGCGCCACCGGGTTCACGCCCCTCTTCAGCCTCGAGGACATCTTCGCGAGCGTACGGCATTGATAATGCTCGCCCCGATCGTCTCGCTCTCGCGTGCCGTCACGGACGCGCTGCCGCGCTCGATCCACGCCCTCCAGCACGAGATCGGCGAGCGCATGCTGCGCATCCCGACCCGCCTCAACGCCTACGGCTACGACGCCTGGGGCTTCCACCCCGACTCCGCACGCCGCACCATGCTCTTCACCGCCCTTCTCTACCACTACTGGTTCCGGGTCGAGACGCACGACATCGACCGCATCCCCCAGGGGCGCGTCCTCCTGATCAGCAACCACGCCGGGCAGATCGCGCTCGACGCGGCCATGATCTGTGCCGCCTGCTTCTTGGAGGCCGAGCCACCGCGCGTGGTCCGCGGCATGGGGGAGTACTGGCTCCCGACGGTTCCCTGGGTGAACGAGCTCATGGTGCGCACCGGCTCGGTGGTCGGCACGCGCAAGAACGCCATCGACCTGCTCAAGAACGAGGAG
>DATNOH010000084.1:0-13189 GCA_035601435.1 Gemmatimonadales bacterium | reverse complement strand
ATACGTCCCGAGCCACGAAGCTGCCGGGCGTGAAGGCCGTGCTTACGGGGAAGGATCTCCCGATCCCGTTCGGTATCCTTCCGGTGAGCCAGGACGAGCACGCCCTGGCGCTCGATAAGGTGCGCTTCGTGGGCGACCCCGTGGCCGCCGTCGCGGCCACCACCGAGGAAGCGGCCACCCAGGCGCTGGACCTGATCACCGTCGAATACGAAGTGCTGCGTGCCTTCCCCGATGCGCTCGACGCGCTGGAGCATCCCGAGCCGGCGATCCACGACTATGCCGACGCCGGCAACATCCACAAGCTGATCGATCTCGAGTTCGGCGACGTCGAGCGAGGCTTAGCGCAGGCCGACGTCGTACGCGAGGACGTATTCTTCTTCGAGGGGAACACCCACCTGCCGATGGAGCAGCACGCGGCGGTGGCCGACTGTTCCCCCCCGCCCGACGGGAAGCTCACGCTGTGGAGCGCCACCCAGACGCCGCACTACGTGCACCGGGCGCTCGCCAAGGTGCTCGAGCTCCCGGCGGCGCGCATCCGGGTGATCGCCTGTCCCAACGGGGGCGGCTTTGGCGGGAAGAGCGATCCTTTCAGCCACGAGATCGCAGCCGCCAAGCTCGCGATGGTCACCGGGCGGCCGGTGAAAATCACCCTCACGCGCGAAGAGGTCTTCTATTGCCACCGCGGGCGCCACCCCACCCTCATGTGGGTGAAGACGGGGGTGAAAAAGGACGGCGCCATTACCGGCATGCATTTCAAGTCGCTGCTCGACGGCGGCGGCTACGGGTCCTACGGCGTCGCGAGCACGTACTACACGGGAGCGCTGCAAACCGTCACTTATCACGTTCCCCGTTACAAGTTTCAAGGCGCTAGAGCTTTTACGAACAAGCCGCCGTGTGGACCGAAACGGGGCCACGGGACGCCGCAGCCGCGCTTCGCGCTCGAGGTCCACCTCGACAAGATCGCCGAGCAGCTCGGCATAGATCCGGCGGAGCTGCGTCTCAAGCATCTCGTGCCGCCGAACTCGCTCACCGCCAACTGGCTGCGCATCGGCTCGATGGGACTCGGATCCTGCATCGAGAAAGTGGTTCGCGGCTCGAAGTGGAAGGAGCGGTTCAAACAGCTCCCATACGGCAAGGGAATCGGCCTCGCGTGCTCATCCTACATCACCGGGGCGGGACTGCCGATCTACTGGAACGCGATGCCGCACTCGGGCGTGCAGCTCAAGTGCGACCGCGGCGGGGGTGTCACGGTGTTCTGTGGCTCGACCGAGATCGGGCAGGGCTCGGACTCGATCCTCGCCACGATCGTCGCGGAAGTGCTCGGCCTCGACCCGCTCGACGTCGCCGTGGTCACGGGCGATACCGATCTCACGCCGGTGGATTTGGGCAGCTACTCGAGCCGGGTCACGCTCATGACGGGCAACGCGGCGATCCAGGCGGCCGAGCGCGCCCGCGACGTCGTTGCCCTCCACGCCGGGAAGAAGCTCGAGACCCCGATCGAGCGCCTCACGTTCGCCGAGGGGCGGGTATTCGACGTCCAGGATCCCGAGCGCGGGCTCACGTTCGCCGAGGCGGTGCAGCTCGCCGAAGCGGCGGAGGGAACGATCGGTACGGTGGGCTCCTACACGCCGGCCCCGTCTGCCGGCAGGTACCGCGGCGCGGGCGTGGGGCCCTCACCCGCCTACTCCTACAGCGCCTGTGTCGCGGAGGTAGACGTGGATCCCGCGACCGGGATCGTCCAGGTGCCGAAGATCTGGATCGCTCACGACGTTGGACGCGCCATCAATGCCGCCACCGTCATGGGCCAGATCGAAGGCTCGGTGTATATGGGCCTGGGCGAAGCGCTCATGGAGGAGATGGCGTACCGCGGCAACCGCAACGTCGTCCACAAGATTCCCAGCCTGCTCGAGTACAAGAGCCCGACCACGCTCGAGATGTGCGACGTCGTGACCTACGTGGTCGAAGATCCCGATCCGAACGGCCCGTTCGGGGCCAAGGAGTGCGGCCAGGGACCGCTGCTTCCGGTGCCGCCTGCGGTGGCGAACGCCGTGTACGACGCGGTCGGCGTGCGCATCGACGAAGTGCCGATCACCCCGGAAAAAGTATTCAAGGCGCTGCGGCGCAAGCAAAAGGGCGAAGCCGCACGGTTCGGACCGGCGGCGTTCCCGGACATTGCGTGGCCTGAGCCGACGCGGGTCCCGCCGCCGTGGGAGGGGGGAGACGGCAGGGCGGTGGAAAGCGGCAAAGGGCAGAGGGCGGCAAGGGCGGCAAGGGACTGATGCTGAGACTCCCGTCGTTCACCTACCTGCAGCCGAGGACGCTGAAGGAGGCGTTGGTGATGAAGGCGGATGCCGGACCCGACGGCATGTTCGTCGCCGGCGGGACTGACCTGTACCCGAACATGAAGCGCCGCCATCAGGAACCGAAGGTCGTCATCACGCTGATGGGAATACCCGAGCTGCGGCGTGCGGACGGACGTACGCTCGGCTCGTCCATCACACTGACCGACCTGTCCGCCAGTGCGGCCGTGCGCGAGGCCGCCCCCGCGGTGGCGCACGCCGCCGAGCTCGTTTCGACGCCGCTGCTCCGCAACATGGGGACGCTGGGCGGCAATCTCTGCCTCGACACGCGCTGCAACTACTACAATCAGACGTACGAGTGGCGCAAAGCGATCGACTTCTGCATGAAGAAAGACGGGCACGTCTGCTGGGTGGCGCCCTCGTCCCCGCGCTGCTGGGCCGTCAGCTCCTCCGACGTGGCGCCGGTGATGGTGGCCTTGGGCGCGGAGTACGTGCTGGTCGGGCCGGGCAGCGAGCGCGTCGTGCCGGCGGCGCGGTTCTATCATAACGACGGGATCAATTACCTTACGAAGCAGCCGGACGAGGTCCTCGCCGCGGTGCGGCTCCCCCCCGCGGATGGCTGGGACGCGGTGTACCATAAGCTGCGGCGTCGCGGATCGTTCGACTTCCCCGTGCTGGGCGTGGCCGTGTGGGTGAGGTGGGAGCAGGGAGCAGCGAGCGGGGAGCGGGGACGAGTGATGGAGGCGCGCGTTGTCCTCGGCGGCGTGGCGAGCTGGCCGCAGGAGGTCCCCGAGGCAGGCGCGGTGCTCGTGGGGACCGACCTATCGGACGAGGGCGTAGCCGCGGCCGCGGATGCCGCCTACCGTCCCGCAAAGCCGATGGACAATACTGACTTCGATCTGTCCTGGCGGAAGCAAATGACCCGGGTGTACGTCACGCGGGCGCTCGAGGAACTGCGACAACGCCGCAAGGCTGCAACGTAACTCGGAGTCTCACGATGGCCACCAACCCCGGAGAGCCGATGGAAGAGCTTCCCCCACCTCCCTTTGAATCGGCCGCCGCACCGCCGTACAACCTCATCGCGGAGCGGTTGTTTCGCGCGCGCACCGTGATCATCAGCGGCGAGATCACCCAGCGCGTGGCCGCGGGCGTGATGGCGCAACTACTCGCGCTGGCCGGCGAGTCGAGCGAGGAGATCACCGTGTTCATCAACTCTCAAGGCGGCCACGTGGAAGCGGGGGACACGATCCACGACCTGGTGCGCTTCCTGAGCCCGCGGGTGCGGATGGTCGGCACGGGGTGGGTGGCGAGCATCGCGGCGCTGATCTTCGTCGCGGTGCCGCGCGAGGACCGCTACTGCCTCCCCAACACCCGCTTCCTGCTGCACCAGCCGGCGGGAGGCTCGGGCGGCTCCGCGAGCGACATCGAGATCGAAGCGCGCGAGATCCTCAAGATGCGCGACCGGCTGAACCGCGTCTTCGCCCAGCAGACGGGACAACCGCTCGAGCGGATCGAGGAAGACACGCGCCGCAACTTCTGGCTCACCGCCGAAGAGGCCCGGCGCTACGGACTGGTCGGGCGCGTCATCGAGCACCAAGCGGAGCTGGGCGCGGGCGGGTGAGCCGCCGGCCTGAGCGCTCGCTCAGCTCGTGAGGCCTTCCACCTCGCGCACCACCCGGTCGAGGATCTCCACCAAGCGCTGCCGCGTGGCGTCGTCCCGCGCCTTCCACCCGGTGCGATACACCGCCTTCACGAGCCGACCGAGCGAGCGGTTCAGGTCGCCCATTGCGCCGCCCAGCGTGCGGTCCACGGCCTCGCGCACGCGGTCGAAGATATCGTCCACCATGTCGCGATGCTCGTCGAGAAACTTGCGTCCCGCGTCCGTGATCTCGTAGACCTTTTTCCCCTCCACGTCCTTCGCGACGACGAGCCCTTCGTCCTCGAGCCACTGCAGCGTCGGATACACCGTGCCCGGCGACGGCGAGTAGCAGCCGTGCATCTGGTCCTCCAGCTCTTTCATCACTTCGTAGCCGTGGCGGGCCTTGTCCTTGAGGAGTTTGAGGATCACGTACTTCATGTCGCCGGATTCGAACCACTGGCGGCGCCGACCGCGTGGCCCTCCCCACAGTCCCCGAGGACCGAAGCCGAAGGCGAACGCGTTCCATCCGAAATGCCGAGTCATGCCTGCTCCATCTTGTGCGATGTAACGCGAAGATATTGCTAGACGATATATCGTGTCAATGGGCCGGGAGCAGGTGCGGTAACCACGCTCACAGCCGTCCCCGCACCGCTCGCACAAGTTGTAAGGCCGCATGAACTTGTGCAGAGGAACCGCGACGCTACATTTGGAGCCCGCGCGAGACCCCTTTTTTCTCATAGCTCGAGCGCCCTGGGAGGAGACCCGATGCCCGTACAGGTGACCCCCCACCCAAAATGGGTGGCCGACCTGGATGCCGTTTTGGATCCGGGCCGCGAGGCAATCCTCGACACTCCCGTAATTGTGGACGCGTCGGAGAACCAGCTCGTTGACGGCCAAATTCAGGACTTCCTGGTGAACTTCTACCCGATCATCCGCGACTTCCCGCAATGGCTGCAGGTGCTGCTGGACCGCTCGCCGGAGGACGGCAAGGTCTTCTTCCGCGACAACATCCGCGTGGAAAAGCGGCACGACGCCATGTGGCGCGCCATGGGAGACGGCTTTAACGTCCCGAAGGAGCGCTTCCAGATTCCCGAGCCGATGATCCCCGAGGTGGAGGAGTTCCACGGGTATCTGACCGAGATGGGCCGTAGCGCCACGTTCGGCGCCGCGGTGTCGGCGACGAACTACGCCGTGGAGGGCGTGGCGCAGAAGATCTCGGAGAAGGCGTTGCGCGGCCTCGCCAAGAACGAGAAGATTGGGCCGCGCGGGCGTTGGTGGCTCGAGGAGCATGCGAAGTACGACGACGAGCATCCCATCCACGCCCTCGAGATCATCAAAGGCTGCGTGAAGCGCGGCGAGGCGCCGCAGAGCGTCACCGAGTCGGCGCTGAAGAGTCTCGCCCTGATGAAAGAAGCTATGGTGGCCTCGTACGACTCATGAGTAAGGGCAGGCGCGCTTCGCCCACGCGGGGGCTGCGACCCCCGCCGACATCCCCGAACGCGACACTCAAGCGCCGGGTGTTCGACCCGGCGCGGGTGGCGGCGGAGATCGTAGCGGCCCTCGCCGACGCGGTGGTGGTGACCGGGGTGGATCGAAAGGTGCTCACCGCCAACCGCGCGGCGGCCGAGCTGTTCGGCCGGCCGCTCGACGACCTCCCCGGAACGCCGATCGACGATCTCGTCGCCATCGCGGAGCGGCAGCACGTGGCGGAGCGCGAGCACCGGGCGGTCGAGGGCGAAGAGCAGCGGTACGAGACGCAGATCGTGAGCGCGAACGGGGACGAGCGCGTCGTCGCCGTCTCCACCACGCCGCTGGTGGTCGAGGGCGAGCTGCTCGGCACGGTGGCCACGCTGCGCGACGTCACCGAGGAAAAGCGGGCGCAGGACACCCTGGCCCGATCGGAAGCCCGCTACCGTAACCTGTTCGAGTCGGCGTCCGACGCGATCGCGACCTTCGACGCGAACGGCCGCTTCACCACCTTCAACCACGCCGCCGAAATCATCTCCGGCTACCGGCGCGAAGAGCTGGTGGGCCAATGGTTCGCTCCGATGCTGCCGGACGACGAGCTCCCCAAAGCGCTGGCTAACTTCCAGAAGGCGCTCGCCGGCGAGACCGGCCTGTTCGAGACGAGCTTCTACCGCAAGGACGGCGACGTCCGCACGATTCAGGTGACCTACTCGACGCCGCGGCTCGACGAAGAAGTGCTGTGCGTGATCCGCGACGTCACAGACCAGAAGATGCTGCAGGAGCAGCTGATCCAGTCGGAGAAGATGTCCGCGATCGGGCAGCTCGTGTCGGGCGTGGCCCACGAGCTGAACAATCCGCTGGCCGGGATTTCGGCCTTCGCCCAGCTGCTGCTCAGCGAGAAGCGCTTCCCGCCCGATCAGCGCACCGCCGCCGAGATGATCTATGCGGAAGCGCGACGCGCCTCGCGCATCGTGCAGAACCTCCTGACGTTCGCCCGCCAGCACAAGCCGGAGCGCACCCCCACGTCCGTCAACCAGGTGCTGGACGACACGCTCGAGCTGCGCGGGTACGAGCTGCGGGTGCGAGGGATCGACGTGCAACGGGACTACGACGAGCAGTCCCCCGAGACCATGGCGGATGCGCACCAGCTGCAGCAAGTGTTCTTGAACTTGATCACGAACGCCGAGCAGGCGATGGAGCGGGCGGAGCGCGACTCGCAGCGCCTCGCCATTCGCACGCGCCGCTCCGGCGACCTGATCCGGATCGAGGTCGAAGACACGGGTCCCGGCATCCCGCCCAATCTGCTCGAGCGTATCTTCAATCCGTTCTTCACCACCAAGCCCACCGGCTCGGGTACGGGACTCGGGCTCTCTATTTCGCTGGGCATCGTGCGCGAGCACGACGGGCGCATCTGGGCGGAGAACGCCCCCCAGGGGGGCGCCCGCTTCGTGATCGAGCTCCCGATCGTGGCCCCGCGCCCCACCGGCGAGTTCCAGAGCAGCCCGGCGACGCATCAGGTCGCCGACCGGCTGCACGTGCTCGTGGTGGACGACGAGGCGTCGGTCCGCGTGGCGCTGCAGCGCTATCTCTCGAGCCGGGGCCACGAGGTGGAGACGACCGCCAGCGGCCGCGAGGCGCTCGCCCGCATGCGGGAGGACGAATTCGATGCGGTGATCATCGACATGCGGATGCCGGATGTGTCGGGCGAGCAGCTGTTCGGGGAGCTCAAGGCCCGCGACCCGTCCTACGCGGAGCGCGTGATCTTCACCACGGGGCAGCTGGTGGACGACAGCGTGCGGAACTTCCTCCAGTCCACCGGCCGGCCGTGCGTGCCGAAGCCGTTCGAATTCACCGCCTTCGACCAGGTGCTGCCGGCGCGGCGCGCGTCCTGAGCATCGGACAGCTCTCAGACAGACCGGGGGCCGCGTCGTCCGCGGCCCCCGGTTCGTGCTATCAGTTCAGGTCCGTCAGGCGCGCTGCAGATGCAGCCGGCGGCGCAGCGGTAGCACCCGCAGGCCGCTCTGATCCTCATGATCCTCGTGCTCGTCGTGCATGCGCATCATCCTCTCCGGACGAGCCGGCACCTTCCAGGACAAGGTCATGCGCTTCTGCTTGCGCAGGATCTCGATCGACACGCTCTCGCCCTTCTCGTAGGATCGCAGGATGCGCATCGCGTGCGACGGGTTGGCGGGCTTCCGCCCCCCGATGGACGTAATCACGTCGCCGCCCTTCAAGGGGAGCGTCGAGTCCGCCGGCGCCTTCACCACGAGGACGCCGTCCTTCGCGCCGAAGTACTCGCCCAGGTCGGCGTTGAGACTCACGAGCTCGAGGTCGCCCCACGGCGAGCCGAACATCTCGAAGTGATCCATGCCGAGCATCGGGGCCACCGCGATGTCGGGCGGCCCGGGGATCTCCCACTGGAACCTCCCGCCCATGTTCGCGGCGACGAGCGTGACCTGTTTCGTGTCATTGCCCCGGCGATACTCGACCGGCACGGTGTCGTCCGGCTCGAGCTTGCGGGCGAGCTCGACCAGCTTCCTCCCGGGCCCCGACTGGTCGTCGTCCTCCGCCTTCACGGCGGCGAGCGACGTCCCGTTGAATTTCGTGATGATGTCGCCGACCTTGAGGCCCGCCTTGTCCGCGGGGCCCCCGGGCGTGACACCTTCGATCTTGGCGCCGATCTTGTCGGTCTCGGGGCTCGCATCGGTCTTGACCACGACGCCGATCCGGCCGCGGTGGTCGTTCAGCATGAACGCCCGGACGCGCGGCTCGCGAGGCGGACGCGGCGGGCGGGGCGTCCCCTGCGCCGTGAGTCCGGCCGGCCACGCGGCCAGTGCGACCGCGACGATGATCCACTTCCGCTGCATGTGCGATAACCTCCGGGGCTAGAGCCCCACGTAGGCGGCGCGAGTGACGTGGACGCTCACCAGCTGCTCCATCAGGTCCACGCGCTGCTGCCACAGTGTGACGAGATCGGCAGGACGCGCCTGGGCTCGAATGGGGCCCAGCTGTGCCAGCTCGCCGTCGATAACGGCAATACTGTCTTCCAGGACGGCCGCGAGCGCCGCCGAGCGGCCGCTCGTCACCCGTGCGTCAGGGTCGTAGCGCTGGAGCTGCTGCTCGAGCGTGGCCGACTGCTGCTTCACGCGCGCGAGCTCGGCGGCGTCGATGGGTTTGCTCCAGAACGGCCGGAACACGAGGAGCCCGGCGAGCGCCGCGGCCGCGGCGAGGCCCGAGAGACCCCACCGCCCGCGGCGGAGCCGCCGCTCGGCCAGAACGGCATCCCGCACCACCGGCCAGCGGTCCCGCGCCGGCCGCCGCGCCGGCAGCGCCTTCAGCTGCGCGACGCGCTGGTACAGCGCCTCGAGCTCCGCCCGACAGACCGCGCATCCCGCCGCGTGCTGCCGCGCCCACGCGGACCCTTCCCCGGCCCGCAGCGCCAACAAGTCGTCCATCGTGCAGTGCATCATCGCGAAACTCCTTCATCGAGCATCCGCCGCAACCGGACGTGAGCGCGCGCCAGCTGCGACTTGGAGAAGCTCACGGTCTTACCCATCTGCTCGGCGATCTCCTCGTGGGTGTAGCCTTCGACATCGTGCAGCCATACCACTGCCCGCGATGTCTCGCTCAACTGCTCGAATGCCCGCTCCAGATCGATTCGGGCAGGTACGGCGCCCGGGCTCATTCCCACCGCCCCACCCATCGCCCCAGCTCCAGCCACTCCGTTCACCCCCGCCCCCACCGCAACCTCCTCATGGAACTCGTCCGTTTCCCGCACCTTGTCATGCCGGATTCGCATCAAGGCTTTCGAGGTGGCGATCTGCCGGATCCAGCCCCATAGGTGTCCTTCGCCGCGGTACTGCTTGATGCTCCGGACCACCTCGAGAAACGTTTCCTGCAGCACGTCCTCGGCGTCTTCCGGGCGACGCAGCACGCGGAGCGCGAGATTGTACACGGGCGTCTCGAACGCCCGGTACAACGCCTCGAGCGCTTCCAGGTCGCCTGATTTCGCCCGGGCAACGAGAATGTCGGGAACGGCGAGCGAGATGGTCATCTCCTGAACTACAAAGATGCGTCAAGCACGAAAGACGTCGCGCGAAGGCGTCAAGCAAAAACCTCAAGCTGTCTAACCGATTGCTATTCTAGCACTTGGGGCTATTTTCAAGCATGGCTTCGCCCCTCGACCGCACCACGCTGCATACCTGGCTGCACCATTGGCAGGACGAAGCCGACGCCGCCTACCTCTACCTGGTGCTGGCCGGCCAAGAGCCGGACCAGAAGCGCAAGGATGTCTACATCAAGCTGGCCGGGGTGGAAGAGCGTCACGTCCAGATGTGGGAGCAGCTGCTCGGCGAGCACGGCGTGCGCGTGGGGCGGCCGCGCCCGTCGCTGAACGCGCGTCTCAGAGCCTGGGTCGGGCGCCGCTTCGGACCCAGCTACCTGCTGCCGCTGCTGCTGCGCGAGGAGGGGCAGGAGGTCAAGGGATACATGGACCTCCACAAGGAGGCCAGCTTCGAGGATGCCCGGGAGGTTTCGCTCCAGCTCGCCAAGGAATCGGCGGCGCATGCCGAGACCCTGGCGGGTCTCGCCGGTCGGGCGGCGGAGCCCTGGCACAAGACGGGGTCGGGAGGCTTCCTGCGCAACGTGGTCTACGGGTTCAACGATGGGCTGACGGCGAATTTCGGGCTGGTGGCGGGCGTGATCGGCGCCGAGGTCGCGCCGCACATCGTGCTGGTCTCGGGGATTGCCGGAATGTTCGCGGACGCGCTGTCGATGGGCGCTTCGGGCTATCTCGCGGCGAAGAGCGAGCGGGAAGTGTACGACCATGAGATCGCGATGGAGAAGGAAGAGATCCGGATCATGCCCGAGGTGGAAGAGGAAGAGCTCGCGCTCGTGTACCAGACGAAGGGCATCGAGGCGGGCATTGCACGCAAGATGGCGGCCGAGGTGATGCGCGACTCGCAACGCGCCCTGGACGAACAGGTGCGGGAAGAGCTGAAGATCGGTGAAGCCCACGCGACACCGTTCAAGGAGGGGTGGCTGACCGGCGCGTCGACGGCGATCGGGGCGTTCATCCCCGTGGCGCCGTTCCTGCTGTTCAGCGGTCCCACCGCCGCCTGGACGGCGTTCACGATCGCGATGCTGTCCCACTTTGCGGTCGGGGCCGCGCGGAGCGTGTTCACCGGGCGGGGCGTGCTCCGGAGCGGCTTCGATATGTTCGTGGTGGGGCTGGGCGTCGCAGGCGTCGGATACCTGGTCGGCGACGTGGTGGCGAAGGTCTTTTAGACGACGAAGTTCACCAGGCGATCCTGTACGTAGATCGTCTTCCGAAGCGACTTCCCGTTTACGAACTTCCGCACCGCCTCGTCCTGCATCGCCCGCGCGACGACCTCCGCCTCGCTCGCTCCCCGGCTCACGGTCACCCGCCCCCTGACCTTGCCGTTCACCTGCACCACGACTTCCACGTCGCCCGCGGCGGCGAGCCGCTCGTCGAACGCCGGCCACGGCGCCGTGAAGACCGAGCGCTCGTGCCCGAACAGCGACCACAGCTCCTCGGCGAGGTGCGGCGCGTAGGGCGCCAGCATTACGACCAGGGGTTCCAGGGATTGCCGCGCCACGACGGGCTCGTCGCGTACGGTGTTGAGATACTCCATCATCGCCGAGATGGCCGTGTTGTAGTCGAGTCGCTCGGTGTCGGTCGTGACCCTCTTGATCGTCTGGTGCAGCTTGCGCTCGACTTCCGCAGACAGCCTCGAGGCCGAGTCCGCAGCGACCGCCTCGTGGGCCGCCGTCCAGAGCTTGTCGAGGAATCGTCGCACCCCGATGATGGTTGTGTCGCGGAAGTCGCCGCCCTCCTGAAAGGGCCCGAGGAACATCAGGTACATGCGCAGCGTGTCGGCGCCCCACTTCTGGATGTAAGCGTCCGGGATGACCACGTTGCCGCGCGACTTGGACATCTTCGCGCCGTCCTTGATGATGAGCCCGTGCGCCCGGAACTTGGGGAACGGCTCCTCGAAGTGCACATGGCCGAGCTCCTGCAGCACCATGGTGACGAACCGCGAGTACAAGAGATGCAGCACGGCGTGCTCGTTGCCGCCGATGTAGCTCGTAGGGGGGAGCCACGTCGTGGAACGCTTCGGGTCCCACGGCCGGTCGTCGAACTCCGTGGACGGGTAGCGGAGGTAGTACCAGGCCGAATCGAGGAACGTGTCCGAGACGTCGGTCTCGCGCCGCCCCTGTGCGCCGCACTGCGGACACTTGGCGTAGTACCACTCTTTGTGGCGCGCGAGCGGGCTCACGCCGCTCGCATCAGGCCGGAAGTCCTCGATCATCGGCAGCAGGACGGGAAGGTCCTGCTCCGGCACGCCTACGGGACCGCACCGGTCGCAGTGGATGATCGGGATCGGAGGGCCCCAGTAGCGTTGCCGCGAAATGCACCAGTCGTGCAGGCGATATTGTACCTGCGGCGTGGCGAGCCCCTTCGCCTGTAGCCAGGCGACGATGCGGCGCCGGGCCTCGCGGCACGGCAGCCCGTCGAACTCGCCCGAATTGACGAGCACCCCATCTTCCGTCACGCTGGGGAGCGGTTCCCCCGCGCCGCCGCGCACCACCTCGCGGATGGGGAGGTTGAACCGGGTCGCGAACTCGAAGTCGCGCTTGTCGTGCGCCGGCACCGCCATGATCGCCCCGGTGCCGTATTCCATGAGCACGTAGTCCGCAATCCAGATGGGGATCGCCTCGCCCGTGGCCGGATTGCGGGCGTAGGAGCCGAGGAACACGCCGGTCTTGGTCTTGTCGCCGACCCGGCGGGACACGAGGTCCTTCCCCTGCACCTCACGGCGGTAGGCGTTCACCTGGCGCCGCTGCTCCTCGGCGGTCAGCTGGTCCACGAACGGGTGCTCGGGCGCGAGCACGAGATACGTCGCGCCGAATACCGTGTCGGGGCGGGTCGTAAACACGGGAATCTTGGCCCCGGCCGGCGTCTCGAAGATCAGCTCCGCGCCTTCGCTCCGGCCGATCCAGTTGCGCTGCAGCGTGCGCGTCGAGTCGGACCAGTCGAGCCGGTCGAGGGTCCTGAGCAGACGCTCCGCGTACCGGGTGATGTGGAAGAACCACTGCTCGAGGAACCGCTGCTCGACCTTCGTGTCGGGATGGCGCTCGCAGTAACCGTTGATGACCTGCTCGTTGGCCACGACGCTCATGTCCTTCGGACACCAATTGACCGCCGCCTTCTTGCGGAACGCGATCCCCGCCTTGAAGAGCTGCAAGAAGATCCACTGCGTCCACTTGTAATACCGGGGGTCGGTGGTCGAGAGCTCGTGACGCCAGTCGAACATGCCGCCGAAGCGCCTCAACTGGCGGCGGAACGTCTCGATGTTCTGGGGGATGAGCTTCGCCGGGTGCGTGCCGACCGCGAGCGCGTAATTCTCGGAGTGAAGGCCGAACGCGTCGAACCCGATCGGCTCGAACACGTCGCAGCCGTGCAGCCGCTTGAAGCGGCCGTAGATGTCGGCGCCGGTGAACGCGAACATGTTCCCCACGTGCAGTCCCTCGGCGGAGGGATAGGGGAACATCATGAGGTTGTAGAACGGCCGGCGTGGCTGGTCCAAGTCGGGCTCGTTGGTGTGGCGCTCGGTCCACCGGGCCTGCCACTTTGCCTCGAGCGATGCCGGATCGTAGCTTGGGATGTCTCGCATACGGTGGTAAAACTAAACCCGAATGGCCATCAAGTCACAGCAACTGCGGCAGAGTTTTCTGGTTTCGGGGGCCGGTGCCGCCGTCC
>DATNOH010000083.1:0-17315 GCA_035601435.1 Gemmatimonadales bacterium | reverse complement strand
CGGAGTTCGGCCGCTCGATCTTCACGAAGGAATTCCAGACGCAGAAGGCGTCGCAGACCAGTGGCCCTGTCAGCCACTAGCGCCCGGGCGGCCGTCAAGGCCGACATCAACGTCACGCCGCTGATCGACGTGATGCTGGTGTTGCTGATCATTTTCATGATCGTCACGCCGCTCATCGCCGCGGGCTTCCAGGCCACGATCCCGCGCTCCCAAAACCCCGAGAACCGTCCGGAAGGCTCGGACGAGGTCCGCCTTGGCATCGACAAGGACGGCAAGTTCTGGCTCGACCTGGGATCGGGGCCGAGGCAGATCCCCGACGACCAGTTGCCCGGGCGGCTGCAGACCATCTACGAGACCCGCACGCAAGACAAGATCCTGTTCCTCAAGGCCGACCAGAACATTGAGTTCGGCCGCGTGCAGCAGGCGATCGAGATCGCCCGGCAGGCCGGGGTGCGCGTGGTCGGGGCCATCACGGAGCAGAAGCAGACGCTTACGAAGAAGAAGGGAGAGAGCTGACCCATGGCGATGGGGTCTACCGGCGGCGGCGAGGGGCTCAGCTCCGAAATCAACGTCACGCCACTGATCGACGTGCTCCTGGTGCTGCTGATCATCTTCATGATTACGCAGCCGATGTCGCGCAAAGCGTTCGACGTGCAGGTACCGCCCAAGCAGCAAACCAAGAGCAAGAGCCCGCCCCAGGCCCAGATCGTGCTCGAGCTGCGCGCCGACGGGTCGTTTGCGATCAACGGGCAGCCGTACGCGCTCAACCAGCTCGACCAGGCGTTTCACCAGATCTATGACCCGCGCCCGGCCAAGCTGCTGTTCATCAAGGCGGCGTCGAACCGCAAGTACATCGACGTGATGCAGGCCATGGACATCGCGCACGGCGCGGGTGTCCAGGTCATCGGCTTCACGCCTCCGGAGCAGGCCAAGAAATAGCCGGCGGCGCCGCGGTCGCGCCGTGGGGTAGGGGCGCAGCACGCTGCGCCCCTACGTTCGTTGTCGGGGTATACCACATCCATCGTGAGCCCAACCTCCCCCGACCGCCCACCGCTCCCCGGTCTCCGCTTGCCGCTGGGCCGTCGTCGGCTCGGCCTTGGGGCCGCGCTGGCGACGCTCGCCCACGCGCTCATCGTGTGCGCGCTGGTGATCTACGGGCGTGAGATTCTGGGGCGAGCACAGGGTGGGTCGGCGGCGTCAGGGGAGGCGAGGGTGAACTTCTTCGCCATCCCCGCGGGGGCTCCCGCGGCCGTCGAGATGACCTTGCCGCCGCGCCTCGCCCTATACGATCTGTCCGCGTTGCGTCGCATCAACGTCGAATTGCCGCCACTCGAGCTGTCACAGGCCACGCTGCCCGTGCCGACGACGGCCGCTCTGGGTGGCGGGGGCGGGAACGCGGGCGGGGGGGCCGCCGGGCGGGGGACGGGCCCCGGGGCGGCCACCGGATCCGGCGTGGGGTCTGGAACGGGCGACGAAGCGGGTTACATTTTCCCCGCCTCGCCGCGGACAGCGATTCTGCCGCCGCTAGCGAAGGTTCCCGGCTCGGTGGCCGGTCGCACGTACCGCGTGAAGTTCTGGGTCTCGATCGAGGGCCGGGTCACGCGGGTGGACGTGGTGCCGCCGATCGCCGATGCGGCGTACGGCCGGGAGTTCCAGCAGCGCATGATGGCGTACCAGTTCTACCCGGCCCACACTCGGGACGGGCGGAACGTGACCTATGTCGTAACGGTCCCCCTTCGAATCGGTAACTAGCCCGCGCACGCGCGGGCTCCAAGGAGCCACAACCTACTATGCTGATGGTTCTCGTCCTCGGGCTCTCTGTCCTCGCCCTGGCCGTCGCCTGGGGCCTGCGGGGCTACGTGCTCCGGCAAGACAACGGCACTCCCGACATGCGGAAGATCTCCGACGCGATTCAGGAAGGCGCGGAGGCCTTCCTGCGGCGCCAGTATCGCACCATCGGCACGCTGAGCATCGCGCTGGGGGTCGTGATCTACGTGCTGTACGCATTCTTCCGCAAGCCGCACGCGGACGAGCCGGCTGCCGCGACGCTCGCGCTCACGACGACTCTGTCGTTCATATTCGGCGCCCTGTGCTCGGGCGTGGCTGGCATCGTCGGCATGTACGTCGCCGTGCGGTCCAACATCCGGACCGCGAGCGCGGCGCGCAGCAGCCTCAACAAAGCGCTCCAGATCGCGCTGCGAGGCGGGGCGGTGAGCGGCCTGTTCGTGGTGGCGATGAGCTTGTTCGGCGTCGGGCTGCTGTACACGATTCTCGAGGCCCTGCACTTCGAGCCCACCAAGATCCCCCTCATGATCGTGGGCTACGGGTTCGGCGCGTCGTTCGTGGCCTTGTTCGCCCAGCTGGGCGGCGGCATCTACACCAAGGCGGCCGACGTCGGCGCCGATCTCGTGGGGAAGGTGGAAGCGGGGATCCCGGAAGACGATCCGCGCAACCCCGCCGTGATCGCGGACCTGGTGGGCGACAACGTGGGCGACTGCGCGGGGCGCGGCGCCGATCTGTTCGAGTCGACGGCCGCCGAGAACATCGGCGCAATGATTCTGGGATCGGGCCTGGCGCTCGCCAACCCCGGCGTGTTCACCCCGGCGCAGGTGGTAGGCCTGATGTTGTTCCCCCTCGTCGCCCGGGCGTTCGGACTGGTGGCCTCGATCATCGGCGTGCTGCTGGTGAAGGCCCGAGAAGACGAAGACCCGATGCACGCGCTCAACAGCGGGTACATGAGGACCGCCGTGCTCGCGGCGATCGGCTTCGCGGGCGGCACCTATTGGCTGCTCAACCCGACCGCCTTTCCCGACGCCTGGTGGCACTTCGCGCTGTGTGGCGTGATCGGAATCGCCACGTCCATCGCTTTCGTGTACATCACGCAGTACTACACCGAGTACCGGTACCGACCCGTCAAGACGATCGCCGCCGCTTCCGTCACCGGTCCGGCGACGAACATCATCGCGGGATTCGCCGTGGCCCTCGAGTGCACCGCGCTGCCGACGTTCACCATCTCGGCCGCGATCATCGCGTCCTACAAGCTGGGCGCCTCGAGCGGGCTGGCCCATGCGGGGCTGTTCGGGACGGCGGTAGCCACGATGGGAATGCTGGGCACGGCGGCCTACATCCTGGCGATGGACACGTTCGGGCCCATCACCGACAATGCCGGTGGCATCATCGAGATGTCCCATCAACCCGAGGATATCCGCAGGCGCACCGACCGCCTCGACGCCGTGGGGAACACGACGAAGGCGCTCACCAAGGGGTACGCGATCGGCTCGGCGGCGCTCGCCGCGTTCCTGCTGTTCTCGGCGTTCCTCGACGAAGTCGCGGCGCTCGGGTCGCCGCTCGCCGCCGTCGACATCTCGAAGCCCGAGGTGTTCGTAGGCGGGTTGCTCGGTGCCATGCTCGTCTTCTGGTTCTCCGCGCTCGCCATCAGCGCCGTGACCAAGGCCGCCGTCAGCGTGATCCAGGAAGTGCGCCGCCAGTTCCAGGCCGACCCCGGGATCCTCAAGGGCACGTCGCGCCCCGACTACGGCCGGGCAGTGGATATCGTGACCGTGGGCGCGCTCAAGGCCATGGTGGCGCCCGGGTTGCTCGCCGTCGGTATGCCGATCGCCGTGGGGCTCGTCTTCAAGGTGTTCTTCCATGTCGGCGCCGAGACGGTGGCGTCGTTCCTCATGGTCGGCACGATCGCGGGGATTCTCATGGCGACGCTGCTCAACAACGGCGGCGGCGCCTGGGACAACGCCAAGAAATTCATCGAGACCGGCGAGTACGGTGGGAAGGGGAGCCCGACACACAAGGCCGCCGTGGTCGGTGATACGGTCGGCGATCCGTTCAAAGACACGGCGGGGCCGTCGCTGCACGTGCTCATCAAGCTCTTGAGCACGGTCACGCTGGTGCTGGCACCGCTGTTTGTCTAGCACGCGGCAGCTCTTCCGCCGCAAGCCGATCGCCGAGCTGCTCGTCGAAGGCGAGAGCCCGTACGCGCTGAAGCGGGCACTCGGGGCGGGCGACTTAATCATGCTCGGCATCGGAGCGGTCATCGGTGCCGGCATCTTCGGGGCCATCGGCACGGCCGCGGCGGGGCAGTACGACGCGGCGGGGCACCTGGTGCGGAGCGGGGCCGGACCCGCGCTCGTGCTGTCTTTTCTGCTGCTCGGTGTGTGTTGCGCGCTCGCCGGTCTGTGCTATGCCGAGCTCGCGGCGATGATCCCGCAGGCGGGAAGCGCGTATGCGTATTCGTACGCGACACTGGGGGAGCTCGTCGCCTGGGTGATTGGTTGGGATCTGATCCTCGAGTACGCCGTCGGCAACGTCGCCGTGGCGATCTCCTGGGCGGACTATTTCACGTCGCTGCTCCGGAGCTTCGACGTTCACCTTCCCGTATGGCTCACGACGGGATACCGGACGGCACTCCTCTCGCCCGATCCAGCCGTCCATGATCTCCTGCAGACCGCCCCCCACGTCGCCGGGATCCCCATCCTGGTAAATGTGCCCGCGTTCTTGATCGTCGCGGGCATCACGTGGCTGCTCCTGATGGGTGTTCGCGAGAGCGCGACGGTGAACAACGTCATGGTGACCATCAAGCTCCTGGTACTGGGATTGTTCATCATTGCCGGTCTCACCCATCTCAACCCGACGAACTATCACCCGTTCGCTCCGAACGGCTTTCGCGGCGTCCATCAGGGGGCGGCGATCGTCTTTTTCGCCTACATCGGGTTCGACGCGATCTCGACCGCCGCGGAAGAAACGAGAAACCCGCAACGCAACCTGCCCATCGGGATACTGGGCGGGCTCGCCATCTGCACAGTGATCTACATGATCGTCGGCGCTGTTCTGACGGGAATGGCGCCGTATACCGAGCTCGGCGTCGCCGACCCGCTCGCGAAGGCGCTGAACAGCGCCGGATTCACGACCGTGGGATGGATCGTCGCGCTCGGAGCGATCGTCTCGATGTCAGCCGTCCTCCTCGTGTTCCAGTACGGTCAACCGCGGATCTTCTTCGCGATGGGCCGGGACGGCCTGCTGCCGCCGTGGGCGGCCAAGGTGCATGCCAAGACCCGCGTACCGCATATCACCACGCTGATTACGGGCGTCTTTGTAGGCCTGTGGTCGCTTATCGGGGATGCAGGGGAGACGTACAACCTCACCAATATCGGCACGCTGTTCGCGTTCGTGTTGGTATGCGTGGGCGTGCTGGTGCTCCGCCGCACCGACCCCGACCGCCACCGGCCGTTCCGTGTTCCGTTCGTATGGCTGGTTTCGCTCGCGGGCGCCGCGCTTTGCGTGTTCGTGATGGTCGGGCTACCCGGTGAAACCTGGTGGCGGTTCGCGATCTGGCTCGCGATCGGCCTCGCCCTGTACATCTTCTACGGATTCCGGCACAGCCGCCTGCACGCCCCCGCCTCGGACCCGGGGCGGTGAAGCTCCACACCAAGATCTTCGTTGGCCTGCTGGCCGGCGGGCTGTCCGGCCTCGCGGTCAACTGGTTGGCGAGCGGGGCGCCTTGGGTGAAGTGGGTCGACACGAACATCGCGGGGCCGGTGGGCCAGATCTTCCTGCGGCTCTTGCTGATGACCGTCGTGCCCCTCGTCTTCACGTCCATCACGCTCGGCGTGGCGCAACTCGGGGACATCCGTAGGGTCGGTCGGATTGGAGTGCGGTCGCTCGCCTACTTCTTTCTGTCGACGCTCATCTCCGCCGTGATCGGCATCGTGCTTGTCAATCTCGTACGCCCCGGCGTCGGTGTCTCCCTGGACGTGCGCCAGCAGCTGCTCGACGCCTATCGCGGGCAGGTCGCCGGTCCCAGCGGCGGGGGCGCCCCCGCCTTTGGAGTCGATTTCTTCGTGAAAATCGTGCCTGCGAACCCGATCCAAGCGGCGGCGAATCTCGACATGCTCGGGATCATCTTCTTCGCGTTAGTCTTCGGCGCGGCTCTGACGCTGATCCCTGAGGAGAGAGCGCGGCCGCTCGTCCGGGTGCTCGAAGCCGTCGGCGACGCGATCGCGAAGATCATCGGCCTGGCGATGTACCTCGCACCGGTCGGCGTGTTCGGGTTGATCTTCGTCGTCACGTCGCTCCTGGGATGGGACATCGTGCGGAAGTTGCTCACCTACGTCCTCGTGGTGCTCACCGGATTGCTGATCCACGGCGCCGTGAGCCTGTCGTTGCTGGTCCGCCTTCTGGGGGGGCTGAACCCGCTCGTCTTCTGGCGTCGGATAACGCCGAGCATCATCACGGCGTTCACGACCAGCTCGAGCAATGCGACGCTCCCGACGAACATCGCCGTAGCCGAGGAGGAGCTGAAGATCCCGCCCAAGATCGCGGGTTTCGTATTGTCCCTTGGCTCCACCATGTGCCACAACGGGACGGCGTTGTATGAGGGCGTCACCGTGCTGTTTCTCGCCCAGTTGTTCGGTGTGAACCTCACGCTGGGCCAACAGGTAATCGCGATCGTGCTGAGCGTCATGACGGCGGCGGGCACGGCCGGCGTGCCCGGCGGCTCTCTGGCGCCGCTGATGATCGTGTGTGTGGCGGTCGGCATCCCGCCCGAGGTGGTCGGAGTGGTCTACGGCGTCGAGCGCATCCTGGACATGAGCCGGACGACGCTCAACGTGTGTGGCGATCTCACCGCTGCCGTGTACGTCGCGAGAACCGAGAGCGACTGGGATCCCCGGGCCGTCACGGGTAACGTGGGGTTGGCGCCGGCGGCCTAGTCGGGGCGCGGCATGCTGCGCCCCTACACGAGTTCCGCCGCCAGTTTAAGCGCCCCCACCGCCGAATCGATTTTGTCGGGGACGAGGCGCGCCCGCGTGAGCGCGGCGCCGAGCTGCTCGCGGAACGCGGCGGTGAGCGGCGACTGCGGCAACAGCAGACCTCCGGCGATGGCGACCGAGACGGGGCCGGTGCCCGGAAAATGCCGGGCCAGCACCTCGGCCAACTCCACCAGCTCGCGCGCCGCGGCGTCCACCGCCTGACGCGCCACTCCCTCGCCCTCGCGGGCGGCATTGAGCACGTGGGGCGCGAGGGCCGCCATCTGGGCAGGCGTGGCCGTGGCCGTCCAGCGCACCAGGTCATCGAAGTGCTGCAGTCCGAGCGCTCCCAGCAGGCGCGCCAGCAGAGTGGAGCCTTCGCCCCGGCCGTCCCGCGAGCGGGCCGCGACGTCGAGCGCGCGGCGGCCCAGCCAGTAGCCGCCGCCCTCGTCTCCCAGCTGCCAGCCGTACCCGCCGGCGCGGTGCAGCTCGCCCGCGGGGTCGCGCGCGTAGGCGATCGAGCCGGTGCCGGCGTTGACGAGAATTCCGGGGCCGGTGCCGAACGCCGTGGCGAGGGCCACCTCGCCGTCGGCGAGCACCCGCACCCGCCGAGCCACACCGGCCGCGACGAGCGCCGTTTCAAGCTCGGCCTGCTCCTGGGCGCGTCCCGCTCCCGCGGCGCCCACTACCGCGTGCTCGGCCGGCAGATCCATCTCCGCCTGCGCCGCGGCGCGCCGCGCCGTTTCGGCCAGGACGGCCGCGGATTTGGCCGCGCCGCCGGGGCGCATCGCGGCGCCGGGCCCCTCGGCCCGGCCGAGGATTTTGTTGGGCGAGCCGATCACGACCGTGGAATGGGAGCCTCCGGCGTCGGCACCGAGAAACACGGCGGTCGGGCGGTCGGGCGGACCGGCGGACCGTGGCATCACGCGGCCTGGGCCTTCTGTCCGCCCGCCCGGCTGACCGGCCGTCCCACCAATGAGGACAGCGTTCCCACCAGCACCGTTACCCCCGTCCCCAGCGGCACGTACCACGGCCACGCGAGCCCAGGCAGCACGTGCCACGGCACGCCCAACACGATCGGCGTCATGGCCAGGACGCTCACGACAATCGCCGTGATCACGTCGCGCTCGCGGGCGCGCGGCCACAGCCCACCTAGGACATAGGTGCCGAGCAAGCCGCCGTACGTGATCGACGCGATGCTGAGGGCCAGCTGCACGACCGGGGTGTTCTGGTTCCGGAACGCCATGGCGCCGGCGACCAGTACGGCGGTCCAAACCAGGGTGAGCCAGCGGCCCACCCGCAGGAGATGCAGCGGATCACGACGCCCGGTGAGCGGTGCATAGAAGTCCTGGGTCGAGGCGGACGCCAGGGAGTTGACGGCTGACGCGTGGCTGCTCATGGCGGCGGCGAGGATCCCGGCGATCACGAGCCCCGCGAGCCCAGGGGGGAGCTGGTTGATCGCGAACGCGGGATAGATCGCGTCGCCGCGCACCCTGGGGCCCGGATCCGCGCCGGCGAGCCACAGGCTCGTCCCCACGAGCAGGAACAACGCGAATTGGAGGATGATGAACACGCCGGACCCGATGAGCGCGCGTTGTGCGTCCCGCAGACCCCGAGCAGCCAGCAGTCGCTGCACGATCAGGTGATCTGTCCCATGGGAGGCGGCGGCGAGCAGCCCGCCGCCCAGGACCCCGCCCCAGAATGTGTACGTGACTTTGAATGAGAGCGTGAAGTCGAGCGCGACCAGCTTGCCCGCCTCCCAGGCTCGCCCGAACGCACCCAGGCCCCCCGCGAGATGGGTCGCCACGATCAGCGTCGCGATACCACCCACGAGGTAGACTCCCAGCTGGATCACGTCTACCCACACCACGGCGCGCAGGCCCCCGACCCACGTGTAGATCACGGTCACGATGCCAATGGCGAGAATGCCCGCGGCGAGGCTCCACTGCGTAATAAGGGCGAGCGGAATCGCCGTGGCGAAGATCCTGACGCAGTCGGCGAGGGCGCGCGTGACCAGGAACACGCCGGAGGCTGTCCGCCGCGCGTTCGTTCCGAAGCGCCGCTCCAGCCGCTGATAGGCCGTGTCCTGGGTGCCCTCGAAATAGCCCGGGAGCAGGAACGCCGCGACGCCGATCCGCCCCACCAGGTACCCGAACGACAGCTGCAGGAAGGTGAGGTCGCCGCGGGCCGCGAGGCCGGGAACCGAGATGATCGTCAGCGCCGACGTCTCGGTCGCGACGATCGACAGCATGATGGCCCACCAGGGCAGGCCGCGGTGTCCGAGGAAATAATCGCTCGCGTCGCGCTGGCGGCCGGCGAGCACCAGCCCGAACACGACCACCGCGGCGCAGTAGACCGCGATGACGGCGATGTCGAGGGCTCTCACCGGCGGTGGCGCGCAGCAAAAAGCCCGCGACGGGCGCGGGCTTGGGATGCCGACCAAAGGGGGGCCAACGGCCTCACACCGTGAAGGATGATCCGCAGCCGCAGCCGCCCGTGGCGTTCGGGTTCTCGAAGGTGAACCCCGATTCCTGGAAATTGCTCTTGTAGTTCAGGGTGACACCGTTCAAGTATTGGGCGCTGAAGGCGTCGACAAAGCATCGCACGCCGGCGGTCTCGATGACGAGGTCATCTTCGGCCGGCTTGTCTTCGATGTTCAAGCTGTACTTGAATCCCGAGCACCCGCCCGGCAGCACGCCGATGCGGAGCCCGGCCGTCTCGGGCGACACGTTCTCTTCCGCCATGAACTTCCTCACCTCGACCGCCGCCTGCTCGGTCACCGTGAGGGTAATGGGGCTCGTCCGTTGCGTCGTGGCCATTGCGATCCTCCAATCAGGTGCGAACTTAGACGGTTCCTTCGGGCAAGTCAACTCTCTGCCGCGAGGCCACCGCCCTTATGCGCCTGACGCTCGCCGATTGGCTGGTCATCGCCCTGTACTTCCTGTTCAACATCGCCGTCGGCCTGTATTACAAGAGCCGCGCCAGTCAAAACACCGCGGAGTACTTTCTCTCTGGGAGAAACGTTCCGTGGTGGCTGGCCGGCACGTCGATGGTGGCGACCACCTTCGCCGCGGACACGCCCCTCGTCGTCACCGGTCTGGTCGCGCAGAACGGGATCGCGGGGAACTGGCTGTGGTGGAACCTGCTCGCGAGCGGGATGCTCACCGTGTTCTTCTACGCCCGGTTGTGGCGCCGCTCCGGCGTCATGACCGACATCGAGTTCGCGGAGATCCGCTACGCCGGCCCACCGGCCGCCTTCCTGCGCGGCTTCCGCTCCATCTACCTGGGCTTGCTCATCAACTGCATCATCCTCGGCTGGGTCAACCTGGCGATGGCGAAGATCCTGCAGCTGGTGTTCGGCGTCTCGAAGGGTGAGGCCCTGTGGATCGTGGTCGGCATGATCGTCCTCACGTCCGCGATTTCGACGCTCTCGGGACTGTGGGGCGTGCTGGTGACGGATCTGTTCCAGTTCGTGATCAAGATGGGAATGGTGATCGTGTTGGCGGTCGTCGCAGTGCAGGCGGTAGGCGGGATCGAGTCCATGAGGGTCAAACTCGGGGCCATCGATCAGCTGCGCGGGACGACGACGGGCGGTCAGGGATCGGTGCTCAGCTTCGTGCCCGACATCGGCTCAGTGTGGATGCCGATGATCACATTCTTCGTGTACATCGGCGTCAATTGGTGGGCCACCTGGTACCCGGGTGCCGAGCCCGGCGGCGGCGGGTACGTGGCGCAGCGGATGTTGAGCGCGAAAGACGAGAAACACTCCTTGCTCGCCACGCTGTGGTTCAACATCGCGCATTATGCCATACGGCCCTGGCCCTGGATCCTCGTCGCCCTCGCCTCGTTGATTCTGTTTCCCAACCTCAAGGACCCGGAGACCGGATACATCCGGGTGATGATCGACTATCTCCCCTCGTCGTTGCGCGGGCTCATGGTGGCGGCGTTCGCCGCGGCCTTCATGTCGACGATCGCCACCCAGCTGAACTGGGGAGCCAGCTATCTCGTGAACGATTTCTACCGCCGCTTCGTGCGCCGTGACGCGGCCGAGTCCCATTACGTCCTGGCGTCCCGCCTGGCCACGGCCTTGCTCACGGTGGCCTCGGCGGCGGTGGCCTTTCGCATCGAATCGATCGGCGGGGCGTGGAGGGTGCTGATCATCACGGGGGCCGGTACGGGCGCCGTCCTGTTGCTGCGCTGGTACTGGTGGCGGATCAATGCGTGGAGCGAGGTCTCCGCGATGGTCACGGCGTTCGTCGTGTCGGTCCTGCTGCAGACGGTGGGCGGGCTTGAGAGCGATCGGCCACGCGACTTCGCGTACATCGTGCTCATCACCGTGGCCGTCACAACCGTGGTCTGGCTGGCCGTCACGTTCCTCACGCGTCCCGAAGCCGAGTCTACGCTCGTCGCGTTCTACCGCCGCACCCGCCCCTCGCGGACGGGCTGGGGTCCCGTGGCCGCCCTCGCCCCCGACGTGCGCCCGTCCGCGGACGGCCTCGCGAACCTGATCGACTGGGTCGCGGGTTGTGTGCTGGTGTACGGCGCCTTGTTCGGCGTGGGCAAGCTCCTGCTTCACGAGACGCTCCCCGGCCTGGTCCTGCTCGTCGTGGCCGCGGTTGCGGGCGGGGTGATCTACCGTGACCTGTCTCGGCGCGGCTGGCAGACAGTAGTCGAGTAGCGACGCTCTAGAGCTCTGGGTGTGTCAGGGCGTCCGCCACGAGGTCGGCGACGTGTGCCCGGACGTGGAGGATCGCCATGTTCGCCCGCGTCGGGTTTACGCGGTTCGTGAGCAGGACGATGAAGAGATCGCGCTCCGAGTCCATCCACATCGACGTCCCGGTAAAACCGGTGTGACCGAAGGAGCGCCGCGACAGCTTGGCGCCCGCGCTCGAGTACCCCGAGTCCGACGGGGTATCCCAGCCGAGTGCGCGGGTGGAGCCCGCCGGGATGTTCTGACGCCGGGTGAACTCCGCGACGGTCTCGGCGCGTACCAGCTGCAGTGTGTCCCACGCCCCCCCGTTCAACAGCATCGCGGCGAAACGGGAGAGGTCGAGTGCGTTGGAGAAGAGCCCGGCGTTCCCCGAGATGCCGCCGAGGCGTGCCGCACTCTCGTCGTGCACTTCGCCTCGGAGCCAGCGGTGTCGGAACAGGGTATCGTGCTCCGTGGGCGCGATCCGGTCGCGCAACGACGCGGGGGGAAGGAACCTGGTCGCGGACATGCCCACCGGTCCGAACACCCGCCCGGTGAGAAATCGATCGAACGGCCTGCCGGTTACCCGCTCCACCGCTTGCATGAGGACGATGGCACTCAGGTCGGAGTACGTGTAGCTCGAGCCCGGCGGTGCCACGAGCGTCGTCGTGTCCACGGCTGCGAGCGCCGCGGCACGGGTTGCCGTGGAGTCGTACAACGGGAGATCGGCAACGAGGCCCGCCGAGTGCGTCAACAGGTGTCGAACCGTGACGCGTTCCTTCATGGCCCCCCGGAACTCGGGCACGTAGCGGGTGATGGGTGCATCGAGGTCGAGCTGGCCCGAATCGACCAGCAGCATGCAGGCGGTGGTGAGGCCCACCACTTTGGTGAGCGAGGCAAGGTCGTACAGCGTGCCTGCCTCAACCGGCCGGGGGTCGTCGACACCGTAGTGGCCCGCCGGCGCGAGCAGCGCGAGCCGGCCGTGCCGTCCCACCGCGAGCACGGCACCGGGGAATGCACCGCTGTCCACTTCGGCCCGGAGGTAGGCGACGATGTCTGCGAGGCGCGTGCTGTCGAAGCCGAGGGAGGAGGGAGCGGCCAGCGGGATCCCCGCGGTCGCCGGGACCGGCGTAGCCTCCCTGGTGCCTCTCCCGCCACACGCGGTAATAAGTGCCGCGAGCGTGAGCGTGACGCCGCGCCTCATGGCCGTACGGCAGCCACGCTCACTCCCCAGCCGAGCGGGTAGTCCGGCGGGATGCGAGTCGGGAGGTGGCCGCCGATCGGCACGCGGCCGAGCAGCGCGAGCGCCACCGCGCGCTCCGAGGCCCGCACGCCGCTCCACGCGATGAGGTAGGACCGCACCGTGGGCGTCTGGTTAAGGAGGTAAGGGCTGCCGAGCGACACCAGCACGGTGGGGCGGGCCGCGTCCGTCACTGTGATGAGCTGGGCGAGTGAGTCCGGAAGGGCGATGTTTCCCTTCCCCGAGATGGGCCGCACGTTGGCGATGAACACCGTGGTCGGCGCCCGCGCGATGACTGCCCGGGCAGAATCGTACGACAGGGTTCCCGACATGGGCCACAGCCGGAAGAAGTCCACCGTGTCGCCTCCCTGCCGCAACAGATCGGTGAGGAGCGCGCCGACGCTCGAGTTCTGCTCGTCGGCGTACGCGATCAGGGCCAGGCGGCGGGGACGCGCCCGCAGAGCGTGCAGTCGTCCGCCCACGTCGCGCACCAGCGTGAGCGAGCGTACCGCGAGGTCATTGGCAGCGTCTTGGAAGCGCCTGCTGCCGACCACGAGGGGGATCGAGTCGATCGGGACGGTACGGCGCTCGAGCAGGCCGAGCCGACGCTTGATCTCGAGCACCCGGCGCACCGATTGCGCGAGCCGCTCACGCGTGACGCGTCCGGACGCCACGGCCGCGGTCATCGCGAGCACGGCGGAGTCGGCATCGGCGGGGATGAGCAGCAGGTCCGACCCCGCGAGAAACGCCCGTACCGTTGCTTCGCCGGCGCCGTATCTCGCCACGATCGCGCCCATCATCAGGGCGTCGGTCACGACCAGGCCGGGGAAGCGCAGCGAGTCGCGCAGCAGCCCGGTGAGGACGGCCGCCGACAGCGTCGCCGGTTCGTTCGAGCCCGTGAGAGCGGGGAAGGCGATGTGCGCGCTCATCACCACGTCCGCTCCGGCGGCGATGCCGGCGCGGAACGGGACGAGCTCGAGCGAGTCGAGGCGGGCGTATCCGGCGGTGATCACCGGGAGACCGATGTGGGAATCGGTCTCCGTGTCCCCGTGGCCGGGGAAGTGTTTGAGCGTCGCCAGCATGGCGTGCTCGTGCAGACCCCGCACGTACTCTGCCACCAGGCGGGAGACGGTGCGAGGATCCTCCCCGAACGAGCGGATATTAATGATCGGGTTCGCGGGGTTGTTGTTGACGTCCGCATCAGGCGCGAAATTGACGTGGATGCCGACGGCCCGGCCTTCCACGGCCGCGGCCGCGCCGATCGTATAGGCGTCGTGCGGATCGCCGGTGGCGCCCACCGCCATGATCTGGGGGAACGCCGTCGCCCCCACCACGCGCATCCCGGCGCCCCACTCGAGGTCGGCCGATATCAGGAGCGGCAACCGGGATCGTAGCTGCAGCGCGTTGAGCTTGGTGGCGATATCGAGCGGGGAGCCGACGGAAATGATCAACCCGCCGATTTCGAGCGAGTCTACCCACCGAGCCGCCACCTGATAGAGCGAATCGTCCAAAGCGGTGTAGCTTCCCGAGAGCCACGGGATGACGAGCTGCCCGACCTGTTGGCGCACCGTGAGGCCGGCGAGCAGCGAGTCGACGGACACCACGGGGACGGGGGACGAGGGACGAGGGACGGGTGTGGCCGTCGGTCTGACTGTTTGACCGCCGGAACACCCCAGCACGGCGGCAACGACCAGGAGCCTATGCGTTCGCATTCTGTCTCGCTGTTGGTGGTGATTGCCTGTGCCCTCTCCCCGTCGCCGCGGGTAGCGGCGCAGGTACGACCGGGGATCGAGGTCCTGCTGACGGACTCGATCAGCGTCGTCGCCGGCAAGCGCGTCGCGCTGCTCACGAACCAGACCGGCGTGGACCGCCTGGGGCGGCGCGATCTCGACCTGCTGCGTGGTACGCCGGGCGTCCGGCTGGTGGTGATCCTGAGCCCGGAGCACGGACTCCGCGGCACAGAAGACCGCGCCGGGCTCCCCGATGCCGTTGACTCCGCCTCCGGCCTACCAATCTACAGCCTCTACGGTGGCACGCCGCTGTCGGCGATCGCGGCGCTCGATTCGGTTGACGTCGTGCTGGTGGATTTGCAGGACGTCGGCGCCCGCTACTACAGCTACCCGACCACGACGGTTCTCGTGATGCAGGACGCGGTGCGCCGCGGCAAGCCCGTAGTCGTGCTCGACCGGCCGAACCCGATCGGAGGTGTCGCGTCCCAGGGGAATATTCCCGCCGCCCCCCGCCCCGTGGAGCGCGTCCTCGACTTCCTCGGCGTGCCGATGCGGCACGGCATGACGATCGGCGAGCTGGCGCGGTTCGCCAACGACGGGCTGGGGATCCGCGCCCGGCTCACCGTGGTCCCGGCGCTGGGTTGGCGCCGCGCGATGTTTTACGACGACACGGGACTACCCTGGGTGCGACCGTCGCCCAACTTGCCGGATCTGGAGAGCGCGCTCCACTACCCGGGGACGTGTCTGTTCGAAGGCACGAATCTCTCGGTCGGGCGCGGCACTCCGTTCGCGTTCCAGGTGGTAGGCGCGCCGTGGCTCGACACCGGGGCCGTATTGCCGCGGCTTCGGGGTGGGGGACGATGGGCACAGGAGGGTTTGAACGGAGTGGAGCTCTCAGGTGTCGCGTTCATTCCGCATGGACCGACCGATGGAAAATACGACGGCGTCGAAGTGCGCGGCATCAGGCTGCATGTGACGGATCGACGACGCTACGATCCGACGCGCGCCGCCGCCCTGGTTCTCGCGGCGATCCGAGCGGCCCAGCCCGATTCGTTGCGTTTCGATGCGGCACGGTTCGATCGGCTGGCGCAAGGCGCGGAGCTGCGACGCGCGATTTTGGCGGACCGCACGGCGGACGCCATCTGGCGGGAGTGGGACGGACCGCTCGCGCGGTTTCGACGCCTGCGCGCCAAGTACTTGCTCTATTGAGACTCTGGCCGCGTCCGGCTACCTTCCCCCGGCCATGAACCTGATCCCCCAGAGCGTGCGGGATGGCTTCGGGAAATTGATCGATCCCCTCGCCGCCCTGTTCATCCGTCTGCACGTTCGCCCCAATCTCATCACCACCGCCGGTACCCTCGTGATCATCGGGTCGGCGACGGCGTTCGGCCTGGGGTGGGTTCGCTCCGGAGGTTTTCTGCTGCTCGTGTCCGGCATCTTCGACATGGTGGACGGCCGCGTCGCGCGCCGGGCGGACATGACCACGACCTTCGGGGCGTTCTACGACTCGACGCTCGACCGGGTGGGCGAATCGGCGCTGTTCTCAGGGATCGCGGTGTACTTCCTGCGGGGCGGGGTGCCCCCCGAGCGCCTGACGCTCGCGGTGGTCGCGTGCCTCGTCGCGCTGGCGGCGTCCTTGATCGTGTCCTACACGCGGGCCCGCGCCGAAGGATTGGGCCTCACCGCCAAGGTGGGCATTGCGCAGCGGGCCGAGCGCGTGCTGCTGCTGGGCGCTCCGACGCTGTTTTTCGGGGCCGGGAACCACGGATCGTTGTTGTTTTGGATCGTCGTCGTTCTGGCGCTCGCCACCTCACTGACGGTGGTGCAGCGCGTGCGCTACGTCGCGCGCGCGGCCCGGGAACCCTCCGTGAGGCGGCCCTCCCGCCAGCGCGACACACTCCCGGGCCACGCGCCCGCGCTACAATCTCGGAAAGGATCGTAATAGTGGCGGTCGAAGCCGGTCGGGACATCGCGCCCGCCAAAGGAAAACTGGGCGTGATGCTCGTGGGACTGGGTGCGGTATCCACGACGTTCATCGCGGGCGTCGAGAACGTGCGGCGGGGCAGGGGGCTGCCGATCGGGTCGCTGTCGCAGATGGGGACCATCCGCCTCGGGAAGCGCACCGAAAAACGCAGTCCCAAGATCAAGGAGTTCGTGCCTCTCGCCGACTTGCAAGACCTGGTGTTCGCTGCCTGGGACCCGATTCCCGACGACGCCTACACCGCCGCCGTGAAAGCCGGCGTGCTGGAGCGGCACGAGCACCTGGAGCCGATCAAGGATTTCCTCCAGGGCATCAAGCCGCTCCCCGCCGCGTTCGACCAGTACTACGTGAAGCGGCTGCAGGGCACCAACGTGAAGCGCGGCAAGACCAAGCGCGAGCTCGCCGAGCAGCTGCGCGAGGACATCCGCAGCTTCCGGAAGTCCGCGGGGGTGAGCCGCGTGGTGATCGTGTGGTGCGCGTCCACCGAGGTGTTCATCACGCCCGGCCCGGCGCACCAATCGCTCGCCACGTTCGAGAAGGCGATGGAGCAGAACGATCCCGCCATCGCGCCGTCGATGCTGTACGCCTACGCCGCCCTCATGGAAAGCGTGCCGTTCGCCAACGGCGCGCCTAACCTGACCGTCGACGTTCCCGCGCTCCAGCACCTGGCCGAGGAGCGCAAGATTCCGATTGGCGGCAAAGACTTCAAGACCGGCCAGACGATGATGAAGACCGTGCTCGCGCCCGCGTTCAAGGCGCGCATGCTCGGACTCGCGGGCTGGTATTCGACGAATATCCTGGGCAACCGGGACGGCGAGGTGCTGGACGATCCCGAATCGTTCAAGACCAAAGAAGAGTCCAAGCTCGGCGTGCTCGAGTACATCCTCCAGCCCGACCAGTATCCCGAGCTGTACGG
>DATNOH010000082.1:0-14448 GCA_035601435.1 Gemmatimonadales bacterium | reverse complement strand
GGTCGTGGCGGACGCGGACACGGCCAAGCCCAAGACGCCGCCTCCGATCGTGATCGACCGCTTCCAGTTCAAACAGGATGAGTCCGGTTATCTCGGCAAACAGCGTCGGCACCTCTACGTGCTCGACCTGGAGTCGGGGAAAACGACCATCCTGACCTCGGGAGACTACGACGAGCTCCTGCCGGCCTGGTCGCCCGACGGCAAGTCCCTCGCGTTCGTGAGCAAGCGGCGTCCCGAGTTCGATCGGGACAGCAATTGGGATCTGTACGTGATCGACGCCGCACCGGGGGGAAACGCCGTGCCGCGGCAGCTCACGACGTTCGAGGGCCCGGACAACGATCCGGACACCGAGAGTCGCCCGGCGTGGAGTCCCGACGGACGCTCCATCGCCTACCTCCAGGGCGGGCCGCTCAAGCTCGTGTACTACGGCGTTCAGAAGCTCGCCGTCGTGCCGGCCGCCGGAGGCGCGCCCCGCATCCTCACGGCGGCGCTGGACCGCAACGCGACCAATCCCGTGTGGTCGCCCGACGGGTCGTCGATTTACTTCTTGCTGGAAGACGACCGGACGATCGGGCTCGCGCGCGTGCCGGCGGCAGGTGGCACGATCGAGCGAATCGTTTCGGGCCCACGGGTCCTGACCGCGTTCACCGCTGCCGGCGGCAAAGTCGCCGTGCTCGCGTCCACGCCGCTCGAGCCCGCCGAAGTGTTCGCTCTGGATGGCACGACGCTGCGGCCGCTTTCACGTCAGAACGACGAGTGGCTATCTAGGGTCAAGCTCGGCGCCGTGGAGCCGATCAGCTTCAAGAGCCGGGACGGCACGGCGATCAACGGCTTTGTGGTGAAGCCACCCGGCTTCGTGGCCGGAAAGCGCTACCCCATGGTCCTGCGCATTCATGGTGGGCCCGTATCGCAGTACCAGCACGAGTTCGACTTCCAGCTGCAGACCCTGGCCGGGCACGGCTATCTCGTGGTCGTGGCGAACCCGCGCGGCAGCTCCGGCCGGGGAGAGCGGTTTGCCGCGGCGATCTATGCGGACTGGGGGAACAAGGATGCCCAGGACGTGCTTGCCGCGGTGGACTACGCGGTCGCGCAGGGGCTCGCCGATCCCGCGCGGCTGGGCGTCGGCGGCTGGAGCTACGGCGGCATCCTCACGAACTACGTGATCGCGCAGGATCATCGCTTCAAGGCGGCGGTGAGCGGGGCGAGCATCTCCAACGTGCTCGCCGGCTACGGCACCGATCAGTATGTGCGGGAATACGAAGGCGAGCTGGGCGTGCCGTGGAGGGCCGCCGACACCTGGGTGCGGCTGTCATCCCCGTTCCTGCACGCCGACCGGATCAATACGCCGACGCTGTTTCTGTGCGGGGACAAGGACTTCAACGTGCCGCTGCTCAACTCGGAGCAGATGTACCAGGCGCTCAGGAGCCTCGGCGTGGAGACTCAGCTGGTGATTTATCCGGGCCAGCACCACGCCATCAACAAGCCGACCTACCGGCGCGACCGGCTCGAACGATATCTGGCGTGGTACGACAAATATCTACGGCCGTAGGGGCGCCGCATGCTGCGCCCCTACCTCATTCAACCCGTTCGAGTCGTGGGTTGGGCCGGTAGCTCCGGCCTACCTTGGCCAGCGCTTTCCCCTCGACCCGCACCACGTCCGCAGTGAAGTCGAAGCGCCCCTGGAACAGGCTCGACCCCACGCCGTACATGTCTACGGGCACTTCCTGCTCTTCGAACTGCCGGATCTTTTCGACGGTGAACCCGCCCGACACGACGATCTTCACGTGCTGGAACCCCTCCCCGTCGAGCGCCCGGCGCACGTTCCAGACAAGCTGCGAGTTGACGCCCGTCGGCTTGAAGGTGCCCATTTGCGGAATCACCGACTTGTCCACGAGCGTCTCGGAGGTGTCGATCCGCACGCCCCAGAGGCGATGTCGCAGAGCGCGGGCCACCTTGAGCGCCGTCCCCACGCAGTCGTTCTCGAAGTCGACGAGGGTAATGAGCCGGACGTTCCCGTCCATCAAATCGGCGAATTTTTCCGAGGCGAGCACGGTGTCCCCGCCGTAGGCTGCGATGAGGGCGTGGGGCACCGTGCCCACGCCCTCGGAGCCCCACCACGAAGCCTGCGCGTCGGTCGAGACACCGATCGCGCCCGCGATGTGCGCGGCGTAGCCGTCCCCGGTCTGGACCAGCCAGTGGTCGTGCCGGGCCGGGAAGAACATCACCTGCTTCGGCCGCGCCGCCTCCACGACGCGGCGGGTGTTGCTCCCGACCTTGGTGCGGCGCGCGAGCACTCCCAGGTACAGAGTCTCGAGGTGAGCGAACGCGTCATACGGGCCCTCGATGAGGAGGACGGTTTCCCACGGCGCGATCTCGTCGCCATCGTACAGCGCGTACACCTCCAGCTCCGGCCACTCCATGCTGCACAGCTTGAGAATCGCGATCGCCTCGTCGATGCCGCCGAGGAACGCGGGCGCCTTGCCGAATACCTGCATCGTCACGCACGGGCGGTGACCGTCCTTGAGCAGCAGCTCGCGCGTGCGGACGAAGTATTTATCGGAGTAGTAGCCCTCCCGCATCTTCTCGACGGGGAAGTGGAAGATCGCAGGGTCGAGCCGCGGCCTCCGGGCCATTGGTGGATAATACCGTGCTCAGCGCGCCGGCGGCCAGCCGAACGTCGCCATCAGGGTATCGCCGCCGACCAGGGCCACGCGGCGGGCGATATCGTCGAGCCGGCCGCAACGGACGCGAGCCGACTCGGCCGACTCGGGCGGAACGACCCGCAGGCACACGACGTCCACTCCAACGGCGAGCGCGCTGTCGCGCCCGGTCCGGGGCGCCTCTGTTCGCTCCAGCGCGACATCGAAGTCCAACTTCTCGCGGCCCAACCTGAAGCTGACGCGCCGACCGGTCGTTTCCGGAACGAGGTCCATGGCCTGTCGGCTGGACGCGGTGTCGCCCCGCACCAGCCACATGCGAACGGTCACGCGGCGCGGGGGAATCACCGCCTGGGCGCTGAATGCGATGGAACTGTCCATGACGGTCACTTCTTCGCTCGCTCGCGTCTCCCCCGCCGCGAACCCGCGGCTGACGGTGATCTCCACCCAAACCACGCGCCGCTGGCCCGCGGCGGGCGGCCCGAAAGGGTACAACAGGGTCGTCTCCCCCCACGGGATCCGGGACCACCGCCGGTAGGTGTCTTCCTCCCACAGCGGCAGCCCGCGACGCGACCGGCCGACCAGGCGACGCGTGAAAAACACCCCTCCGAGGCTCACAGTGTCCGGCTCCGGGAGGGTGCTGAGCAGGCTCTGGAGCTCCGTCGCGCGACTCCGCAACGCGAGCCGCAAGTCCGTCTCTCGCGGGCCACTGACCGCGGCGCTGGCGAGCAGCCGCGTTTCGCCCGCTGCCCGCTCGACCACCCGCAGGTGGTAGGTCAGGCGGTAATTCGGGGCCTGGGCGGCGACACCAAGCGACACGCCGATCCCTAGCGCCGCGACAACCGAACTAGCGCGCCAGGAAAGTCGCACGAGTGGTCTCGATTGCTTCCGACCCAGGCCCGCCCCAACGGATATGACCCAGCCAGCCCGCCGCGCCGCCGGCGACCAGGCTCGCCGCCATCCACAGGGCCAGTGTCCGCCCGCGGATCCGCGGACGCGGTACCGTGCGGGCATGGGGCTCGCCGGCGGAGCGGGCGAACGCGACCCGCAGCTCGAGATGGCTCACGCGCGCCTCGGCGCAATGCCGGCAGCCCGCGAGGTGACGCGCCAGCCCGGCCCGCTCGGGGAGACTCAGCTCGCCGTCCAACTCGAGGTCGATCTGCTGCACCCATTCTTCATGGTTCACGGCAGCTCCTCCCGCACCTGGTAGCGCAATGCCCGGCGCTGCATCCAGCGCACCGCGAGCGCGTCCACCAGGGCGCGGAATACGCGGTTCCACATCCCGTACTTCGTCTTCCCGAAGCGGCGCGGCCGGTGGTGTACCGGCACTTCCGTCACCCGACCGCCTCGTATCATGACGAGCGTCGGCAGGAAGCGGTGCATCCCGTTGAACAGCGGCAGCGCCCGCACCGCCTCGGCGCGAAACGCCTTGAGGGAGCAGCCGGTATCGCGAATCGTCTCACGGTTGAGCCGGTTCCGCACACCATTGGCGATCCGGCTCTGCAGCCGCTTCCAACCCGAGTCCTGCCGCTCCACCCGGTACCCCGCGACCGCCGCCGCCCCGCTGCGCTCGAGCTCGGCCAGCAGGACGGGAATGTCGGCCGGGTCGTTCTGGAGATCCGCGTCGAGCGTGACGATCACGCGCCCGCGGGCCGCGCCGAAGCCCGCCGCGAAGGCGGCTGTCTGCCCGGCATTCGCGGCGAACGCCACGATATGAATCTCGGGGTGCTCGCGCTTGAGCGCCTTCAGAACGTCGAGCGAGCCGTCGGTCGAGCCGTCGTCTACGGCCACGATCTCGTAGCGCCCCCCCTCTCCCCGGCCGGCAAGCGCCCGGCCGATTTCCGCAACCAGGATCGGTAGATTGTCGCGCTCGTTGTACACCGGAACGACCAGCGAAAGCTCAAGCGGGGCGGACATACTTGAGCTCGGGCGCGTCGGGGTACCGGCTGACGAGCCGGGCGATGACGGCCTCCGCTTTGGCAGCATCGTGCTGGTGCGTGCGGTAGATCTCGGCGAGGCGGATGCCGGCGAGCACGACCCGATGTTGCGGTGGTGGGGGATCGGCGTCGATCAGGTGCTCGAGCATGGCCGTCTCTTCGTCCATGGTGATCACCGTGCCACCCGGCATCGACCCACCCGTCAGCGCATTGTTCACGAACTGGCCGAGCGGCTCGATCACGGAGCCGAACAACGAGTCCAGAAACCCCCAGGCGCCCCACAATGCGAGCATCAGGGCGGCGAGCCGCCATTCGATGTGCCCCGCATCGATCGATACCACGATCAGGGCGAGACCGACGAGCACCATGGCAGCGCCCAAGATTCCGCGCACCACCGTGCGCACGCTCGGCGGATCCGTGACGTCCACGGGAGCAAGTTGACAGAGCCCGCCCGGCGGCGCAACCTACGCACGCACATTTCATCCGGAGTCGCACGTGTCCGACTTGCTGTCGCGTCGTGAGTTCCTCGCCTCCGCCGCGGTCGGCGTCGCGGCCACGCGGGCGAACGACATTCCGTTCCCGATGCGGGCGCCGCAGCCGCTCCCGCCCCGGAGTCGCTGGGCGGCGAAGCCGGTCGCGGTCTCGAGCGCCAATGGGTTACGGGCGGTGCAAAAAGCGTTCGACATGCTGCTTCAGGGAGCGGACACCCTCGACGCCGTTATCGAAGGGGTGAAGATCCAGGAGCTGGACCCGAACGACGACTCGGTGGGCTACGGCGGCCTGCCCAACGCCGACGGCGTGGTGCAGCTCGACGCCTCGTGCATGCACGGACCCACCAAACGGGCCGGCGCGGTGGGCGCGCTCGAGGGGATCAAGACGCCCTCCGAGGTCGCGAAGCTGGTGCTCAAGTACACGAACCACATCTTCCTGGTGGGGGAGGGTGCAAAGCGGTTCGCCCTTCAGTACGGCTTCAAGGAAGAGGACCTGCTCACACCGCACGCGCGCGAGGCGTGGCTGCACTGGCGGGCGAACCTCAATCCGAATGACGACTACCTGGACGTGCCTGAGACCCAGGACATGTCCGTCCGGCCCACCGGAACCATCAACTGCAATGCCGTCACCCCGCAAGGCGATATCTCCTCGGTGACGACGACGAGCGGCCTGGCGTTCAAGATCCCGGGTCGGGTGGGCGACAGTCCGATCATCGGCGCCGGCCAGTACACCGACAATGAAGTCGGTGCCGCGGGCTCGACCGGCCGGGGCGAATCGAACATCAAGGTGTGCGGCGGGTTTCTGACGGTCGAGTTCATGCGCCGCGGGATGAAGCCCACCGATGCGTGTCTCGAAACATTGAAGCGCGTGGTGCAGGCCACCGAGCCGCGCCTGCTAGGCCCCGACCGTAAGCCGAAGTTTGACGTCAAGTTCTACGCGGTGAACAAACGGGGTGACTGGGGCGCCGCCTCGCTCTATCCGGCGAGTTACGCGGCGCACGACGGCACCGAGGCCAAGCTCCGGGACATGGCCTATCTGTACGAGCGGCCCGCTGCGAGCCGCTAGCGTCGCCTTCGCGCTGCTCGCCCTGGCCGTGCCGGCGGTCTCGGGGCAGCGCTATTGGCGCAGCAACTTCTATCCCTACCTCTCCCACAGCACGGGCGACGGGCTGTGGTTCGCGCTCCACTACGGGCGGTACAGCCCCGTGGGCTTCGTCGAGCGACCGGAGCCGAACTTCGCGTCCATCAATCTCGATGCCGGTGCCAGCACCCAAGGCAGTTACGCGTTCCTGGTGGACGCGCAAGCACCAGCGTGGTGGGCGGGTTGGCGGGCCGGACTCACCCTCGGCGCCGTGCGCGCGAACCGACTCGGCTATTACGGCCTGGGAAACGACACGCCATACGACAGGGATAGCCTCACGACCGCCGGCTCTTACTTCTACAAGGTCAGCCGCACCACCTGGCTGGCGCGCGCCACCGTGCAGCGCCGGGTTGTCGGACCGCTCCGCATCCTGGCCGGCGCGTCCGTCGAGCGCACCGACTTCCGCGCCCTCCCGGGACGGAACGTGTTCGGAAAGGATCTCACTGCCGGGGTGATCGATCCGGGCAGGATCCCGTTCACGGACAAGGTGGTGCGCGCCGGCCTCGTGCTCGATACGCGGGACAACGAAATCGACCCCCATCGCGGCATCGCCGCGGAAGCCTTGTTCGCGACCGGCACCGGCTATACGCGCACTACGACCAGTGCCCGGGTCTTCGTGCATCCGTTGCGGCGGCTGGTTCTGGCGGGGCGGCTGGCGGCCGAGGGTACCGGGGGGAACCCGCCCCTCGCGGCGATGGAGCTGATGGAGTCGTCGGAGCGGCCCTTCGTGGCCGTAGGCGGTTACCACTCGCTCCGGGCATACTACAACGGCCGCTTCACGGGGCCGGGCAAGCTGCTTGGGGGGCTGGAGGCGCGCTACGCAGTGCTGTTGATGCCGAGCCTGGTGGAGGTCAAGCTGGTGGCGTTCTACGAAGCGGGTCGCGTGTTCGCGCCGGGCGAGGGTGTGCGGCTCACCACCGCGGGCCTGCACCGCGCCGGTGGCGCCGAAGTCGCGGTGCGCCTGCTGCGCAACTCACTTCTGGTGATGGGCTACGGCCACGGGAGCGATGGAGGACGCTTCGTGTTTGGAACCGGTTGGTGCTATTGATGCCCCACGGATGACGTCGAAGGCAACAGGGATAGAATCTCTCGCAGTGTCGATTCACCCTTGTCCTTCGCGTACCAACGGCGGACCTGCGGGTACAGTTGATCCTTGGGCGTGGTTTTGCGGGCCTCCATCACCCATGCCTGAAGCTCCATCGGCCGCGACCCCCAGTGGCCGATGTCGTGCCACTGGTCGTCGAGCGCGATCACGACGGGAATAGCGCGTGCCGTGCCCGTGAGATAGCGGTCCATGACCTCCGGATGCTCGTCGCGCCGCAAGATCCGCATGTCCAGGCAGTGCGCCTGCTCTGCGAGCTTCGCGACGTGGGGGATGGTGTTGGACGCGTCACCACACCAGTCCTCGGCGAGCACGAGCAGCCGCACCCTCTGTCCCCGCTCGCACGCCCGCTCCAGCGCCCACGCCGGTGTGCGCGCCAGGTGGTACACGCCGGTCCACAGCGCGCAGTGCTCGGTCGACTGCCTGACGAATTCTGCATACGTGAGCGCCTGGTCCCACAGCGCACGGAAGTCGAGATCAGTCATGGCTCGGGAATAACGACGCAACGACCGATGGGGTTCCTTGGGGCTCGCTAGATCTCCCGGATCTCCACACCCCGCTTCGCGAGCTCGGCCACATATTCGCCGAACGGCACCGCCTCATCGGGGGTGTGCACGCCCTTTGCAGCGATGCGGCCGTCCACCTGCATCAGGCCGGTAATAGCGAGCGAATACCCGGTAGTCCGCATCATGGCGCTGATGCCGTGCGCCTCATCCGAGTAATCGAGCAACTGCCACGCGACCGGCTCCCCGTTTCGCCCGCGCACCTCGACCCGCAGCGCGACCAGGTCGCGCCCCTCGGGCTTCGTGAGCTTGGGGGATACGGTGGCGATGAACGCGTCTCGCGGCACGACCTCTTTCCCCTTCACCTTGACGGGCGTCAGGTCGAGGAGGCCGAGCTCGCGGATCGGGCGCATGATCCCGATGTGTCCCGGATAACGCAGCGTCTTGTATTCCATCGTGCGGACCTTGCCCTCGTACGCCCAGGGCAGCGTGGAGATGCCGCCGCCGGTGTGAAACGCTTCGAGCTGGCCGACCGGCGGCGGAAACGTCACGGTCTCGAGCTCGGAGAGGGCGTCTACGCGCGCCGGCTTGCCGTCGCGCAACACCCAGGACGGCGTCGTGTAGTAATCGAGCGCGCCCTCCAGCGAGTACACGATCTGGTAGTTGAGCGGCGGCTCGGGGTGCTGCGGCAGGCCGCCGACGTAGATCTTCACGGACTCCGCACTGCCGATCCGCCGAATCCCTTCGGCCGCGAGCACGTTGACCATCCCCGGCGCGAGGCCGCAGTCCGGAATCACTGAGACGTTCTTCTGCTTCGCCTCGGCGTCCAGCTCCTTTTGCTGGAACACGATCTCCGTATTGCCGCCCAGGTCGGCGCAGTGGACACCGGCGTCCACCGCAGCCCGGGAGACCGCGAGGTTGAAGTAGTACGGCGCCGCGTTCTGGACCGCGGCGTGACTGACCATTGCCGCGCGCAGCGCGGCGCCATCCTGCACGTCGAGCTTCAGCAATGCGAGTCGTTTCCCGACGTGGGGCTTGAGGAAACCGGGAATGCGGTCGGGCTTCAGGTCGGCGATGGTCACCCGCTCGACGTCGGGCTGCTGCAACAAATCGTAGGCGCAGGCGGACCCCTGGAGTCCCGCGCCCAATACCAGCATGCGCATCGTGCTACCACCTCCACATCGACACGAGGAAAAATGAGCGGCGGAAAGCTAGACGGTCCCGGCAAGCGAGGGTAGCCCGCGTTAGATTCGCCTCCGATGACCCAAGCCGATCTCACCCGCGAGCGCCTCGTGCGAGCGGCGCTCGAGCTGTTCACCGCGCAGGGCTATCACGAGACCACCACGCCTCAGATCGCGAAGAAGGCCGGCGTGGCGGAGGGCACGATTTACCGCCACTTCACCAGCAAGCAACACTGCTTCAACGAGCTGTACCGCGCCGCGGCGCGCTGGGCGGGGCAGCTCGTCAAGGACGTCGACGCGCTCAAGGTGGGACCGCGCGAGAAGCTCGCCGAGCTCGCCCGCGGGCTCGTGACGGGAGCGGCGCACGAGGCGGCCATCGCCCGGCTGTTCTTCGTCCAGCGGCACGAGGACTTGCTGGACGAAGAGAGCCGCAAGACCGCGCGTGACTTCCGCCTGGGGCTCGAGAGCCTCATGGCGCAGGGCAAAGCCGACGGCTCCGTGAAGGCCGGCGCCGCCGAGGTGTGGGCCGGCGTGTGGCTCGGCGTGGTGACCCACGTGATCGACCGCGTGTCGGCCAAGGAGTGGCCGGAGACGCACGCTGGGATCAAGCTGGCGCTGGATGGAGCCTGGGACGCGATCGCCGCTGCGCGCCCCTGATTCGCGACGACCTCACCCACGGCGCAGTTCGAAGAGCTCGATTTCGGGCGGCGCGAACACCCGGATCGGCACGCCTACGACGCCGATGCCGCGGCTCACGTACAGCTGGCTGTTCCCGCGCTGAAAGTGCCCCATCACGTATTTGGTGATCAGGCTCCCCGGCGACCAGCCGATCACCGGCAGATACAACTGGCCGCCGTGGATGTGTCCCGCCAACGTAAGCGGGATGCCGCGCGGGACGGCGGCGTCCCAGGCGCCGGGGCGGTGGGCGAGCAGCACCCGGAAGGCTCGGGACGCGGGCGGCGCGGCGGCGAGCGCGGCGGCGACGTCCGCCGCTTGGGGATCGTCGGGCTGCCAGTTGTGCGGGTCGTCGATGCCGAGCAGCGCGAGCGCCGCGCCGTTGCGCTCGATCACGTGACAACCGTTCTGCACGAATACCTGGCCCGCATCGCGGCAACCGCGAATGACCTCGCTCTCCCCGGTGTAGCGGTCGTGGTTGCCGAGCACCGTCACGACACCGAGCGGCGCGCTCAAGTCACGGAACGCGCGCACGTAGGGCGGGATGTAGGCGCGGGAGATATCGATCATGTCTCCCGTCTGCACGATCAGATCGGGCCGCAGCGGGTTCACCCGTGCCACGATCTCCTGCATCGCGTCCTCGCCGAGGTGCATCCCGGCGTGCAGGTCGGAGAGGTGCAGCAGCTTGAGCCCGTCGAGCCCGGGTGGGAGATCCGAAAAGACAAGCGTGCGACGGGTGACCTGCGGGAGCCGGTAGGCGCTCCAAATCCCGTAGGTCGAAAGGGCGACGCCTGCACCCGCGTAAGCGTACGTCGCGCGCGCAAGGAACCGGCGGCGGGACATCTGGGAGCGGGGAGCAGGGAGCGGTTCCTGCCGCTGCAAATCGGGGCTGCCGCGCTCAGGGGAGGGTCCCGCTCCCCGCTCCCCCCGCATTTTCGCGCCCAGCCACCACAGCATCTTTCCGAGCAGGTACACCGTGACTAAGGCGCAATAGATCCACCCCAGCAGCTGCCACGCGATCCACGGGCCCGTCAGGGGAATCCGGCCCACGCCCCACATGCTGCCGACGAACAGCACGCGCTGGCCAACCACGAGCCACGGGAGGTTGAAGCCGATGAAGAGTGCGGCCAGCGTGATCCGCGCCTGGCGGGGCCGGGTCGGGTCGGGAAGACGCTCGCGCAGGTACAGGTAGATCAGCACCTGCGGTGCCATGAAGAGAAGGAGATAGATTAGGCGCGTGAACACTCCGTCGCGGCTCCTCACGTGTCTGGTCGTGGCGGCACTCGCGCCCCCGGTTGGGGCGGTTGCCGCGCAACAGCTCACTGCCGCCGAGCGGGCGGCAGCGGTCGCCTCGGTGTGGGCGGAGGCGCGTTACAACTTCGCCTACTGGGACCGCGTGCGGGCCGATTGGGACTCCGCGCTCGTGGCGAACCTGAAGCTCGCCGCCGGACCGCAATCGGACCTGCTCTTTTACCGCCGGTTGCGGCGCCTCGTCGCTGTGCTGGGCGACGGGCGGGCCGCCGTCATCGCGCCCCCGACGCTGCGCTCCCGCATCGCGCGCCCGCCGCTGCTCGTGGCCAGCGTCGAGCGTCGGCCCTTCATCCTGGACTACGCGGAGAACGACGAGATGCGCGTGGCGCGTCCCCCGCGACTCGCCGAAATCCTTGCCGTCCAGGGCGTTCCCACGGAGCAGTGGATCCGTGACTCCGTCTTGCCCGAGATCTCGGCCGCAACCCCCGTCGACCGCTGGCAGCGCGCCGTCGCCTGGATGCTGCAGGGCGACAAGGGCACGTCCGTCCATCTCCTCGTCCGCGTCCCGGACGCCGAGCCGCGCGGCCTCAGCGTGACCCGCAGCCTGTCGCTCAACGATCGCTGGCCGCTCGACCCGCCGGCGTTCGCCACGGAGTCCTTACCGGACGGCATGACGCTGGTGCGAATCGCCTCGCTGGAGGATGAAGAGGTGGTGCGCCAGTTCGACCGCGCGTTTCCCGACTTCACCCGGGTGCAGGGGCTGGTGTTGGACCTGCGCCGCGCCGCCGACGGCAAGACCGAATACGCCTACCAGATTCTCGCCCGCCTCACCGATCGCCCCTTCCCGGCCGTGCGCTGGAGGACGCCGCAGTATCGAGCGGTGTTCCGCGCGTGGAACCTGGGCGACTCCGCTTCCACGTGGTACGCGCCGGAGACCGGAACGGTTGCACCCCGCACGGACCGTCCACCCTACGGAGGGCCGATCGCGGTGCTGGCGTCGAGCGCCACCGCCGCCGCGGCGGAGGACTTGCTGGCCGCGTTCCGCGCCGCGAACCGCGGCGCCATCATCGGCGAGCCGACCGGTGGGAGCCCGGGAGACGTTGCGACGTTCGCGCTGCCCAAGAGCTGGGGCGTCCAATTCTCGGTCACCCGCCACGAGGCGCCCGACGGCACAGGCTTCGCCGGTGTCGGCGTGAAGCCTCACCTGGTCGTGATACCGACGGTGAACGACCTGCTCGCGGGAAACGAGCCCGCGCTGGAGAAGGCGTGGCAATACCTCAAGGGCGGCTTGCCACTGCCGCCGCCCTAGTGCTCCAGATTCTCCCGGAAGAACCCGACGATCGCCCTCCATGCGCTGTCGGCGACTTCCGGCTTTTCACGCGACCGCAGGAAGCCGTGGCCGACGCCGGGATACACGGTATGACGGAAGGTCTTGTGGTACGTCCGGATCGCCGCATCGACGTCGGCCAAGCCGGCGTTGATGCGCGCGTCGTTCTCGGCGTATACGCCAAGCCCCTTCGCACGGATGCGCGCGATGGACGTGGCCTCGGGGCTGGGCCCGTAGCAGACGACGAAAGCGCCGAGCGACGGGTTGTTGGTGGCGTACCGGAAGCTCTGGCCGCCGCCCCAGCAGAAGCCGATGACGCCCACGCGGTCGGGCCGGGCCGCCTTGATCCGTTTGACGTACGCCACCGTCGCGTCGAGATCCTGCGTGAGCGTGTCGGGGTCGAGCCCCGCGATCAGCTTGCGGGCGTCGTCGCTGGACGGCGGCGTGCCGCCGCGGCGCGACAGCAGATCGGGAGCGATCGCGACAAAGCCGTCTTTGGCGAGCTGCTCCGTCGTCTGACGAACGAAGTCCGACATCCCGAAGATCTCATGGATCACTACGACGGCCGGCGCCGGATCCTTGCGCTCGGGATAGGCGAGGTAGGCGGTGATCGTATCCCGACCGCTCGGGAACTTTACGTATTCGGCGTGAATGTCGGCGCGGTGGAGGGCGGTCGAGGGCGGTGGAGGGCGGTGGAGGTTGGGCAAAGCGAACAGCACTCCCGCCAGCACCGCAACACCACCGCCTACCTGCACCGCCTTCCACCGCCTTGCACCGCTCTCCACCGCTCTAGTGCCCATAGCTCACCCTCCAGATCCGATCGCCCGCGTCGTCGCTCACCAGCAGCGCTCCATCCGGCATCACCAGTAGCCCAACCGGTCGTCCCCAGCGCGTTCCGTTCGCCAGCTGCCACCCCGTGACGAAATCGTCGACTGAGACCGGCCGGCCGTTCTGCACGTGCACCCGGACGACCTTCGCACCCGTGGGTACGGAGCGATTCCAGGAGCCGTGATACGTCATGAACGCATCCCCGGCGTAGCCGGCGGGAAACATCGCGCCCGTGTAGAAGGCGAGCCCGAGGGGCGCCGAGTGCGCCTGCACCGTCAGCGCCGGCGGCTCGACGCCCGAACAGTCGGCCCCCGGAAACTCGGGATTGCGCTGGTTCGGCAGGTAGCACTGCGGCCAGCCGTACCACCTGCCGTCCTTGAGAATGTTCAGATGCTCGGGCGGGGCGTTGTCGCCCAGGTTGTCGCGATCGTTGTTGTTCGCCCAAAGCTCGCCGGTGGCGGGGTGAAACGCGAGGCCTACCGAGTTGCGGAGGCCCCGGGCTAATACGCGCCCGCCGGAGCCATCCAGATTGAAGCGCGTGACCGCCGCGCGCATCGAGTCGCCCGCCGCCTCGACGCACACATTGCACGACGAGCCGGCGGCGACATAGATGCGGTTGTCCGGGCCGATCACGAGCGTGCGGGTGCTGTGGCCGCCGCTCGGCAGGCCCGACACCAGCGTGACCGGCGTCGTGGCGCCCGGGTCGAGCCGCCGCACTGCCGTCTGCTCGGCGAAATACATCGTGTCGCCGCGGAACGCGATGCCGAAGGGGGCGTTGAGCCCGCCCAGCACGGTTTGCGCCGGTGCGTCGGCCATGCCGTCGCCGTTCGCGTCCACCAGCCGCACGATCTGGCCCGCTCCGGGCAAGGAGGCGTACACCGCATCACCGGGACCGAGTGCCAGGTAGCGCACGCCGTTCACCCCCTCGGCGAACAAATTGACCGTGAAGCCACGCGGCACGAACAACGCCTGCCCGGCGATGAGAACGGTGTCGACGCTTCCGGGCGGGGGAGGCGGGGGCGGGGGCGGCCGCGTGTTGTCCGCCGGAAGGGCGCAGGCGAGGACCACCGCAGCGAGCGAGGGGAGTCTCTTCATTCGGTCTTGGGGTGATGCCTCGCGTATACACCCTCGAGCGCACTCTCGCCAGGCGGCATCTTCTCGCGGCTCTGCACGGCTGCCTCCGCGGCGCCGTCGACTTCGGTCGTTACCGCCGCTTCGATCTCCGCGAGCTGCTTCACCGTGATACCATCCGCCTTCAAGTATTCCTCGTACATCCCGATCGGATCCCGCTTGCCCCAGTGCTCGAACAGGGCCGCGGGGAGCGTGTCACGCGCTTCACGCTCGTCGTGGGTCGC
>DATNOH010000081.1:0-2654 GCA_035601435.1 Gemmatimonadales bacterium | reverse complement strand
GCAATCTGAAGCCGTGCTTCAGCAGCCTGGGGTTGAAGGGCATCGACCCGGGTCCTGAGGGCCTCGAGGCTCTCGAGCTCCTCAGCAGACACAGCCGCCAGGCCTCTCAATTCGCCGAATTCGGTCTGCGGCCCGAGTGTATCAAGCTTGGGATAGACGCTCGTGCCGCGCGGGATACCTTGCAGGAACGGATTGGCGCCAGGTTCCGCATCCCGGCGAGCAACCTCGAGGCGTTCGCGGACGGCGTCGACAGCTTGGTGAGTAGCGCTGAAGAGTGCGAGGTCTCGGGGCGTATAGACGTAGGTGAGAGCCTCATCGACATGGAGGTTGACGGCGCGGCTATCGAAGACGCTCATGCGCGTGAACGGTGCGAGGCCCTTCTCGCCGTTCCACTCGACGCGCTCCTCCGTTCGATCGCCGAGAGCGTACGTCACCTTCGCCTGCGGACCGCCCACGGCGCCCGCCGCGCGGACGTTCGGGAGCACGTCTTCCTCCGAGCGAACGGCGGCAAGTTTCTTGAGGATGCGCACGTAACCGCTCTTGCCCGAGGCGTTCTCGCCAAATAGGACACTGAGCCGGGGGTTAAAGCTGGGTTAAAGCCAATGCCGGTCACTTTGTAGGGGACCTCCGGCGATGGGGACGATTCCGCGGATAGTGGCTCATCTTGATCTTGACGGCGCGGGGATAGCGACGGGGACGGCGCTCGGGGAGGACGAAAAGGGCGAGTTCGTCGAGCAACGCCTCGAGGCGTCGGGGCAGCGTGCCGGGCGACGTGTCCCACGCCGCGTGCCAGAAGGCGCGGACGGCGAGGAGGGCGTAGCGATAGCTCAGGCGCACCGGGGGCACGCGGGCGCGCGGCGCCGCACGGCTCATGACGAGGCGGACGAGGTTGTAGGCGAGCAGCAGGCCCCAGACCTCCTGCTCCACGCGGGCGGGCGCTTTGCTGCGCAGCGCTTCGACGCGTTCGCAGGTATGGGTCTTGAGTTCGTCGAAGGCGAGTTCGAGTTCCCAGCGCTCGTGGTAGAGCGCGGCGAGGTCCGCGGCCGGGTGGGTCGCGGGGTTCCGCAGCGAGGTGAAGACCCAATAGGGCCGGAAGCCGCGGCACTGGACGCGCACGGCGCGGACGCGGAGCGTGGGGGGCAGGTCGGGATGCTTGGCGCGGGTCGCCGGGCTGGGGCGCAACTCGACGAGGGCATCGCCGGGGCCGAAGCGCTGGACGACGGCCTGCGTGAGGGCGGTGGGCCCGCTACGGGCGCGCACGACCCAGTGCCGGTCGCGGTCCGGCGACGCGAGCGTGTGGAAGAGGGCATAGCAGCAGAAGCCGCGGTCGAGGATAACGAGCGCGTGCTCGGGCAGTGTCGCCCACACCGGGGTCGCCAACGCGAGTTCGCTGGTGCGGTAGGGCCCGAAGGCCGCGGCGGCGAGCAGATGGGCGCGCAGGGCGAGGAGCGTCACGAGGCGCAGTTGGGGGTAGCCGGCGCCCTCGCCGTGCCGACTCGACGGCCGCCCGAAGTACGCGACATTCTCGGGCGTGTCGGCGACCCGCAGCGTGGTGCCGTCGAGGCCGTAGACGGCCAGGCCGCGCCAGCGGTCCGCGGCGGCCGCGGGGGGCGCCCACGCCTGCGCCGTCTGCGTGAACAGGGCGGCGAGTGGGGCGGCGCCGAGCTGATCGCGCGCCTGGACAATGGCAGCGTTGGTGACGCGCCGGCGGACGCCGCTCGGGGTCGGCACGACCAGGTCGAGATGGTGCACGACCTGCGCGATGCTGCGGTCGCGGAGCAGGCTCATGCCGATGACGAGCCACACCACGTGCTCGGCGGGCAGCTTGCGGCGGCGCACCGATGCGGTGTCGGTCGCCGCCAGCGCGTCGGCGATCCACTGCGGGTCGATCGCCGCGCTGAATTGGTCGAAACTCGCCGGGCGCTCGCCCGCGCCCAGCGCCAGAATGGCCTCCCCCACCTCCATCGCCCCACCTCCGTGGGGGAGACCAACTACTACCTGTGGATAAAAAGATCCAGAACCCGGTCACTTACGCGTTAAGCGACCGGCATTGCCCTTAAGGCTCGTCCGCTGCGCCTCCGTCACGACGGGATATCGAATCGTCGCGCGACCGCACGGGGCGTCGGTCGCGTTACGCCTGCGCGGTGGGACGGACGGCGATCTCGTTCACATCGATACCGGCAGGCTGTTCGATCGCGAACGCAATCGCGCGGGCGATCGCAGCCGGCGGCATCGCGAACTTGTCCCGCGCGGCGGCGAGCTGGGCCTTCACCTCCGGCCGGATGCGCGGCGTCAGTGCTTCTGATTCGGCCCCACCAGTTCGTCGAGGTGCGACAGGAAGACTTTGAGAATCGGCGAGGTGTTCGACTTGCTGTAGCCCACCGCTACATCGATCGTCGGCGCCTCGCCTTCCAGCGGACGGCTGACCACGGACGAGGGCAGCAGGTTCTTGGCATAGGCAGGCATCAGCGCCAGCCCGCGCGTGGAGACGACCAGGGACATGGCCATCGCCATGTTGTCCACACCGTGGTCGAGCTTGATGTCCACTCCCGAGCGCCGTGCGCGCGCCGCGAGGATCGCCCGCACCAGGCCCTCGGGCACGTCGGCAGGCAGGGAATCCTCGGCATCCCGACACGCGTCCTTCACGAGCCGGA
>DATNOH010000080.1:0-3623 GCA_035601435.1 Gemmatimonadales bacterium | reverse complement strand
GGGGATGGCGCTTTGGCGGAGCAAGGCACGTGCCGCGGCGACCGTCGCCGGATCGCCCCGGCGGAGGCTCGAGCTAACCGGGAAGGAGACTCGAGAATAGGATGCCGAACTCGGCAATCGTGCCGACGTGTTCGGCACCGGCACAGTCCGCACACGACTTCGCGCAGCAGCCGTGGTCGCAGGGCCGCGGGTATTCGCCGGGCACGAGGGTTGCAAAGGACCCTCACGATGCTGCGCATCACCGACATCCTGGACGTGACCGCGGACTGCCGAGAGACTTGGACGCTGCGGTTGGAGGGCACGCTCAAGGACGAATGGGTCAGGGAGCTCCGGCGTGCGTGGCGGCGCATCCGAGAGGCAGCGGCTGGAGCCTCGATCCGCGTCGAGCTTGCGGACGTCCCTTTCGTCGACCCGGCTGGAAAGGTGCTGCTTGCCGAGATGTACCGGGACGGCGTCGACATCGTCGCGACTGACTGCCTCGGCGCGGCCATCCGCGCCGACATCGTTGATCGCTCGACCCGCGATCGGCGCGCCCGCTAGAATCGGCGCGTATGCCACAAGACTTCACAGGCTCGGGCGCACGGGAGGCGGCACTCCGCTCGACTGGGGACGCCTGGTCAGTTATTCGTCACTCCGCATCACCCGTCCCGCGAGCGGACGGCGCCCCGTCGCTGAGGATAGCGAAGAACGACGAGCTCCCCTCCGAGTCCAGCGGCAACGCCTCCGCCGAGGTTGCCCCCCTCGCCGCGCGATTCCAGGCGCTCGTATCCGTCGCCGAATCGATCAGCGCGTGTCGACAGCCCGAGGAGCTCTTCGGCCGCCTGGCGGCCGAGCTGCAGCGGGTCGTGCGCTTCGACTTCGTCGGCGCCTCGTGTTACGACCACGAGCGCGGCGTCGTGCGGAGCGCGATGCTGGAGACCGGCAGCACGGCGCTCGTGCCCCGAGAGGAGATGGTCGCGAAAGAGACGCCGCACGCGATCGTGATCGAGTCGCAGCAGCCGCTGATCGTCCCGGACACCAGCACTGAAACGCGATGGCCCGAGCGGATGACAGTGATCCGGAACGAGGGCATCGGAAGCTTCTGCGTCCTGCCCCTCACGACCGTTCACACGCGGCTCGGGACACTCGGATTCGCGCGGCGCGACCACGCGACCTACACCGACGCCGAGGTCGAGTTCATGGGCGAGGTGGCGAAGCTCGTGGCCGTCGCGATCGAGAACGCCATGGCGTTCCAGGAGATCGCGCGCCTCAAGGACAAGCTCGCCGAGGAACGCCTGTACCTCGAGAGCGAGATTCGGAGCGAGCAATCGTTCGAGCACATCGTCGGCGACAGTCCCGCGCTGCACCGGACGCTCCAGCAGGTGGAGATCGTCGCACCGACCGATTCGACGGTCCTGCTTCTCGGCGAAACGGGGACGGGCAAGGAGCTGCTCGCGCGGGCCATCCACGACCGAAGCCACCGCCGCGACCGCACGTTCGTGAAGCTCAACTGCGCCGCGATTCCGTCCGGTCTCCTCGAGAGCGAGCTCTTCGGGCACGAGCGGGGCGCCTTCACCGGCGCCATCGCCCAGAAGATCGGCCGCTTCCAAGTGGCCGACGGCGGCACGCTGTTCCTCGACGAGGTCGGCGAGATCCCGCTCGAGCTTCAGCCGAAGCTGCTGCGCGTCCTGCAGGAGCAGGAGTTCGAGCGGATCGGGAGTACGAAGACGATCAAGGTCGACGTCCGCCTCATCGCCGCGACGAACCGCGACCTCCTTCGGATGGTGGAAGAGCAACGGTTCCGGGACGATCTCTACTACCGGCTGAACGTGTTCCCGATCCATGCCCCGCCGCTCCGCGAGCGGCCCGAGGACATTCCTGCCTTGGTGAGCTACTTCGTCCAGCGGTTCGCGCGTCCCATGAACCGCCGGGTGGAGGTCATCCCGAGCGAGACGCTGGACGCGCTCCGTCGGTACGCTTGGCCCGGGAACATCCGCGAGCTCGCGAACCTGATCGAGCGCGCGATGATCCTTTCCGGCGGCCGGACGCTCCAGGTGCCGCTCGACGACCTCACGCGGCGCCGGGAAGCGGCGACGATCGGCCACCATGGCACGGCGGGCCGGGCCGTCGAGCGTGCCGACATCCGGCGCGCCCTCGAGCAGGCGCACTGGGTGCTGGGAGGCCCGCGGGGTGCGGCGGCGCGTCTCGGCATGAAGCGTACGACGCTCCAGTCGCTGATGAAGCGACTCGCGATCGAGAAGCCCGCCTGATCCTCCCGCCGGACGCACGGTGAGCGGCACACCCCGTGCCGAGATTCGGCACGTGTGTCGAGCGTCGGCACCGACCAAGGTCCCGGTGTTCGTGGATTCGTCCCCGAATGCCTCCGGCACAGACCGGCACGGTTCTACGGCGACGGCGGCGTCGGCATGGCGACGCCGCTCAGCCCGGCGATCCATCTCGGAGCCGACAGGATCACGCCACGAATCTCCAAGCTCGAGCACCGGATTGGATATCCGAGGGTCCCCGGAAAGCCCTCACCGGCACTGCACTTTTTTGGTGTGTCCCCGCGGGTGTGCGCGTGCGGCGCGGCGCCTGAAGGAGCCGGTATCCCGGCGCGACGCACGGCGTCCGCACCAAAAGCACGGCTTCTACGACCTCAGGAACGCGATCGCGAAGTACAACGACAAGTCGCCGGCCGACCGGCGCAGCGGGTTCGGAGCACGAACGGCAGCCATCGTCAGTGGGCGCCGCTTGCGTGCGCGATTCAACGTCCATGACCGCCGATGCGAGTCGGCACCGTTGTACAACGCCGTCGCGCGCAAATCTGTGCCCGTCTGCACGCGGTGCAGACTGCGTACAGCTGTGCAGAGTGGGTGGACTGCTCATCCCACACCTGCCGCCGAAGTGGGTTCGTTCCGCACAGACGGTTGCGTCGGGAGCGCGTCTCGTTCTCGCAGATGTTAGCCGATAGCGGCTCGCGCTACGACGTTGACGGTCCTGCGCTGTCGCACGCGCTGATCCAGAGAGCCCGCAAGCGGGACTCGCAACAGGTTCGCGGACACCGTCGACCGCTTTGCCAGGCTCGTCAACGGCCTCTCGATCAGCTCCGGGTCGCGCGCTACGCCATGTACGTCATGGACTACGGGGCTTCCGGGGGTTGGCGACTGGCGCTCAATCACCCCGAGCGCGTCATGGGTCTCATCAAGCGCGACCTGCCCGACGTGGAGCTTCACCTCCTCGATACCGGCCTTCGCCCTGGAGGGCTAGGCTGACGAGATGATTCTATTGATCCGCGACTTCGTCGAGCGCAAGGTTGCGCGCCCGATATCCTACTGCCCCCGATCGTCCGCCACAGCGGGCTTCGCTCGCCGCTCGCCGAGGCGTACGCTGCGGATCAGATCCTTCGCGCCAGGGATCAACCCCGGGGCCATACTGAGTGAACGGAAGCCGAGCCGGAGAAGTTGCGGCATCGTCTCCTCGCGCCCTGCCAGCTCGCCGCACAATGCGATCGGTACGCCTGGCGCGTCGGTGATGGCAATCGCCAGCAGCCGCAGGACGGTGGCGTGGGTGTCGTCGTAGTAGTGGCTCACGGCGGGATCGTCCCGCCCCGCAGCGAGCGTGTACTGCGCGAGGTCGTTCGTGCC
>DATNOH010000079.1:0-23571 GCA_035601435.1 Gemmatimonadales bacterium | reverse complement strand
GCGAACGCCCTGGATGCGACCGGCGACCGCGACTTCGTCGCCGAAGTGTTGTTCGGGTTGACCCTCGTGGGCACGCACCTCTCGCGCCTCGCGGCCGAGCTGGTGCTCTATACGAGCGCGGAGTTCGGGTTCGTGCGGCTGTCGGACGACTTCAGTACCGGCTCGAGTTTGCTGCCGCAGAAGCGCAACCCTGACATCTTCGAGCTGGCGCGAGCCAAATCGGGCCGGCTGCTGGGCGACTTGGTGGCGTTGCTCACGACCCTGAAAGGTCTCCCGGCGGGTTACAGCAAGGACCTGCAGGAGGACAAGGCCCTGCTGTTCGACGGGTTCGACACCCTGGCGCTGGTGCTGCCTGCGGCGACCGGAGCCATCACCGCCCTGACCGTCGACCCCGAGCGGATGCGGGCCGCGCTCGACGCCTCGCTCCGCGCGACGGACCTCGCCGACTTGCTGGTGGAAGCCGGCGTACCGTTCCGCGAGAGTCACGGCCTGGTGGGCCGGCTGGTGCGCGAGGCGGAACGCTCCGGTGTGCCGCTCGATCGAGTGCCCGGCCCGGTGGCGGCGGGGATCCATCCCGCCTTGGCGGTGGCGTTGTCGCAGTTGGGAACGTGGGAGGACTCAGTCGAGAGCCGCTCGACTCCCGGGGGGGCTTCGCGCCGCTCGGTGGCGGAGCAGCTTGCGGCATTGCGGCTTGCATTCGCCGAGGGCGGAGGGACTTAACCCAAGGTCTTGCCTCGCCTTAGCCGGTTGTGTAGCATACGTGGCCGTCTGGCTCGAAGCCGTGAGCGAGACGGCCGCTTTTCACCGAAGGAGTCCCTTGCGCTGCCTTGCGCTCAACGCCTCATTCGAGCCCCTGACCATGGTGCCCGTGCGCCGGGCGCTGCGGCTGGTGATCGACCGTAAGGCGGAGATCGTCGAGGCGGAGGGGCCGGTCGTGAAGAGCGAGCGCCTGGCGATTCCACGCCCGGCGGTCATTCGGCTCGTCAAGTTTGTGCATGTGCCGCGCCGCTTCCGCCGCCAAGTGACCAACACCTTCCTCTTCGCTCGCGACAACTACCGCTGCCAGTTCTGCGGGCGGAGCCAGCAGGAGCTGCGCCACCGGGAGTGCCTTACCCGGGACCATCTGGTGCCGCTGTCGCGGGGGGGCACCAACGGCTGGAGCAACGTCCTTACGGCGTGCTCGAGCTGCAACACGCGGAAGGGCAATCTGCTGCCTGAGGAAGCGGGGATGCACCCGCTGCGGCCGCCGTTCGAGCCGCATTTCGTACACCTCGCCTGGGCGGTGCGGCGGCTCACCTCGATCCAGTCCAAGTACATCCGGTTGTTCTACGGCGGCGAGGTATTGGCGACCCTCGAGGCGCTGTGACCTCGAAGCTGCCCTGGATCGTCGCGGGGCTGGCGGGGGCGGCGGTGGTGGGGTTGCTCGGGACGCAGCGCGCGAGCGGGCGGGTCGTGCATCCTGAGCCTCGCCCGGGCGTGACCGCTGAGCGCGTCCTGCCGCCCAGCACGGTGCCGCATACGCCCGGGGCGGCCGATGCGTACGCGGCGGCGCGCGGCGCGCCGCACATGCTCGACGGCGTCCATTGCTACTGCGAGTGCGCCAAGCACGCCGGGCATCGCTCGCTACTCACCTGCTTCGAGTCCGACCACGGGTCGCACTGCGACATCTGCATCGGTGAAGCGACGCTCGCGGCGAGGCTCGCCGCCCAGGGCAGCTCGCTGGGTGATATCCGCCGCGCAATCGACCAGCGGTTCGGCTCCTAGTTCGTCCCCCCTTGGACGTTGAACGTCTCCGACCGCGCCTCGAGGGTGAGCCGCGGGAGGCCGGCGATCCGCACCAGCAGCCGCTGCGCGCCGCGCGCGAGTGCTCCGCCCAGGTCGCCGCCCGATACTGCCGGGGTCACGTCTCCCTTGAGCCAGCGAGTCAGCTCCTCCAGATCCGTGTCGTTCAGCGTGGTCACGTCGAGGCGACACAGGAAGTAGAAATTCCCCGAGCCCTTGACCTTGAGGTTTACGCGGTACGGCAGGTCGAGGGCGCGCTCCAGATCCTCCGGGGTGCCGTACCGGGTCACGCGGCCCCCGGTACGGATCAGCACGAAGTCGTCGGCGAGCGGATCGTGACGCGCGACCGCGTCCCACGGCGCTTCGCTGATGTACTGATCGAACCAGCCGGAGCGGGAGCGCCACAGCTCGAGGCGGTAGTGTAACCGCAGCGGGAATCCGGAGCGCAGGAGGCCGACGAACTTGCCGTCGGCCAGGAGCCCCGTCGTTTGGACCCGGGCGACGCCGCTCTGGACGATGACCGTCAACGCGGGCGCCTGCGCGGCGGCCCGAGGGACCGTCACCGCGCCGATCAAGACCAGGAATGCGAGGCCCGCCCTCACCTCAGAAGCGGTGATCGAGTCGCAGCGTGAATCGCAGATGCTCTCCGGCGGTCACCGCTTTCGCCACGTACACGCCGAGACCTCCCCAATCGATGCCGAGACCCAGATCGGCGAGCCAGCTGCCCAGTGTCGGCAGCCGATTGGCGGGCAGGCGGCCGGGCCCGCCGCCGACGAGCCATGCCTGTCCCGCGTCCGCGAGCACGACCAAATCCGGGCCCTGAAGCGTGAAGAGCGACTTCGCGCCTTCGTCCTCGGGGGCGGACGAGCCATACGACCAGTGCAGCGAGAGGTGACCGCGGTACTCGGCCTGCGCGAGGATTACGCGATCGCAGGCCGCCACTTGGGTCCCCGCGAACGCGGGGTCGATGATGTCGCTGTTACACGCGCTGTGCCGGAAGCCGTAGCCCGTGAGCGGATCGGGTCCCCCCGTCGACAGCCGCTGCTGCAGCGGCAGCGGGTCGCCGCCGATCCATCCGCCCGCGAACAGCCGTAGGTTGACGCGGCCCGACGGGCTCACGCGGGTGTAGCGGCGGAAATCGAAGAACAAGCGGCTAAATGCGTACGAGCCGTCCGTCGGGATCGGCGCGCGCACGGCCGCCGGTACGCCGGTCTGGGGAGTCACGTCCTGCGAGCGCGAGTTTTCGTAACGGGCGCTCAGGAACCAGCCCGCCGTGGGGTCGCGCCGATCGTTGCGGGTGTCGAACGTGAGCGTGCCGGCGAGCGTCGTGTAGTGCCCGTCGTCGATCGGCGGGTTGGGGCGCCAGCGCTGGTCGTTGCGGAACACGGTCCACGGATCGCGCGCGCTGACGCTGGTTTGCTCGTCGTGCCGCACGTCGATGTCGAGGCGCAGCGCGCGCTCGGGTTGAACGAAGACACGGCCCGCGACGCCCTTGCTGAGGTAGTAGTCGCGATAGTCGCGCTGGAACAGGAATGCGGACCAACCTACCTCGCCGGCGCGCAGCCCCCAATCTTCCACGGGCGTGACATCGTCGAAGGCGCGGAGCTCGATCCCGTAGGCGGGGGTCTCGCCCGAGCGCAGCTCGGTGCGTAGCAGGTACCCCAGGTCGCTCCGTTTGTGGGTGAAGTCGCCGGCGGTGCGGAACACCCCCAACGCGTCGATCCGCAGGCGCAGATTCCGATGGAGCTTCCAGTCGAACAGCGGCCCGAACACCACCGGCAGGCCTTCGACCCGGTTGAACGTGCCGCCCGTCGCGAGCGTGAGCGACGACCGCGAGTCGGCGGTGCCCCACGACTTCTCGATCCCCAGCCTCCGGAACCAGCGGCGCAAGTCCGGCGGGGCGAGCGCGATCTCTTCGCCTTTGGTGCGGTAGGCGAGCGGCGCGGTGTACACGCGCAGGTCCCCCGAGATGACGGCGGTCGGGCTGCGCGCCACCGTCCCGCCCACCACGATCACGTCGCCGGTCACCACCGCGCTCGAGTCGAGGATCGCGTCGCCGTTGATCACGAGCAGCGTGCCCTCCACGCGGCCCGCCACCACCACGACGCCGTTGCGCACGGCGACGTCGCCGCGCCATTCGTTCCCGTGGGGCAGGTGCGAACGACCCACCAGCCGGGTGGTCGTGGCCGCGTTATAACGACGCACCACGTCCTCGGCGACGGCATGGGGCAGCTCAGGCGGCGGCACCATGATCCCCGCGCTCTCGGGCTGGATCACGATGGCGGTGTCCTGCGCGGCGGCCACGGCGGGGCCGAGCGCACAGAGAACCACGAGCACGAGAACGCGCATAACGGGCATCCTGGTTGGAGGCGCGGAGGACAGGTGCATGGGGTGTGCCGCCTCCCGGGTGAGGACGCGGAGCACGGCGGCGAGCGATGACGCGGGCGCTGGGCCCGCGGGTCGTGTCATCCCGCCACGTTCCGCGGCGGCTCGAGGCCGAGCCGGCGCATCCGGCGATACAGGTTGGCGCGGTCCGTCGCAAGCTTGCGGGCCGCGTCCGCCACGTTGCCTCGCGCCGCCGACAGCGCGCGCGCGATGAGCGTCCGCTCGTAGCCGTCGAGGGCCTCCGCCAGCGCCACGTCGCTCCAGCCCTCGCTCGGCGCGGGCACGGGAGCAGCGCCGTCGCCGGGCACCACGCGCGCGACGTCATCCGCCGTCACGACATCCCCGGCGGCGAGGATCGCGAGCCGCTCCATGATGTTGGCCAGCTCGCGCACGTTACCGGGCCACGGGTAAGACGCGAGCAGCTGCACGGCGCCGGCGTCGAACCGCACCGAGCGGCCCAGCCGCGTCGCCTGGCGGGCGGCGAAGTGCTGTACCAACGGCGGAATGTCGTCGGGACGGTCCCGCAGCGGCGAGATGTGGATCGGCAGCACGTTCAGGCGGAACAGCAGATCCTCCCGGAACTGGCCCTGCTGTGAGGCCTTGGCGAGGTCCTTGTTGGTCGCCGCAATCACCCGCACGTCCACGGTAACCGGCTTCTCGCCGCCGAGCCGCTCGATCACACCGGACTCGAGCACGCGCAGCAGCTTCGCCTGAGCCTCGGGCCCCAAGTCGCCGACTTCGTCGAGAAACAGCGTGCCGCGGTCCGCCAGCTCGAACCGGCCCACCCGCCGCTCGGTGGCGCCCGTGAATGCCCCGCGCTCGTGGCCGAACATCTCCGACTCGACCAGGTCCTTGGGGATGGCCGCGCTGTTGACGCACACGAATGGCTTGGTCGCGCGCGCGCTCTGCCGATGAATGGCGGAGGCGACGAGCTCCTTGCCGGTGCCCGATTCCCCGGTGATCAGCACGCGCACTTCGGTTGGCGCCACGCGCGCGATCAGCGCGCGCAGCTGGTCCATTGTCTTGCTGACGCCCACCAGCGGGTCGGCGTGACCCAGGGCTTCGTGCAGGCGCCGGTTCTCGGCGAGCGTGCGCGACAGCTGGAGCGCGGCCCGGAGGGTCGTGAGCAGGCCCTCGGGCGTCAGCGGCTTTTCGAGGAACTGAAACGCGCCCAGTTTGGTCGCCCGCACCGCGTCGGCGAGGTTTGCCTTGCCGCTCATCATCACCACGGGTAGGTCGGGCGCCACGCGCTTGAGCTGCTCCAGTGTGGCGAGACCGTCGGGCCCGCCGGGCATCATCAAGTCGAGCAACACCGCATCAGGTGCATCGCGCTCCACCTCCGCGATACCCGCGGTGCCGTTCGGCGCCTCCGCCGTCTCGAAGCCCTCAGACTCGAGCAACGCCGCCACCATCTTGCGGATGTTCGCCTCGTCGTCGACGAGCAGGACGCGCGGGCTCACGCGGCGGACAAGACGATGGAGAAGGTCGCGCCCCCGCCCGGCGTCTCCGCCACGGTGATGCTGCCGTTGTGGGCCTCGATGGTCTGGCGTACCAGGGCGAGCCCCAGGCCGGTGCCGTCGCTCTTGGTCGTGAAATACGGCTCGAACACGCGCTGGCGCAGGTCGTCGGGGATCCCGGCGCCGTGGTCGGCGATGGTCACCGCCAGCCCGTTTCCGTCCCGGCTCACCGCGATCTCGATCGATCCGCGCCCTCCCATGGCCTCCGCGGCGTTGCGCAACAAGTTCGCGAACGCGCGCCGCAACGGATCGTAGTGCCCCACCAGCTTACAGGGCTCCCCGTTGGCCCGCACCGAGACGTCCACCTCCGATGGCACGGCGCTCTTGCCGAGGTCCATCAAGAGGTCCACCAGGTCTACCTCGCTCTTCGGCCCCTCGGGGAGCCGCCCGAACTCGGCGAACTCCTTCGCGAGCTGGACGAGCCGCTGAGTCTCTGCTTCGAGCACGTCGACCGCCATCGTCTGACGGTCCGACTGTCCGGCCGTCCGCCCGAGCTGGTCTACCGCGATCCGCATCGCCGTGAGCGGATTTTTGATCTCGTGCGCCACGCGACGCGCGACCTCCCGGAACGCCCGCAGGCGCTCTGCCTCGAGCTCGCGGTCACGCGCGGCTTCGAGCGCCGTCGCGAGCTCCCGCAGGGCCTGGCGCAGCGCTTCAAACTCGGGAGCCCCGCGGGTCGGCGGACCCGCCGGCAGCGGCATGCGGCGCCGGATGAGCCGGGTCCAGCCCACCAGCTCGTCGATCGGGCGGGACAGCTGGCGCGACAGGTGGCCCGCCACACGTACCGCCGCGATGACCGCGAAGGCGCCGAGCACGAATACGACTGCCGCGAAGCCGCCCGCGTAGTAGCGCAGGTACGTCTCAGCCCGCCGCGCCAGGGTTACCGAGTTGGAGAGCTGGTCCAGATGCTCCCGGAAGGCCGCCCGCTCCCGCGCCGAGAGGTGAGTCGTGTCCATCCGATCCACCATCAGGCGTGCCGACGCCGCCACATCCTCGAGCGCCACGCGCGCCCCCGCGGATGGGGCCACCGTGCGCACGGCAAGCGCCCAGCCCACGACGGCCAGGGCGGTCGGCACGGCGGTCAGGGCCACCAGGATCACGAAGATCCGCTGGCGGAAGGGGAGGGCCATATTTGTCGGGGCAATTTAGGGCTTCGGTGCCCGTGTGACAAATCGACACAGGAGAAAGACAATGCGGAGTGCGGAATGCGGAATTGACGGGATGGCGTCGAAGCGTGATCTCGCGGTTCGACCTCACACTGACATTCCGCACTCCACATTCCACACTCCGCACTTGGGGGAGGGAGGGTTGGGATGAAGAGCCACACGCACTACCTCTGGTTCAACACCAAGCAGCGCCAGGAAATCATCGATGTCACCGAGCAGGTCGCCGCGCAGGTCCTGGACAGCGGCGTCGCCGAGGGGCTCGTGCTGGTGAGCGCGATGCACATCACGGCCTCGGTGTTCGTCAACGATCACGAATCGGGACTGTGGGCGGACATCCTCAAGTGGCTCGAGACCACCATCGCACCGTGGGATCCCAAACAGTACCTGCACAACGAAACGGGGGAAGACAACGCCGCGGCCCACCTGCGGAGCCTCACGATCGGGCACGAAGTGATCGTGCCGATCACGGGCGGCAAGCTCGACCTAGGGCCGTGGCAGCGGGTGTTCTACGGCGAGTGGGACGGGCAGCGCAAGAAGCGGGTGATCATCAAGGTGCTGGGGGAGTAGCCGAGACCAGAGCGCTCTCGGCTCGCCAGTCCCAGCCCTGTTGCTCTGTCTTGACGAGCCAACCCCGGTCCTTGCTCACCCACAGTATCAGCATGCTTTCCGGACTCTCGCGCTGCTCGAGCTTCCAGCACTCGAAGCGCCCAGCAGGAACCTCGATCCGTCCACTGCCCACGACCCGCAGGTCGACCGGTACGAACCCCGTCTTATTGGGATCCGGTCCGACCACGCCCACTGAATATACGCTCCCACTCCACCATCGATCGAGCGGAAGCACTTGGAGTAACAAGGTCAGATCGACGCGCGCCCACCGAAGGAGGAGTGGTGCGTCCTGGGCACCCGGAATGCCCGCACTCGATCGCCAGCTGCGCGGATGCGCGCCGCCGATGTCGAGCGCCTCGCGAACGGTGTCACGGGTGACCCAACGGACGAAGTGGAACTGTTTCCCGTTCATCGCGTGGTAGATCGGTCGCAGGGTTGCCGGATCGATGTACGCCGTGTCGAGTGCAGTGCGGATGGTATTCGTTGTGTCTGAAGGTCCGTGGCGCACGCTGGTCTCTTGCTGAGACCTTAGCCACGCCGGCCGGTCGTCCCACTTGGCCTGGCTGATCGTAATTGCGAGACGGCCACGGCAATTGGTGAGGACGTCGTCGAACGCCGTGCAAGTCCGGTACGTCCACGTTCCTCCTCGAGCGCGTGCCAAATGCAGGTTTCGGACAGGCTCATAGCGCGGGCGCCGGGGCGGTCCAGGTTCCTGCGCCACCGCGTCCCGCGGCCATAGGGATAGACCCGCCGTGATGTCTGGAAACTCGTTTTCTGTATCGACCGGACGCCGATCACCGCCGCGTGTGCTCATGACCAGGACCAACGCAGCAGCGGCTGCCGTGAGGAGCAGCAGCGTCGTGCGACGTGACACCGTCGAACGTCCTTCCGGTAGAACCACCCGAACTCCCGCCGCACGGCTCGCGAGGATGCGCTCCAGCAGATCCGGCGACGGCTCGGGGGCAGGAATTTTACGAAGCTCATCGTTCCAGGTCATCGTCCACTCTCCAACTCGCGGCGCAGTTTTTTCAATGCCCGGGTCAGCCGGACCCGCGATGCTCCCTCACTGATGCCGAGCAGCTCCGCGATCTCGGCGTGCGCATAGCCTTCGATCTCCTTCAGGACCAGCACCGCGCGGAGATGATCCGGGAGCGTGTCCACGGCCGCCTGGAGCCCGTCACGCTCCGCTGTCTCGTGTGGCTCGGCCCGCCCCGCGGCGTTGTGCAGGCCCACTTCGCGCCGCCGCTTGCCGCTGCGCAGTCTCATGAGGGCGACTCGAGCGGTTACTCGCTTCAGCCACCCGCCGAAACTCCCGCGCTCCTCGTAGCGCCCCAGCGCCTCCGGGAGCCCGACGAACACGTCATGCACGACGTCCTCTGCATCCTCGCGGGCGCCAACCAACCGATGGGCGAGCCGAAACAAGGCCACCCCGTGCTCCAGGTAGAGAGCGGAGAGGGCGTTCGGGCTTCCAGCCCGCGCCTCAGCGATCAGGGACGCTGAGCTCCCGTTAGCGGTGCTCGTCGCCATCCATCACTCGAATGCCCTTGGTAGGCAAAACGTTACGCGGTACCGCGGTGTCGGAAAGGCCCGATCCCCGGCCTATCTCTTTTAACGCAAGTTGTTTATGTTCAAACCACTGATAGCGCGGCAGGGTAGGGAGGCGTCAGGTCAATCCGGCAGCGCCTGGCAGCCCCGGGGATCCGGGGCGCTCAGCAGGCGCGCCGAGGTAAGATCGGCGAACCATCCCTCACAATGTCCCGCCGCGCGCGACTCTGACCGGCGACTCACAACGACTCTGCAACAGGCACCTGTCGCCTCCCTTGAGGCGCCCGGGCTCGGGCGCCCGAACGACTACCGTCCCCGCTTTCGCCACTCCCGCGCGTCCGGCCGCTTGACGGCCCGGCGCCGCATGCGTGCGCAACGAGGGCACGAGGAGCAAGACACAACCACATGACGCAACCGCCGCAAGCCCATTTGCCACGATCGGTGCACCACGAACCCCCCGCCCATGCGCCCAACGCGGCGCTGATGATCGACTTCGACAATGTGACGATGGGGATCCGCTCGGATCTCCAATCGGAGCTGCGACGCCTGCTGCAGTCGGACATCATCAAGGGAAAAGTGGCCGTACAGCGCGCCTACGCCGATTGGCGTCGCTACCCGCAGTACATCGTCCCGCTGGCCGAGTCGTCGATCGACATGATCTGGGCGCCGGCGTACGGGTCGAACAAGAAAAACGCGACAGACATCCGCCTCGCGGTCGACGCCCTCGAGCTCGTCTTCACGCGACCCGAGATCGGCACCTTCATCCTGCTGTCGGGCGATTCGGATTTCTCCTCGCTCGTGTTGAAGCTCAAAGAGTACGGCAAATACGTGATCGGCGTGGGGATCCGCGAATCGTCCAGCGACCTGCTGATCCAGAACTGCGACGAGTACTACTCCTACAACGAGCTGGCCGGCCTCACAAAAGAAAGCGACGTCACGCACCCGCGGCACGATCCCTGGGACCTCGTGATCGAGGCCGTAAAGCAGATGACGGCGCATAGCGACGTAATGCGGTCCGACCGCCTGAAGCAAGTCATGCAGGAGATCGATCCCGCATTCAACGAGAAGGATCTGGGGTTCTCCCGCTTCTCCAAGTTCGTGGTAGAGGCGGCCCACAAAGGCCTCATCGCCCTGACCAAACTCGATAATGGCCAGTACGAGATCGGGCTGGGTCCCGGCGTCCCCGGCGCGGCGGCTCAGCCCTCGGGGTTTGGGTCCTTCGAACGGCCACGCGAACGTGAGCGCGGTGAAGGCCGCGGTCGCGGTCGCGGTCGTCGGGGTGGGGGAGGCCGGGACGAGCGCGAGGGACGCGACGAGCACGCCGTCCCAGCGGCCGAGGAGCCTCCGGCCCTCCCACCCGCCCCCGAAGAGCGCCGCAGCGCCTTCTCGCTCGATGGCGCCTTTGGCCTCATTAAACAGGCCATCGGCCGCTTGGGCGGCGAATCCCGCCCGGTAAGCGCGCAGGAGCTCGGCCAGGCCATGGCCGAAATCAAAGGCGACGAGGAGCCGGTCGAGCCGGCCCAGGTGCAGAAGCTGCTGCGCCAGGCGCACGATCGAGAGCTGATCGATCTCGCCAAGGAAGACGATGGAGCCTACACCGTCAAGCTGCGGGACGCGGCACCGTCGTCCGAGACGCCTCAGGCCGAGCCTGCCGCGGTGACCGACGCCGACGAGGCGCTCGATCCGCCGATGCCGGATTCGTCCGCCCCGCCGTCGATGCGGCCGTCCAACGTGCCCGCCGGCGTTCCGTCGCGCAGCGCCCGGTTCCGCCGGGGCTCGCGTGGGCCACGGGTGGCGCCGCCGGAGATCCCGAACATCGGGATGGTCGAGGTGGACCCGAACTTCAAGCCGCGCATCGAGCTGGTGCCGCCGAAAGTCCCCCCCGCGCCCGCAGTGCCGGAGCCGGTGGGCGGCGACAGCGCGCCGGCCGGTGGGGCCGAGCGCGGTGCGCGCGGTCGGGGTGGACGTGGGCGACGCAGCGGGAGTAGTGGGGGGGGCGGCGGGGGCGGGGGCCGGGACGAGCGTGCCGAGTTAGGTGAGCGGCCGGAGCGAGGAGAGCGGGAACGGGGCGGTCGGGGGCGCCGCGGTGGTCGTGGACGCGGCGGCCGGGGTCGTGGCGCCAGCGGGGAGGGACGGGCAGATCACCGCAGCGAGCCTCGGGACATCCCGGAGCCCCGCGCGGCCAGGGCCGAGCCCCCGCCACCGCCCCCGGCACCCAAGCCGCCTCCCCCCCGTGAGCCTGACGTCGACAGTGGGGGTGAGTCGTTCTGGTCGAAGGTGAAGCGCGGGCTCACCGGCGGGACGTGAGAAGCGCTGCACTGCCGGCGTCGTTCTACGCGCGACCTACACCCGAGGTCGCGCGTGGGCTTTTGGGACACGTTCTGCTGAGCGAGCTCGGAGGCCGCCGCACCGCCGGCCGGATCGTCGAAACCGAAGCCTACCTCGGCACCGATGACCCCGCTTCGCATGGCTATCGCGCCCGCCGCACGCGCCGCAACGCCAGCTTGTTCGCGCGCCCGGGGATCGCGTACGTCTACTTCACCTACGGCATGCACTGGTGTCTGAACGCGGTGACCGGGCGCGCCGGGCATCCCGCAGCCGTCCTGATCCGCGCGCTCGAGCCCGTCGAGGGACTGGCGACGATGCGGCGACGGCGCGGGGGGGCGCGCGTCACCGACCGCGACCTCTGCTCGGGTCCCGCCAAGCTGTGCCAGGCGCTGGGCGTGACCGGGCGGCAGGACGGTCTTCCGCTGACCCGTGGTCGGCTGCGCATCGTCCGAAGCCAGTCACGACAGCACCACGCCATCGCAGTGACACCGCGCATCGGCATCACCCGCGCCGCCGACTGGCCGCTGCGGTTCCTGATCGAGGGCTCACCATGGGTCTCCCGCTAGGCCTGCTGCTCGTGCTCCAACAGCCCATCATCGTGGACGGCCACATCGACACGGCGCAGCGCATGCTCGACATGAGAACCGACATCACAAATCGGCTGGCCGACGGGCACGTGGATGTCCCGCGCATGCGCGAGGGTGGGCTCACGGCCGCGTTCTTCTCGATCTGGGTGGACGCGCGCTACGCCCGGGGCACCGCCTTTCAGCGCGCGCTGGACCTGATCGGCGCCGTGCGCGCGCTGGCGGACACCAACCGCGAAGTGGAGCTGGCAACCACGGCCGATGAAGTGCGCGCCGCGGTGGGTCGGGGCCACATCGCGGCGCTCATGGGCGTCGAAGGCGGGCATGCGATCGAGAACTCGCTCGAGAAGCTCGACTCGCTGTACCGGCTCGGCGTGCGTTACATGACGCTGACCTGGAACAACGGCAACGATTGGGCGGGCTCATCGCTCGACCCGGAGCGGCACGGCGGGCTAACGGCCTTCGGACGCCAGGTGGTAGGACGGATGAACCAGCTGGGCATGCTGGTGGACGTCTCGCACGTATCCGACGCGACGTTCCGGGACGTCCTGGCCACCAGCACGCGACCGGTGATTGCGTCGCACTCGTCGTGCCGGGCCCTGGCGCACCACCCCCGCAACCTGAGCGACGAGCAGCTCCGCGCCGTCGCCCGGAACGGCGGCGTGGTGGGCATCAACTTCTATCCGGTGTTCTTGGACGAGCACTTCCGCGACCAGTACGAAGAGATGCGGCGCCGGCTGAAGCCTCAAATCGACTCGATCCGGGCGCACCACCGCGGCCGTGCCGGCGAAGCGGCGTTCGAGGTGGATAAATTCGTCGGCCAGCACGCCGAGAGCCTCGACGTTCCCACTATCGACCGCCTGCTGGACCACATCGATCATGCGGTCCAGATCATGGGGATCGACCACGTCGGTCTGGGCAGCGATTTCGATGGGATCAGCGTGCTGCCCCGACCCATGAAAGACGCGACGTCGCTGCCCGAGCTCGTCCGGGCCCTCGAGGCCCGTGGCTACTCGGACTCGGACGTCCGCAAAATCCTGGGCGAGAACTTCCTGCGGGTGCTTACTGCCGGTCCGTGACCCCCTCTTTGGAACTACCCAGGGAGTAGCGGACGCCGCCCTGGAAGCTGTGGGTGGTGCCCTGGATCAGGAAGTTGGCCGCCGCCGAGGTCAGGATGTAATGGCCGTACAGCGCGAGCCGACCCTGCTTGATGTCGACGCCGCCCATCCACCAGAAGAAGGCCCTGGTTGCCGCCCTGTCGGCCTCGTCCTGGAGCGTACCTAACTGCGATCCGGTGCAGGTCGCGCAGCTCACCTGAACGTTCAGAGCTTCCATGATCGCGAACCCGCCGCCCGCGAACGGCTCGACCCGCAGCTGCGCGGGGAAAGCGAGCACACCGACCATGATGCGGCGCAGATTGTTGAACTGGACGTTCCCCGGGCTTACGGCCCCGCTGGGCTCGACGATGGTTACGTGCCGGGGCGAGATGAAGAAGGACTGCTCGAACGCCGCGTATAACGCGGTCCGCTTCCCGGTGATCAACCAGTGCCCGCCGAACGTCGGCTCGAAGGAGTAGCTGTCGAAGTTGGTGCGGAACACCAGGATGCCGGCCTGGCCGCCCCAGTACCACTTGTGCTGCCAGTCACCCGCGCGCTGCTCGTAGCTCGGACCGCCCCGAGGCTGCGCCTCGGGGACCTTGCCGCCCGCGGCCACGATCGAGTCCCGTTTCTGCTTGGGGACCTCGGGATATGCGGCCTCTTGGTGGCTGGGGCCGAGGAAGAACGACAGGCCCGCCGTCCCCACCACCTGACCGCCCCACGTACCGCCCGGGAGCTGCGTGTTGGGCGCGTAGTACGCGCGCGCCTCGAGGCGCAACGCCGCTCGATCCGAGATGTAGATGCGGTCGCCGATGGCGCCGTGTACGCCCGCGTCCCGAAATCCGCCGGAGGCGTTGCTGTTGAAGTCCATAGCGGAGTAGCCGCCCAGGATGTAGAAGCTCTTCTCGGAGCCAAAGTTCAGCACCAGGCTCGCCGAGCCGAACCACACGGGGAAGTCCGTCCCCGCACCGCCGCCCTTTGGATGGGGCCGCATGTACAGGCCGTCCCCCTCGATCGCCAGCCAATTGGTGATCCAGAAGCCAATCCGGCCCCCGCCGCCGATCTGGTTGTCGAGTTGGAAGGCGCGGTCGAAGCGCGTGAAGCTCGCGAACCCGCCTACCTCGAACTGAAAGTGGTGCTGGGCCTGGGCCTCGAGTGTGGCGGCCCCGCCCAGCAGCAGTACCGCGATGACCGTGACTACCCGCATGGACGACTCCTCGGGGTCAAAAAGCGACACCCAAAATAGGGAATTCGTCCGGAAAACGCGATAGCCCTTCGCTTTAAGCCTCTGAACCTTGAAAGTACTTGAAGGTGATACCGAATAGATACCGAAAATCGAGGCTAGATGAGGCCCAGTTTGCTCCCTACACGCCGGAAGGCGCCCAGGGCGAAGTCGAGGTCCTCCCGCGTGTGGGCCGCCGATAGCTGACAGCGGATCCGGGCATGCCCTTGTGGGACAACCGGATAGCCAAAGCCGGTCACGAACACCCCCTCGTCCAGCAGCGCCTCACTCATTCGGATCGCCTGCGCCGTCTCGCCCAGGATCACGGGGACGATGGGCGTTTCCCCCGCGAGTGGGCTGAACCCCAGGGCCAAGAGGTGCTCCCGGAAGTAGCGTGCGTGCTCGTGCAGCCGCGTTACCAGTTCGGGGTGGCGCTGGACGTACTGCACCGCCGCGAGGGCGCTGCCCGCCACCGTGGGAGGAAGGGCGTTGGAAAAGAGCTGCGGCCGGGAGCGCTGCGTGAGATAGTCGGCGAGCGCGGCGGGGCCGGCGGTGAAACCGCCCGCGGCGCCGCCCAGGGCTTTACCCAGCGTGGACGTGATGATGTCCACCTGGCCCAGCATCCCGTAGTGCTCCGCCGTGCCCCGGCCCGAGCGCCCGAGCACACCAGTAGCGTGGGAGTCGTCCATGGCGACGACCGCGTCGTACTTCCGGGCCAAGGCCACGATGTCCGGCAGCTTGGCGATGTCGCCCTCCATTGAAAACACGCCGTCGGTGAAGATGAGCTTGATACGCGCCTGGTTCGCCGCTTTCAGCTTGTCCTCCAGGTCCGCCATGTCCGAGTGCCGGTACACCGCGGTCTGGCACTTCGTGATGGTCTTCGCGAGGCGGATCGAGTCGATGATGGACGCGTGGTTGAGCTGGTCCGAGATCACGATGTCCTGCTCACCCAGCAGGGTGGGGACGAGTCCCTCGTTCGCATTCCAGCAGCTCACATATGTGAGTGACGACTCACATCCGACAAAGTGGGCGAGCGCTTCCTCCAGCTCGCGATGAATGGTGAACGTCCCGCAGATGAACCGGACCGAGCCGGTGCCGGCACCGAACTGGTCGAGGGCCCGTTTTCCGGCCGCGACTACCTCGGGCGCGTTGCACAGGCCCAGATAGTTGTTGGACGAGAGAATCACCACGTCGCCGCGTCCTTGCATCTTGGTGCGTGCGGCTTGCGGTGCTTCCAGGTAGTTCAAGCGCTTATAGACCCGGTCCTGCTTGAACTGCTCGAGCTCGGCTTCAAGCCGGGCGGTGAAGCTCATGCGATCTCCAGGATGATCTTGCCCGCGTCCCCCGCGCGGATGGCGGCGAGGGCCTCGTCGATCTTCGCGAGCGGAAACTGATGGGTGATCACCGGCCGGGGGTCGAGCAGCCCGGCGGTGAGGTAGTGGCGCATCTGGTGCCAGGTCTCGTACATCTTGCGGCCGATCACGCCGTACACGGTGATCCCCTTGAAAATGATCTCGTCGGCGAAATCGACCGCCACCTCCCCTTTGGGGATGCCGAGCAGGTGGACCCGTCCCCCGAGCCGCACCGCGGCGAACGCCTGGTGCAGGGCCGACGGCACGCCCGACATCTCGCACACGAGATCGGCGCCTTCGCCACCGGTCTCGGACAGGACCGTGCGCACTACATCGTCGGTGGCGGCGTTGATCGTCACGTGCGCTCCCATGGAGCGCGCCAGCGCCAGCCGCTTCGCGTTCACGTCCGAGGCAATCACCTTGGCGGCCCCGGCGGCGCGTGCGATGCCCACCGCGAAGCAGCCGATCGGCCCGCACCCAACCACGAACACGGACCTGTCTTTGACCTCGGCGCTCAACACCGCGTGGAAGGCGTTCCCCATGGGGTCCATGATGGCGCCGACCGTGGTGGGCACACCGTCGAGCGGCAGCACGTTGGTGGCGGGCATCGCGATGTACTCGGCGAACGCGCCGTCGCGGTCCACACCAATGATGCGGGTATTCTTGCAGATGTGGCTGTTGCCCGTGCGGCACTGGAGACAGCGACCGCACACGATGTGGCCCTCCGCGGTCACCAGCTGGCCCGGCCGGAGCTCGGACACCCCGTCGCCCGCCGCCACGATCTCCCCGGCGAACTCGTGGCCTACCACCAGCGGGGGCTTGATGCGGCCTTCCGCCCACTCGTCCCAGTCGGCGATGTGGACGTCGGTGCCGCACACCCCCGCGTGCCGCACCGCGATGAGGACCTCGCCCGGCCCGGGCGACGGCTTCGGCACGGTCATCACCTTGAGACCGGGAGCACGCTTCTCTTTTACGATCGCTTGCATGAAAGCTCGGGATGCGGGATGCGTGTTGCGGGAGGCGTCAGAAGATGGACCGGGTGAAGCCTCCGTCCACCTGCAGCACGGCGCCGGTAATATAGCTGGCCCGCTCGGAGGCAAGGAACGCAACCGCCGCCGCGAGCTCGTCGACGCGACCCATGCGGCCGAGCGGGATCCCGGCGACCAGATCGCGGACGACTTCCTGCGACGCACGCTGCTCGCGCTGGGCCCGGGCCTCGGTGAGCTCCGTGATCCGCTCCGTCACGATGTAGCCCGGACATACGACGTTCACGGTGATCCCCTCGGCGGCGACCTCATCGGCCAGGGCTTTCGCGAACCCCAGCACGCCGGCGCGCGCCGTGGTGGAGAGGATGAGCCCGGGCAGGGGTTGCTTGGCGGCGACGGACGCGAGGCAGATGATCCGACCCCACTGCAGCTGCCGCATGAAGGGCACCGCGGCGCGAGCGAGATTGACCGTGGATAGGAGGTTCAGCTCCAGGGCGCGCTGGAAGGCCTCGGCCGGCTGGTGGGTGAAAGGAGCCGCCGGCGGACCGCCGGCGTTGCAGAACAGCACGTCGAGACGACCCGCCTCGTGGTGCACCCGCTCCACCAGGGCCCCGGCCTGCGCCGGGTCGCTTACGTCGGCCACGAACGGCATCACCGCCTGAGCTGCTTCGGTGGAGAGCTGCTGCGCCGCGTGGTTTACGGAGTCCGCGTGACGGCCGTTGACGGCCACGCGAGCGCCCTCCTGCGCCAGCGCTTTCGCAACGGCGCGCCCGAGTCCCTGCGTGCTTCCGCACACCAGCGCGACGCGGCCCGCAAGACCTAGATCCATGGGGGCGGGAATCTATTCCCCGGGAGGATAACCGGTTAGGTCTACGCGGTGCGGAGTGCGGAGTGCGGAGTGCGGAGTGGGGAATGCGGAGTGTGACTGGGAGCGTCGCTCGCTCCATGACCTCCCACTTCAATTCCGCATTCCGCACTCCACATTCCGCACTTCGACTAGTCCGCTACCGCCACGTGCGCCGCCTCCAGCCGTATCGCGCAGCACTTGAGCTCCGCCATTTTCGCGTACGGATCGAGCACCGGATTGGTGAGCAGGTTGGCGGCTGCCTCGCGGAAGTGGAACGGCACGAACACCTGACCGCGCGCCACTCGCTCCGAAATGCGGGTCGAGCTCACCATCGTGTTGCGGCGCGACGTCAGGCGTACGAGGTCGCCGTCATCGAGCCCGAGCTCGCGCGCATCGTCCGGGTGGATCTCGACGATCGGCGTGGGCTCACGCTGGTCGAGGCCCGAGGCGCGTCGCGTCATCGTACCGGTGTGCCAGTGATACAGCTGGCGCCCCGTGTTCATCACGAACGGATATTCCTCGTCGGGGAGCTCGACCGGCGGCGCGTACTCGACCGGAACGAACACGCCCTTGCCGTCCGCCGTCGGGAACCGGTCGTCGAACAGGAACGAGGTCCCGGCGGACTCGTCGGTCGGCACCGGGTACTGCAGTCCCGCTCCTTCGAGCCGCGGATAGGTCACGCCGTGCCACGACGGCGTCACGCGCGCAATTTCCCGCATTACCTCTTCCGCGGTCTGGAAGCGCGTCGCGAGCCCCAGGCGGTTCGACAGGTCGATCAGGATCTCGAGGTCGCCGCGCGCCTGCCCCGGGCTGGCCACCGCCTTGTGGGCGAGCTGAATGCGGCGCTCCGTGTTCACGAACGTGCCGGTCTTCTCGGCGAAGCTCGAGCCGGGCAGCACAACGTCGGCGTAGCGGGCGGTCTCCGTGAGGAACAGGTCGTGCACCGCCAGGAATTCGAGCTCTTGGAACCAATGCTCGGCGTGCGCCACGTCCGGGTCCGAAATGACCGGGTTCTCGCCCATGATGTACATCCCCCGCACCCCGCTCTCTTCCTTCACGATCTCGGTCACCATGAGCCCCTCCTTGAGGGAGAGGGACTCGGGCGGGACGCCCCACGCCGCGGCGTACTCCGCCCGGTTCTTCGGATCCTTGACCGGCCGGTAGTCGGTGTACACGAAGGGAATCGCGCCGACGTCGGACGCGCCCTGGACGTTGTTCTGTCCCCGTACCGGCATCATCGCGGCACCCCAGCGCCCGATCATGCCGCAGGCGAGCATCAGGTTCAGGAGCGAGGTAACGAGATCCGTGCCGTTGGCGTGCTGGGTGAGCCCCATCGCCCAGAGCGTGCTGGTGTTCGGCCCCCCGGCGTAGATCTCGGCGGCCCAGCGGATCCGGTCGGCGGGAACGCCGGTGATCTTGGCGGCCACGTCCGGCGTCATCGCCTTGACGGACTCCCGCACCTTGTCGAAGTCGCGCATACGCGCGGCCACAAACGTCTTGTTCTCGAGTCCCTCCGCGATGATGTGGTACAGCATCGCGTTGAACAGGGCGACGTCGGTGCCCGGCTGCATCTGCAGGTGAATGTCCGCCCGGCCCGCGAGTTCGGTCCTCCGGGGATCCGCCACGATGAGGGTCGCCCCCCGTTCGTGAGCCCGCTTGATGGCGGCGCCGAACACCGGGTGCGACTCGGTGGTGTTCGCGCCGCCGATAAAGATGACGTCGGCGGCGTGCTCCACCTCACGCATCGAGCCCGACGCCGCCGAGGTGTTGAGCGCGCGCTGCATCGCCGCCACCGACGTGGAATGGCACAGCCTGGTGCAGTGGTCGATGTTGTTGGTGCCGAGCGCGGCGCGGAACATGCGCATCATGAGATAGTTCTCCTCGTTCGAGCACTTGGCCGAGGAGAAGCAGGCCAGGGAATTCCCGCCGCGCTCGTGCTTGAGTCGCAGCAGCTCCTGCGCCGTGAGCTCCAGCGCCTCGTCCCACGTGGCCTCGCGGAACGGCTCGTACCAGGAGGGCGGGGTCGCCACCCGGTCGCGAATGTCCAGGTCCACGCGCTCGAGCAGCGGCAAGTCGCGCACCGACTTGCCCACCGAGCGCGGCGGGCCCGCCGGCTTGGCGTTCTGGCCCTCACCTTCGATGGTCTGCCATGGCCCGCCGCGGTGATTCTTCCCGCCGTGCCACACCCAACGGCTTCCCTCCTTCCCCCATCCCTTGCGGATCAGCGGCTTGGTGAGGCGATCGTGGTGCTGGGGAAAGTCGTACCCGAAGCGGCCCTTCACGCAGGTGGAGCCCTGGTTGGGTGTGTCGAGCTCGATGTCCGGAGAGGTGACGCGCACCACCTGGTCGCCCGCTACGTGCAGGTCCACCTGACAACCGACGCCGCAGTACGGGCAGACCGAGCGGACCTGCTTGTCGGGGTGGAGCACCTGCTCGGGAGCGAACCGCTCGCGCGGCATCACTTCGAAGATCGCGCCCGTCGGGCAGACGCGCACGCACTCGCCGCACCAGGTGCAGCCGGCCTTGTCCGGGTCGCCGTCCGCGCCGACGATGATCTCGGTATGCTCACCTCGTTGGCCCACGTCCAGCACGCCGACCACCTGGATGTCCTCGCACGCCCGCACGCAGCGGGTGCACAGGATGCAGGTGCTCATGTCGTGCCGGATCATCGGGTCGCCGGGCCGCTCGTCGCCGTGCCGCAGCACCAGATCGCGCTCGCCCTGAGGCGTGGGAACGACGCCATAGCGCACCACGTACTGCTCGAACTCGTTGCGGGGCTGGGCACGACCGCCGTTTGTCAGATGCTCGCCCGGGTAGCGCTCGAGCAGCAATCGGAGCACGCCCTTGCGGTTTTCCACGGCCGCGTGGGACTCGGTCTGCACCGCCATCCCATCCGCCACTTTGGTGGCGCACGCCGGCAGGAGCTTCGCCTGCCCCTCGACCGACACCAGGCAGATGCGGCAATTCCCCACCACCGGCAGCTTGGGATACCAGCACAGGGTGGGGATGTCCAGAATGCCCGCGGCGCGGGCGGCTTCGAGGATGGTTTGTTCGGGGTTGGCGCTGACCGAGCGGCCGTTGATCGTGAGCGTCGCCATGACATTTGAAGATTAGGCCCGGCGGGGGGACCCGGCAACCGGCTGCTGGCCCAACTACCTGATTTGCAACGAAGATACGCGCTGAAACACGAAGGGCCGGCTTTGGGCCGGCCCCGCTCGCGCTTTCAGTCTATGTGTTCGGGCAGATGGCGGTGCGTATGGTCGCCCGGGCCTTCGGCCTCGTCCGTGAACCAGCAGTACGCCCAGATCTTTGCCGGGCGCAGCATCTTCCGGCCGGCCCGCAGGATGATACCGATCGGCTCGTCGTCGTCCAGAACTAAGGGGAGACTCGTCATGGAAAAGGCGTTCCCGGTTGTCGGATACAGCGTTGCAGGGCAAAACGCTTGCCGCACGCCTCACCCGGCAACGTGATATCCGGCAACGGGTTGACGGAGTGGGGTGGAGCCGAGTGGTTATTCCGACACGTTCAGCGCCGTGTCCAGCTGACGCTCCGGCTTGGTGGCCGTGAACCCGGCGCTCGCCTTGGTACGGCGGCGCCGGACGATCTCCCAGCCGCCGTACTGACTCTGCAGCGCCTCGGGGGCGAGCGGGATCACCTCACTGGGGGCGGGACTAGGGAGGATCACGTGCACCCCGCCGGGGCGGGTGCGAAGCTGCAGCTCGGCGAGCAGCGCATGCCGGTCGCGTGCACGCGCGGGAGCGAGAGCCGCGGGATCGATGATCACCAGGCTGGGCGCCACGTCGGGGAACCAACTGCCGAACGTGACGACGAGCGCCTGGAACCGGCCGGCGAGCTGCTCAGTGATCGCCCGGCTCTCCGCGCCTTCGACAGCCCCGAGGTCGTGATCCACGAGAAATACCTCGGCGTCGTGGGCCGCGATGAACAGAGCCGCGGGGAGCGCCGCGGCACCGACCACGACGGCCAGGTCGCCGGGCTCGAGTCGACGCACCGCGCTCACGAGCGGGCCGTCCGATTCGAGGCCCCAATGGGTCGGGGCGCGCTGCGCGGCGCGCAGGGCGCGGTGCTTCTGGCGCCAACGGGGGAATGAAGGCAGGCGCAACCGCCGGGCGATGATGCGGTCGACGTGCTCGAGCAGCAGCACCTCGGTGAGGAGGTACTGTCCTGCCGCGCTCTCCTCGAGCTCGCGCACCGCCTCGTCGCCGATCTCCAGCAGATCCTCCCGCGTGAGCGCATTCTTGTATTCCTCGATGCGCTGCAGCAGGAACTCCTGGTACTCCTGCTTGAGGGAGCGCGGCGGCCGCCGCGCGGTGCGGGAGCGCTGCTCCCCCGAGAGACTCAGCATGGTTCCACGTGAACGGTGACTTCGTGCAGCCGCAGGTCGCGTTTGAGCCGCTCCTCCACCTGGTCGGCGATGGCGTGCGCGGACTCCACGTCCGCGTGACGGTCGACGCACACCGTCACCTCGGCGTAGCGCAGGTCGGAGGGCCCACGCGAGCGGATGCCGTAGGCGCTCTTCACGCCGGGCACGGCCTGGGCGGCGTCCTGGATGTCGCGGGTGGGGATGGCGCGCTGGTCCACGAGCACCGGCACGGTGCGCGCGAGGATGCGATACGCCACGAGGATAATCGCCAGGGCCACGAGGATCGCGACCGTGGAATCGGCCCACCACCACCCCTGCCGCGTGAGCAGGATGCCGACGAGGATGCCGACCGTGATGAAGACGTCGGCGCGGGTGTGCGCCGCGTCCGCGACGAGCAGCTCGCTGCCGAGCTCGATCCCGCGGCGGTGCTCGTACCACGTAATGAACACGTTCACGCCCAGCGTGAGCACGAGTAGCCCCAGCTGGAAGTCGCTGACGTCGACCTGATGGCTGCCGCTCACGAAATGATTCACCGCCCCCCGCACCAGCTCGAAGCAGGTGATCGACAGGAAGCCCACGATCGCCAGCGCCCCCAACGTCTCGAACTTGCCGTGACCGTACGGGTGGTCCTCATCCGGCTCCTTCGCGGCCACCCGGACGATGATCAGGGCGAGCACGTTGTTGAGCGCATCCACGCACGAATCCACCGCCCCGCCGAGCACGGCGAGGGAGCCGGACGTGATCCCCACCGCCAGCTTGACCCCTACGACCGCCAGGTTGGCGACGAGGAGGCCGATGAAGACTCGGCGGACCAGGGCGGACGCCGGCATGGACAAGACTGCAAGGTTGTAAGGGGCAGCGGTTTAGTCAACGGCCCGGAGCAGGGCCCCCTTCAGGTAGCCGGTCTCCGGAACGTTGATCAGCTCCGGGTGGTCCCGGCCCGCCCCCGTGACGGCGAGCAGCTGGAGGCGCCGCCCGGCATCCCGCGCGGCGTCGCCCAGCATGTCCAAGAAGACGTTCCGGCCCACGTGGTAGGAGCAGGAACAGGTGAACAGCACCCCGCCGAGAGCGACGAGGCGCATGGCGCGCAGGTTGATCTCCTTGTAGCCGGCGAGCGCCCGCTGAACGCTCTGCTTCGACTTGGCGAAGGCCGGGGGGTCGAGCACGATCGTGTCGAACAGCTCTTCCCGCCGCTCCAGGTCGCGCAACAGGTCGAACGCGTTGGCCTCGCGCCAGGTGATGTTCGTGAGCTGATTGAGCGCGGCATTCTCGCGCCCCCGCGCCAACGCTTCGGCGCTCTGGTCCACCGCGACCACCTCGCTGGCGCGCCGGGCGAGATGCAGCGCGAAGGACCCGTGGTAGGTGAACAGATCCAATGCCCGGCCCCCCCCGGCCGTGTGCTCCCCCACGAGCACCCGGTTCTCACGCTGGTCGAGGAACGCACCCGTTTTCTGGCCGGTGTGCGGTGCAGCGAGATAGCGCACGCCCGCTTCCTCCACCGCGACGGTGTCCGGGACCACACCACGCCCCGGCACGACCTCGAGCGGCAATCCCTCGTGGCGCCGCACGGTGGTGTCGTTGCGGATCAGAATCCCCTCGGGGGCGAGGGCGGCGCTGATGCCGTCCAGCACGTCGGCGCGCACCTGCTCGAGGCCGGCCGAGAGCAACTGGGCCACGACGTACGGTCCGTACCGGTCGACCACGAGCGACGGCAGGCCGTCCCCTTCGCCGTGGACCACGCGGTATGCGGTGGCCGGGATGTCCTTGCGCCGG
>DATNOH010000078.1:0-7955 GCA_035601435.1 Gemmatimonadales bacterium | reverse complement strand
GCTGGTGCATGCGCACGTGACCAGGCCTTACTCGCACTCGCTCTCGGACGACGAAGTGCTGTACAAGCCGCCCAAGGAGCGGGAGGAGGAGGCGCGCCGCGATTGCCTCACCTTGTTCCCCAAGCGGCTCATCGCCGACGGGGTGGCTGCCGCAGCGGAGATCGAGGCCATCAAGCGTCAGGTGGATGAGGAAGTCGGCGTCGCCGCGGACATGGCGCTGGCCTCGCCCCAGCCGGAGCCGGAGACGGCCCTGCTGTACGTGTATTCGCCCGACGTCGATCCCACGTCCGAACAGTTCGACACGGAGGACGACCCGCGGTTCGGAGGCGATCCCACCACGATGGTGGACCTGCTGAATGCCTGCATGAAGGATGAAATGGCGCGTGATCCGCGCATCGTGGTGTTCGGCGAGGACGTGGCGGACGCCAGTCGCGAGCAGCACCTGGACCACGTGAAGGGCAAGGGTGGCGTCTTCAAGGTCACCTGGGGGCTGCAGCGACAGTTCGGGAGCGATCGGGTCTACAACTCACCGCTCGCGGAAGCGAACATCGTGGGCCGGGCCATCGGCCTCGCCACCCGCGGCCTGAAACCGGTGGTCGAGATTCAATTCTTCGACTACATCTGGCCTGCCTATCACCAGCTGCGCAACGAGCTGGCCACCTTACGGTGGCGCTCCAGCAACGCGTTCTCGGCCCCCGTCGTGGTGCGCGTCACCTACGGGGGCTATCTCAAGGGCGGCTCGATCTATCATTCCCAGACGGGCGCCGTGGTGTTCACGGCCGTGCCAGGGCTCCGCGTCGTGTGTCCCAGCACCGCGCTCGACGCCAACGGCCTGCTGCGCACCGCCATTCGGTGTGACGACCCCGTGGTGTTCCTCGAGCACAAGCACCTCTACCGCCAGACGTACAACAAGGCGCCCAACCCCGGGCCGAACTTCATGATCCCGTTGGGCAAGGCGAAAGTGGTGCGGGCGGGCCGCGACCTCACCGTCGTGACCTACGGGGCCGTGGTGCAGCGCTCGCTCGTGGCCGCAAAGGAGCTCGAGGAGCGCGACGGGGTGAGCGTCGAGGTGATCGATCTGCGCACGCTCTCGCCCGTGGATTGGGAAGCGATCAGGGCGTCGGTGATCAAGACGAACAAGGTGCTGGTTGCGTACGAGGATGCGCAGTCGTGGGGTTACGGCGCCGAGATCGCCGCCCGCATCGCCGACGAGTGCTTCCCGTGGCTGGACGCGCCCGTGAAGCGAGTGGCCTCGACCGACACGTTCGTCGGCTACGCACCCACGCTCGAGGATTTCATCCTGCCACAGGTGGAAGATCTCTCGCGGGCCATGCGCGACCTGCATGCGTTTTAGCGCGGTCCGCGCGTACAGTCTTCTCTTCTTTTTGTCCGGAGCGACGGGGCTCGTGTATGAGCTCCTCTGGGTCCGGGTCCTCTATCAGACGTTCGGCTCGACTATCCAATCGGTGACGACGGTGGTGGCCGCCTACATGGGCGGCCTCGGGCTCGGGGCATGGTTGTTGGGACGCCGGGTGGACCGGCATCCCCGACCCGCCGCCCTATATGGGTGGCTCGAGCTCGCCATCGGGGCATTCGGGGCCGTCTCGCCCTTCGTCCTGGCGTTGGTGCATCGGCTGTACCTCGGGGCGGCGGGTGCGCTCCAGCTGGGCGGGGGCGCGAGCATGGCGCTGCGCTTCGGCCTGGCGGCGCTGGTGCTCCTCGTTCCCACCACGCTCATGGGGGGCACTCTGCCTGTCCTCACCCGCGCGTTCATGGCCAGTGACCGGGGTGAGCTGCCGCGCGCCGTAGGGCTCTTGTACGGGCTGAACACCCTCGGGGCCGTCGTGGGAACGGCGCTCGCCGGATTCTTCCTCATCGAGTACGCGGGGATCCGGGCGAGCTTGTGGGGCACGGCGCTGCTCAACCTGGCGCTCGGCGTCACCGCCCTGGCCGTGGCCCGGCCGCTCGCCCCCCTTCCCCCGAGCGGGGACGGTCCGGTGGACGCGGCACGGCTGCCGACCCCCCGCCTTCTCCGGTCGGTTGGCCTGGTCCTGCTGGGGTTGACCGCCTTCGCCTCGCTAGTCGACGAAATCGCGTGGACCCGGGTTCTGGTCATGATCGTCGGCGGCTCGACGTACGCGTTTACGCTCGTGCTGCTCGTGTTCCTCTTGGGAATCGGGATCGGGAGCCGTATCGTGGCTCACCGCAGCGTCGCGCCGAGCGAGACCGCGGCGCGTGCGGCGCTGGCGCAGGCCATCACGGCCGTGGGGGCGGGCCTGCTCTTTGTCGTGTTCAGCGCCCTTCCCCGCTATATCGTCGCCGTCTTCCAGGCGGAGTCGCTCAACGCCATCGAGCGCTTGTTGGCGATGGGCCTCGCCGTGGGCGGGGTGGTGTTGGTGCCGGCGATCGGCATGGGAATGACCTTCCCGCTCCTGACCGACCTCGTCGCGCCGCCCGGCGCGGCTCGCGGCGCCGATGTGGGCCGCGCCTATGCGCTCAACACGCTGGGCAGCATTATCGGGGCGGTGCTCACCGGGTTTGTGCTCGTGATAACACTCGGGACCGATGTGACGTTGCGCCTCGGTTTGGGCGTCAACGTGCTGGCGGCGCTCGGGCTTGCGGCACTTGCGGCGCGTGGCGTCGCGGAAGGCTCGGCCGAGCACCGCGCCCTGCGATGGCGCGTGCTGGGCGCCGGCACCCTGGCGACCCTCGCCCTGGTCGTGGCGCTGGCCGCCCCGCGCTGGGGCACGCGGCTCATCGACTTGGGCCCGAGCATCTACGCGCGCGCCCACATGGACAAGCCCACCTTGGAGGCATTCCTCACGCACCGCGGCACGCGTCAGCTCGCGTATCGGGAGGGTTGGAATGCTACCGTATCGGTGTGGGAGGGTGTGTCGGGGCGCTCGCTCAAGGTGAACGGCAAGTCCGACGCGTCGGACTACGGCGACATGGACACGCAGATCCTCGCCGGCCTCGCCCCCGTGGCGGCGCGTCCCGATCCGAAGACGGCGTTCCTGGTCGGCTACGGCAGCGGCGTCACGGCCCGGGCCCTCGCACAGGTGCCCGGCATGCAGCGCGTGCACGTGGTCGAGATCGAGCCGGCAGTGCTCGCCATGAGTCGCTTTTTCCTGCACGTCAACGACAGCGCCAGCTTCCGTCCGAACGTCTCGATCGCGGTGGATGACGCCCGCAGCGCGCTGCAGCTCGATCCCACGCGTTACGACGTCATCGTGTCGGAGCCGAGTAATCCGTGGCTGGCCGGCGTCGCCACGCTGTACACGGTCGAGTTCTTCCGCATTGCCCGCAGCCGTCTCGCGGACGGGGGCGTATTCTGCCAATGGGTTCAGCTCTATCAGGTACCGCTCCCGGTGGTCGCAGGCGTGGTGCGGAACGTCAAGGCGGTGTTTCCCCACGTCCACCTCTGGTTCGGTTCGCCGGGCGACGTCCTGGTCGTCGCGTCGGAGCGACCGCTCAGGTACGATCCCGCCTGGATTGCCCGTCTGGTCGGTCCGGCGGGTGCGCTGGCTGCGCTGGGGCTCGAATACCTCGGTGTAGACCGACCGGAGGAGTATCTCGGGCATTTCCTGCTCGGGGAAGCGGGCGTCGCGAAGCTGATCGAGGGCCCCGGCATCGTGCACCGCGACGACCTCCCGCGCCTCGAGTTCGTCGCGGCACGGCGTTTCCTCGACCCGGTTGGGACCGCCGGGGTGCTCGACTCCTTGGCAGCCATCCGCGCCGCCACCGCGACCATTGACAGCACATCGCTGCTGCCGTTCGCGCGCGCGCTCACCGTGCGCCGAGGCGATGCTAGTGGTCTGCGGTACGTGGATGCGGCCCGGCGCGCTCATCCGGACGATCCCCGCTGGACCACGGCGACGGCGGCGATCCTGCTCAACTTGGGAGACACCGCGTTCGCCGACTCCGCGCTGCCCCGTCTGCAGCGACCCGGCCGTAATCCCGAGGCGTGGCTCCTGAGCGGACTCGTGGCCGCCCAGCGCGGGCAGGGCCGGCGCGCTCAGTCCCTCCTCGCTGGCGCGCTCGCGGCGGGCTCGGACTCGGCCGAGGCGAGCGCCGCGCTGGGCGCCCTCGCGGCCCGCGCCCAACGCTGGGCGGAATCAGCCGGCCACATCCGCACGGCACTCCGTACCGCGCGAAATACGCTGCGCCATCCGTACCCCCGGAATTGGCTGTCGGCGGCGTTGACGCCGTTCGCCATCGACGGCCCGCCCGCGGTCGCGGAGAGCTTGCTGGCGACCGCCACAGCACGGTGGGATGGCTGGTTCCTGCTGCACGGGCTCCGCGCCGTCAGCGCGCTGCGCGGGGGCCGCTGCGACGTGGCGGCGGAGCAATTCCTGGTGCTACTCGACTTCGGGATCGAGCGCCGGGAGGCACCCGCCCTCGTGAGCGAATGCCGGCGTACGCGGGAGGCAACTCAGTAACGCTGGCTCTCCCCCGGTACGGCGAAGCGCTCTCGACATGGTTGATCCTTGATAAGGAGGCTCGTGCGCCTATCGTCGTTCTCGCGCCCCAGCGCGGCGGCCCGCGCTTACGCACTGCTGTTTTTCCTGTCTGGAGCCACCGGTCTGGTCTACGAGCTGTTGTGGGTCCGGGTGCTCTACCAGGCCTTCGGCTCGACCATCCAGTCGGTGACGACTGTGGTAACCGCCTACATGGGCGGTCTCGGGCTGGGTGCGTGGCTCTTCGGGCGCCGCGCGGACCGCCATCCCCGGCCGGCCGCGCTGTACGGTGTGCTGGAGATCGCCATCGCCGCCTTCGGGCTGATCTCCCCACTCGTGCTCGGGGTCGCGCATCGACTCTACCTCGGGATTGCCGGGTCGCTCCCGCTCGGCGAGGCCGCCAGCGTGGCGCTGCGGTTTGGGCTCGCCGCGCTCGTGCTCCTCGTTCCCACCACCCTCATGGGCGGCACCCTCCCGGTGCTCACCGGTGCGTTCATGGGTGCCGACCGTGGTCAGCTGAAACGGTCGCTCGCGCTGCTGTACGGGCTCAACACCATCGGCGCCATGGCCGGCACGGCGCTGGCGGGCTTCTTCTTGATCGAGCACGTCGGCATCCGGTTGAGCCTATGGGGGACGGCCGCCGTCAATCTCGTGTTGGGGATGGGCGCCATCGCCCTCGCTCGCTCGATGGGCCCGATGGCTGGACCGGCGGCCGAGGGGCCTGCCCCCGCCTCCTCCGCGCCACGACGGCTCCGCTACGTCGCCTTCGCGCTGCTCGCCCTCACCGCTTTCGCTTCGCTGCTCGATGAGATTGCGTGGACCCGAGTGCTGGTGATGGTGGTCGGCGGCTCAACATACGCGTTCACGCTGGTGCTGCTTGTGTTCCTCCTGGGAATCGGGCTCGGTAGCGGTCTCGTGGCCCGCCGCGGCGCTGCCCGGCGCGCCACGCTCGCCGATGCGGCGCTCGCTCAAGGGATCACCGGCGCTGGCGCCGCGCTCATCCTCCTCTTTTTTGCCGTCCTGCCGCTGTACGTGATCGTGGTCTTCGGGCACGTCGAGTTCGGTGCCGGGACCCGACTGCTCCTGTTGGGCCTGGCCGTGGGCGCGGTCGTGCTGATCCCGGCGATTGGGATGGGCCTCAGCTTCCCCCTCTTGGCCGACCTCGCGGCCCCCCGGGACGCAGCCCGCGCCGCCGACGTGGGAACGGCGTACGCGTTCAATACGTTGGGCAGCATCGCCGGAGCGGCGCTGACCGGCTTCGTCCTCGTGGTGGCGCTCGGCACCGAAACGACGCTCCGCGTCGGCCTCGTGGTCAACGCCGTCGCGGCGCTGGTGTTGGCGGCGCTCGCCGCGGGCGGCGCCGCAGGCCCGGGCGAGCACCGTCCCGCGCGACGGCGGGTGCTCGTTGCTGCCGCCCTTGCGATCGTGACCCTGGGCGTCGCGCTGGGGGCGTCCGGGTGGAGTACCCCGCTGATCGACCTCGGCCCGACCATCTACGGCCGCCAGCTGATGGATGCCAATGCCCGCCGCGCTTTCCTGGAGCATCGCGGCGCCCGCCAGCTCGTGTTCCGCGATGGCTGGAACGCCACGGTGAGCGTGTGGGAGGCACTGAGCGGCCGCACGCTCCGTGTGAACGGCAAAGTGGACGCGTCCGATCAGGCCGACATGAACACCGAGATCATGGCCGGGCTGACGGCGGTCGCCGCGCGGCCGGATCCCGCCTCCGCGCTGGTGATCGGCTTCGGGAGCGGCGTGACGGCCCGCGTGCTCGCGGACGTTCCGGGCATACAGCGGGTGCGAGTGGTGGAGATCGAGCCCGCGGTCCTGCACATGGGCCAGTACTTCACCGGGGTGAACGACGCCGTACTCGCGCGCCCCGGCGTGCAGGCCGTGGTCGACGACGCCCGGAGCGCCCTGCAGCTGCGCCGCGAGCAATTCGACATCGTCGTCTCGGAGCCCTCCAACCCCTGGGTCGCGGGCGTCGCGACGCTGTATACGCCCGAGTATTTCCGGATTGTACGGGCGCGCCTCGCCGACGACGGCGTCTTCTGCCAGTGGCTCCAGTTGTACCAGCTACCGTTGTCGGTCGTTGCCGGAATCGTCCGCAACCTCCGCCAGGTCTTCCCGCACGTGGAAGTCTGGTTTTCAACCACCCTGGATCTCCAGATCGTGGCCTCGAGCCGGCCGCTGCGGTACGATCGCGCCTGGCTCGGGCGATTGCTCGCTCCTACGACGGCGATTGGCGCTCTGAGCCGGGAGTGGCTCGGCATCGACTCCGTGGGCGATCACTTCGGACGCCGGTTGCTCGGCGAGCCCGGTGCCGCGCTGCTCGCCGCCCGCGGGACGCTCGTACACAGCGACGATCGGCCCAAGCTTGAATTCGTCGCGGCGCGCCGGTTTCTCGATCCGTTGTGGGATCAGCACGTCTTCGACTCACTGCTCGCCATCGGGACGGGGGCAGGCGAGTCGCCCGGGGGCTCGGCGGTGTTGCTGGCACGCGCGATGACCGCCCCGCGCGTGCCGTCCATACACGTCGCCGTGCTCGAAGCCGCGCACCGCGCGCAGCCCGCCGACCCGGTGTGGACCGTGCGCCTGGCGCGGGCGCGGTTCACGGCGGGCGACACCACGTTCGCGGACAGCGTCATGCCCCGACTGCTCGCGCGCTCGCGTCACCCGGAGGCGCTGCTGTTCGCGGCCGAGCTGGCGGAGCATCGGAGGAAGGATGGCCGGCGCGCGGCGTTGCTCAGCGAGGTCGTCGTGCGGGGCGGGGACACCGCGCAGGCGCGGGCGGGCCTGGGGGCGCTCGCGGCGCGCGCCGGGCGGTGGCGTGACGCGGTCGCGGAGCTGCGCGCCGCGCTGGCGGGCGGCCGCGGCACGTACCGTCACCCGTTCCCGGCGGGCGACCTGCGTCAGGCCCTCCGGTCTTTCGCCTTTGAGGCGCCTCCATCGCTCGCCGACAGCGTGCTGGCCGCTGCGGTCGGCGCGCGCCCCGGATGGCCGGTGCTGTACGAGTTCCGGGCGGTCGTGGCGTTACGCGACGGTCGCTGTACGGACGCCGCCACCCAGTTCTTGACCTTGGCGGAGTTTGGGATCGAGCCGTCCGATGCCGCTGATCGTCTGGCGCGTTGCCGTGCGGGAGACAAGCCTTAGGGACCGGTTTGCTCGCCCAGCACGCTCTTGATCTCCCCCGCGGCCGCGATGACGTGATCCACATCGCGCGACAGCGCGCGGGCCTGTTGCGTGGCTCGGGTGAGATCATCGAGGGCCACCGCCACACCAGCGGAGCGGAGACGCAGCAGGTCGAACCGGACGTTCTGCATCGCCAGCACGCAGGACTCGAGTTGATCCGCGACCAGTTGACGCCTGGTCAGCAGATCCGTGAGCGCCTGGCGCTGGCGCTCGAGCAGGCCCACCTGGCGGTCCCGTTCCGGGCTGTCCCCCTCGCGCGCCCGTCGTGTCAGCCCGGGGTCGCCCTGATGCTTGGTCGCCTGGATCTTT
>DATNOH010000077.1:0-9817 GCA_035601435.1 Gemmatimonadales bacterium | reverse complement strand
CTCGATCATGAACTCCACCAGCGCCGGCCCGGGTTCGACGTTCGCCCGACCGACAGCCTCGGCGAGCTCGCCCGCCTCCTTCACCCGATAGCCGGGAATGCCGTACGCCTCGGCCAGCTTGAGGTAGTCGGGGCTCCAGATCGGCGTGCAGGAGTACCGCTTCTCATGGAAGAACTGCTGCCACTGCCGCACCATCCCGAGGTAGCCGTTGTTGAACACCGCCATCTTCACCGGCAGGCCTTCCTGCACCATGGTCGCCATCTCGGCCATGTTCATCTGGAAGCCGCCGTCGCCCGAAATGGCCCACACCGTGCCGTTCGGCCGGGCCAGGTGGACGCCCAGGGCGGCCGGCACCGCGAACCCCATGGCGCCGAGGCCCCCTGACGTGATGTGCGTGTTGGGACGCTGGTAGGGATAGAGCTTCGCGACCCACATCTGGTGCTGGCCCACGTCGGTCACAATGGTGCAGTCGCCGTGGCTCGCCTCGTAAATGGAGGCGAGGATCGCTTCGGGCGACAGGTTGCCGCGATACGACTCGGCTCGCGTGCGCACGAAGCCGCGGATGTGCTCGAGCCAGCGCTCGCACCGGCGGGGCTCCACCGCCGCCACCAGGCGACGCGTAATGTCGCGCGCGTCGCCCACGATACCCACGGCGACGGGGACGTTCTTCCCGATCTCCGCCCGGTCCAGGTCGATGTGGATGATGCGGGCCTGCGGCGCGAAGCTGGCCGTATTGCCCGTGACCCGGTCGTCGAACCGCAAACCGATGCCGATGATGACGTCGGCGTGCTGGATGGCCCGGTTCACGTGCACTTCGCCGTGCATGCCGGGCATGCCCAGGTGGAGGGGGTGACCGTCCGGGAAGGCGCTGATGCCCAAGAGCGTCGTGATCACGGGAATTCCAGTCTTCTCGGCCAGCGCGCGCACGTCGTTGTAGGCCTGCGCGAGGATCACGCCGTGTCCGACCATGATGAGCGGTCGCTCCGCTCCGGCGATGAGTCGCGCCGCTTTGCGAACGCCGTCCTCGTGCCCCGGGCTTCCGCCCGGGGTCAGGGGACGCGACTGACCCCGGGCGCGAGCCCGGGGAGCACCGTACGCGATCTTCTGGTTCTGCACGTCCTTGGGAACGTCGACCAACACCGGCCCCGGCCGCCCGTCCAGCGCCACGGCCATCGCTTCGGCCACCACCTCCGCCAGCTCACTCACATCCTGGACCTGATAGTTCTGCTTCGTGATCGGCAGCGTGATACCGATGATGTCGGTTTCCTGGAAGGCGTCGCGCCCGATCATGGGGCGGGACACCTGACCGGTGATCGCCACGACCGGAGAGTTGTCCATATGCGCCGCGGCGAGACCGGTCACGAGGTTGGTGGCCCCCGGTCCGGACGTGGCCACGCATACCCCCACGCGCCCGCTCGCGCGGGCGTAGCCGTCGGCCGCGTGGGCCGCCGCCTGCTCGTGCCGCACCAGGATGTGCCGCAGCTGCGGGTGGTCCGGCAACGCGTGGTAGAACGGCATGATGGCGCCGCCGGGGTAGCCGAACACCACCTCGACCCCGGCGTCGACGAGCGCGCGGCACAGGATCTCCGCCCCCGAGAGCATCTCGCTCATGGGCTCACACTCCCCAGAAGTAGCTGGCGTTGAGCGACTGATCCTCCAGCTGGTCCGCGTGGCTCACTTTGTTCAGGGCATGCACCAGGGCGCGGGCGCTCGCCTCGACGATGTCGGTCGATGCGCCGTGCCCGCTCAGCGATTTTCCGTCTATCCGCGCTTGCACCAGCACTTGGCCCAGGCTGTCGCGCCCGGGGGTGACCGACTGCACCGTCAGGTTCAAGACCTCCACCTGGCGCTCGACGACCTTCGCGATCGCCGCGAACGCCGCGGCGATCGGTCCGTTGCCGACCGCCGTCGCGCCTCGCTCTCCTCCAGCCCAGGGACCCGCCAGCCGCGCGTCCGCCGTCGCGGACACCGTGCCGCACGTCACCTGGAGATGCGCCAGCCGGTAGGCCTCCGGTGCGTCGTGAAACCGGCCGTGCAACAGCGCCAGCAGGTCCTCGTCCAGGATCTCACGCTTCTTGTCCGCCAGCGCCGTGAACTCGTCGTACAGCTTGCGCAGTGTGGCGTCATCCACCTCGTACCCCAGCTCGCGGTAGCGCCGTTCCAGCGCGTGCCGGCCCGAGTGCTTGCCCAGCACCAGGCTCGAGCGCGCGACCCCTACCTCTTCCGGGCGGATGATCTCGTAGGTGAGCCCGTTCTGCAACACGCCGTGCTGGTGGATCCCCGCTTCGTGGGCGAAGGCGTTGCGGCCGACCACCGCTTTGTTGGGCTGCGGAAAGACGCCTATCACGTGGGACAGGAGCTGGCTGGTCCGGAACAGCTCCTGGGGGTTCACACCACAATTGAACGCGACCGCGTGAGGCCGCACGCGCCCCGCCACGACGATCTCTTCCAACGCCGCGTTCCCGGCACGCTCGCCGATGCCGTTGATGGTGCATTCAACCTGGCCCGCCCCGGCTTCGATCGCGGCGAGCGAGTTGGCCACCGCGAGCCCGAGGTCGTCGTGGCAATGCGCGCTGAACACGACGCGGTCGGCGCCCGGAACGCGCTCCCGCACGGCCCGGAACATGGCCGCGTACTCGACCGGCAGCGCGTACCCCACCGTATCCGGCAGGTTGATCGTGGTCGCCCCCGCCGCGATGGCCGCCTCCACCACCCGGCACAGGAATTCCAGATCGGTGCGGGTGGCGTCTTCGGCCGAGAACTCGACGTCGTCCGTATAGCGGCGGGCCCGGCGCACCGACTCGCCCGCCAGCTCGAGACACTGGTCGCGGCTGATCCGCAGCTTGCATTGGAGGTGGAGGTCGGACGTGGCGATGAAGACGTGGACCCGTGGGCGCGCCGCCGCTCGCACGGCCTCACCGGCGAGATCGATGTCACGCTCGTGACACCGGGCGAGGGCGGCGATCACGGGGCGGCGCAGAGCCTCGGCGATCGCTCGGACGCCCCGCCGGTCGCCCTCCGATGCGCTCGGGAATCCGGCTTCGATCACGTCCACCCCGAGCGTATCCAGCTGGCGGGCGAGACGCAGCTTCTCCTCGGCCGTCATCGAATTGCCGGGCGCCTGCTCGCCGTCCCGCAGAGTGGTGTCGAAGATGATGACGTCTCTCCCCATGGCTCCCGTGCTCCCCGTCTCGCATGCATGGTGAAAAAAAAGCCGCGGACCTTCTCGGTCCGCGGCGCTCACTGCGTCCTTCTTGTATCGCTAGCTGCTCATGTGCTTGCTTGGCGCGCGCCGCAGACCCTGTCCTGAGCTAATGCTCAGCAGGACCAGGACCAGCAGCAGAACCAGCGCGAGCTGCATCACGAGTCGATGGCACTCCAAATCGGTACGGTGCTACTAGATGCGACAGGACCCGGACGATACCCCTGGGTCTGGCGACCGTCAAGACCGGACACCGACCGGTGCCACCCATTCGGGTGGGGGTGGGGAGCCGACGCGCTCACGCGCGTACCAGCTGAATCAAGGTGATCTCGGCAGGTGCGCACAAGCGCAGCGGCGGCCCCCAGTACCCCGTGCCCCGGCTCACATACAGCCACATCGCCTCCAGCCGATGGAGTCCTGCGACAAACGGCTGGAACAGCCGCACCAGCAAGTTGAACGGGAAGTACTGCCCGCCGTGCGTATGCCCCGAGAGCTGCAGATCGTACCCGGCGGCGCGTGCCGCGAATGCGCTCTTCGGTTGATGCGCCAGCAGCACCCGCACATCGCTCGCCGGCGCCCCCGCCACCGCCGCCGCGGGATCGGAAGTGTGTCCGGGGAGGCCGCCGCTCGAAAGATCCGTGACGCCCGCAAGGACGATCCGGCCCGCCCCCTGGCGGATCACCTGGTGCCCGTTGACGAGCGCATTGAAGCCGAGCCCTTCCAGCTCGCGCACCCATCCGGCCGCATCCCAGTAGTACTCGTGATTCCCCGTGACGAAGTATTTCCCGTGCGGCGCCTCGAGGCCGGCGAGCGGTGCCACGTCGTCGCGCAGCGCGGGCGGGAATCCGTCGGCTACGTCCCCCGTCAGCGCGATCAGATCGGGCTTGAGACCGTTGGTGGTGTCCACCACGCGCTCGACGAAGTCCCGCTTGAGCGTCGGGCCGACGTGCAGGTCGGAGAGCTGCGCGATTCGGAATCCCTGGAGATCGGATGGCAGCCCGTTGATCGGGACGTCGACCACGCGCACCATCGCGGGCCGACGGGCTCGCCACAGGCCGATCAGCAGCACGGCAACCGCGGCGCCCACCACGACGGCGCTCGAGCCGCCGGCGCCGAGCCACGCGCGCAGGTGCAACAGGTCGCCCGCAAGCGCGAACACGATCAACAGCGACGACAGACCGAGAGCGGTAAAGCCGGCAACCTCGAGACCCCGTTTCGCCGGCATCCGCTCGGACCGTCCGGCGAACAGCGCCACGAACGGTGCGACGACCAGGAGCAGAATGCCCACCCAGCCGATCAGACGCCACGCGGGCGCGAGCGGCGCCTGGGCGAGCAAACGCTGCCCCACATACACGTGCAGCATGGTCCACAGACTAGCCACGATGACGATCACAGCAATCAGCCGCCGGCGCCGACTCACCGTCGGGTGTTTCGTCTCAGTCTCCATGGTCATGCTAACGCCGCCCATGCCGGAATAGTTGCACCACGAGCCCCGTGATCGCGGCTGAAGCCCGGCTCGGCGCGTACCGCTGAAGCGGCAGAGCGCCTGTCAGTTTACTGACACATGCCGAGTCGCGGGTTCACCCGTGGACTCAGGGCGACGTTACCGCAGATCGGACATGAAGTGATGCATCGAGGGGGCCTAGTACCGCACGCCCTTGCGGATCGCGAAGCCCCAACGACTCCCGGTGAACCCCTTCCCGAAGCGATATCCGAAGGCGAACTCCGCCACATCGCCCCGCACCGCCCGGGTCGGCCCGATCCGCAGCGACATACCTACCGCGCCACCCAGACGGGCGGCCTCGTTCTCGAACCACGCGCCACCATAGTCGAGGAACGGCGCGACCCCGACCCCCATGAGGCCCCACAGGTCCTCCGCGACCAACAGCCGGTCCTCGAGCGCGAGCCAGACCCGGCGTGTGCCGGTGAACTGGTGGATTCCAAAGACGCGTGGCCCGTTCTGCGAGTTCCACAAATCGAACTCCGCGCCAGGCTTGGCCCGACGCAGCTGAGCGCCCTCGACGTGGAGAATCAACGTCTGCTGCGCGACGTTCTGGCTCGCGACGGTCAGGCCGGCCGCAACCCGCCCCGAATCGGGACGCCCGGTCGTGAAGACGCCGTTCGCCGCCGCCTGCAGCACCGCGAAACCACCCCGCCAGGGCGCCGCGACCTGGGCACTCAGCTCCGGCCCGATGCCCGCCTGGCCGGACGGATACCCCCACGCGCGCGGCGCCGCCCACACACCGACGTGCAGCAACTGGGACACATCCACGTCCTCGCGCCGGGCGTAGGAGTTGAATCGTTCGAGCACCTGGAACCGCACACGCCCCACGTCCAGTCCCGTACCCACGGTGCCGAACACCGAGTGCGGGAACAGCGTGGTTGTTTCGGGCGCAAAGTCCTCGCGGCGCCACTGGCCGCCGAGCCACAGCCGCACGTAGCTTGCGGTGGTCGCGTGCGGAGCGAACGCGGCCACGATGCCCACGCGCAGGGCGCGCCGTTCCACGGTGTCGACGACACTGCTCCCGAGAGTATCACGCCGGAACACGAGCACGCGCTCGGACGCCGCCTCGCCGTCGGTGATGAACGCGCGCCGCGCGGCCGTCTCGTAAAACGGCACTCCCATCAGCCAGGTGCCCCGATTGCCGTCCGACTTGTTGCTGTACTTGCCCTGCAGCCAGCCCCGGCGCGAAAGAAAGTGGGGATTGATGTGCCCGAGATCGAAGCTGGTGCGGTCCGGCGTCTTGCTGTACACGGCGGTGAGAGAGGTCGCGGTGCCCAACAGATTGTCTTCCACGAGACCGACCATCCACGTCACATCACCGCCGGCGGACGAGTAGCCGAGCTGAGGCTTCGTGCTCCAACCGTCGGTGGTGGCGACGCGCAGCGCCAGGCGGCCCTCGAGGCGCGTGGTGTCGATGCGCACGCGACTGAAGACGTACAGGTTGCGCAGGGCCCGCTCGCTCTCGGCCACCCGCGCCGAGTCGTAGCGGTCCCCGGGGTTGACGAGCAGCGTGGCACGGATGACTCCCGCGCGCGTGCGCGCGTGCAGCCGATTCGCCAGCCGGGCGATGAAGCCGGGCGCGTCGGCCTCCTGAAGATCGAACACGTTGCGGTTGACGACGATGATCGTGTCGATCGTGGGAGTAGTGGATTGGCCGGCCAGACGCACGGGGGGACCGGCGGTCAGGACTGCCACCGCCACTGCGATCGCCAGTCTACTTGAGCAAATCAATGCGCTGGTGCAGCGAATAGGTCACGTGGCGGGCGGGGCCGTTCCATTCCGTAAAATACAGGGTTGCGTCCACCCGGCCGGTGATCTGCCGCAGGCCGCGCGTCGCGAGTGTGAATGTGCCGCGGACGGAGTCCGGTCTCAGCGGACGGCACAGGCAGGTGACGGTGCCGTACGCGGGGATGCGCGCGGGCGGGGGACCCAGCGCGTAGGGGACGTTCTGGCGCAGGTCACGCACTTGTTCCAGGTCCAGCGCGAGGTTCAGCGAGTACTCGTCTCCTTCGCCCTCGGCGGGGTTGAAGTCGTATCGCGCCAGGCCCACGTCATGGCCGCCGTGCGCCGTGTCGATCGTCATCCGAACCAGGGTGAGCGTGGAGTCACGCTCCACGACCAGGTGGCCGTGCCATTCCCATCGGGCGCTGCTTTGGAGGCCCAGGGTGTCGTCGGGACGCGATATGCCGTCGCAGGCGAGGCACAGTAACCCCAACAGCGTCGAGCAGAGGCGTCGCGCAACGGCGTTGCACAAAAACGTCCAGCGGAGGCGGGAAACGGATGCCACCGTCAGTGAGGCCCCTTCCTATCGTTCGCCATGACCCTACGCGCTTACGCTCGTCGGCTGTGGGTACACGAAGTCGCTATAGAGGTCTCCGTCCAGGTCGCTCGTTTGAGCAAGACGCTGTCCGGACCGGGAGCAGGGCCGCGAGCGGACCAGCTAGTCCGGGCGGCACTTTCCGTCAGCTCAAACATAGCGGAGGCCTGCGGCCGGGGCACCGTTCCGGAGTTCCGCCAATTCCTACAGTATGCCAGGGGGTCCGCTCAGGAAACGCTGACGCAGTTGCGGGTCGCGGCCGCGCTCGACTCGGTCCATGCGCGCGCCATTCACGAGATCGAGGGTCGAGTTGCCCTCGTCATCAAGACGCTCGGGCGCTTGATCGCTCATCCGCCACCGGATAGGTGACGGCGCAGTTCGTGCTACGCCTTGGCGCGACGTCTGTGTGCTACGCCTTCAGTATTGTCCCAAGTATCTATTCAGCTCCCATTCACCAACCTGGCCGATATACTCCTGCCATTCCTCGCGCTTTGCGTCCAGATACCGCTCGTAGATGTGCTCGCCCAGCGCCTCACGGACCACGGCATCCTTCTCCAGATAATCGAGGGCTTCGTGCAGGTCCCGGGGAAGGTCGTCGATACGGAACTTGCGGCGCTCGCGGTACGACATGCGCGCGATGTTCTTGTTCACCGGCTCGCCCGGGTCGATCCGCTCGTGGATGCCGTCCAGACCGGCAGCGAGCTGCACGGCGATCGCGAGGTACGGATTGCCGCAAGGGTCGGGCATGCGATTCTCGCAGCGAGTCGCCTCGCCGCGTTGGGCCGGCACCCGGATGAGGGGAGACACGTTCTGTGTGGACCACGAGACGTTCACCGGGGCCTCGAAACCCGACACTAGCCGCTTGTACGAATTCACCAGCGGATTAGTCACTGCACAATAGCCCCGCGCGTGCCGCAGCAGCCCGCCGATGTACCACCGGCCGACTTCGGAGAGCTGGATTGGCCCTTGGGCGTGGAAGAACGCGTTCTTTCCCTTGGCGAACAATGACTGGTGCGTGTGCATCCCCGAGCCGTTGCGGCCGTAGATCGGCTTGGGCATGAATGTCGCGACCAGACCGTGCCGGACCGCGATGGTCCGGGCGATGAAGCGGAGGCTGGCCCACTGGTCGGCCATCGTCAGCGGCTCGGCGTAGCTCAAGTCGATCTCGTGCTGGCCGGGCGCGACCTCGTGATGGGAGGCCTCGACGCTGAGCTTCATGTGCTCGAGCGCCGCCACAATCGCCCGGCGCGCCTGCTCTCCGCGGTCCACCGGGACCAGATCAAAGTAGCTGCCGGCGTCGAGCGTCCGTGTCGTTGGCTCACCGCCCTCGGTGTGCTCGAAGATGAAGAACTCCACCTCGCAGCCTACGCGCATCGTGAAGCCGAGCTTCGCGGCCCGCTCGATCTGACGCTTCAGAGTGGTGCGAGGGCACCCCTCGAACGACCGGCCGTCAGGATAACCGATGTCGCAGATCAGTCGCGCGACCGCTCCATCCACCTCGCCGTCCCCGCCCTCGGCGGTGCCGCTGTCCCAGGGGAAGACGCGGAACGTTGCGAGATCGGGCACGAGCAGAGCATCCGCTTCCTCCACGCGGGCGAACCCCTCGAGCGCCGAGCCGTCGAACGTCACCTCGCCGGCCAGGGCCCGCTCGAACTGCGAAGACGGGACCTCCACGGCTTTATTGACGCCCAACAAATCGGTGAACTGAAGCAGCAGGAACCGCACATGCCGCTTCTTCAACTCGTCGATGATGTCGCGGGTGTCGGCGGCGGTGGCGGTCATGGAGACCTAAGATAGAGGGCGGCAGAAGGCGGCAGAAGGCAGCAAACGGGCGGCAGAGTTTCGTCCCCCTGCCGCCCGTTGCCGTCCGTTGCCGCCCTCGGCTTACACGTCGTAGTACAAGAAGAACTCGTATGGATGCGGCCGCAGCGCCACGGGATCGACTTCCTTGGCGCGCTTGTAGGCGATCCACGTCTCGATCAGGTCCGGCGTGAACACCCCGCCCTCGAGCAGGAAGGCATGGTCCGCCTCGAGCGCCGCGAGCGACTCGTTCAGAGAGCCCGGCGTGTTCTTGACGTGCTTCCGCTCTTCCGGCTCCAGGTCGTACAGATCCACATCCATCGGCTTGGGCGGCTCGATCTTGTGCTTGATGCCGTCCAGACCCGCCATGAGCAGCGCCGCGAACGTCAGGTACGGGTTGCCCGACGGATCGGGCGCCCGGAACTCAACGCGCTTCGCCTTGGGCGACTTGGAATACACCGGGATGCGGCAGATCGCCGAACGGTTGCGCTGCGAGTAGATCAGGTTGATCGGCGCTTCGTAGCCCGGCACCAGCCGCCGGTAGCTGTTGGTAGTCGGGGCCGCGAACGCCAGCAACGCCGCCGCGTGCTTGATCAGCCCGCCGATGTACCAGCGCGCCGCGTCCGACAGCAGCGCGTACCCCTTGGGGTCGAAGAACAGGTTCGTCCCGTCCTTCCAGAGACTCATGTGCACGTGCATCCCCGACCCGTTGTCCCCGAACATCGGCTTGGGCATGAACGTCGCCGTGTACCCGTTCTGGTGACACACGTTCTTGACGATGTACTTGTACATCATCAGCTGGTCACCCATGCGGGCCAGCGTGTTGAACCGCATGTCGATCTCGGTCTGCCCTGCCGTACCCACCTCATGGTGGTGCACCTCGACGTCCACACCCGACGCGATCAGCGCCAGCATGATCTTCGAGCGCAGATCCTGCAGCCGGTCCACCGGCGGCACCGGGAAGTAGCCTTCCTTGTGCCGCGGCCGGTGCCCC
>DATNOH010000076.1:0-6954 GCA_035601435.1 Gemmatimonadales bacterium | reverse complement strand
AGGCGGCGTGGCGGCAACGCGGATGATGTCGATCATCGGGCGCAAGAACGCCGGCAAGACGACGCTCCTCGTCGCACTCGCGGCCGAGCTCTCGCGCCGGAAATTCCGCGTCATGACCATCAAGCACGGCACCCACCCCGCCGACACGGACCAGCGCGGCAAGGACTCCTGGCGCCACTGGCACGAGGGGCACGCCGAGCGCGTCCTCATGGAGGGGCCCGGGCAGCGGGTGCTGTGGGAGCGGACCGAGCACGAGTCCGACCCGGTCGCCCTGACTCGCCGCTATCTCGAGGGAGCCGAGATCGTGCTGGTCGAGGGCTTCAAGGGCGCGCCCCTGCCCAAGATCGAGGTGTATCGTCTGGCGGCGGGGCCAGAGCCGCTGTTCGACGCGGCCGTCCATGACCCGGGGGACTGGGTCGCCATGGTGACGGACAATTCGAAGTATCATGCCGACTTTCCGGTGTTCCGCTTCTCTGACACCGCCTGGCTCGTGACGATCGCCAACCTCGCGTGGGATCGGGCCAAGATCCTTCCGCCCTGACATGCTCACGCCGACCGAAGCCGCGCGCCTGATCCTGGAGCACATCGCCCCGCTCCCCGCGGCGCGCCGGCTGCTGCGCGAGGCGCTGGACCGGGTGCTCGCCGAAGACGTGACGAGCCCCATCGACCTCCCCGCCTGGGACAATTCCGCGATGGACGGCTACGCGGCGCGCGCCGCAGACGTGGAGGGCGCCGGGCCCGATCGGAAGATCACGCTCGCGGTGGTCGAGGCCGTGGCCGCCGGCCGGTTCCCGACCAAGCCGATCGGTCCCGCCCAAGTCACACGCATCTTCACCGGGGCCCCATTGCCGGCCGGCGCCGACACCGTCGTACGGCAGGAGGACACCGAGCCCGCGGAGCCCGGGCGCATCACCGTGGTGAGCGGCCGGGACGCCCGGAAGAACGTCCGCTACCGCGGCGAGGACATCCGGAGAGGTGAGGTCGTCTTGGGCGCGGGCACGCCCCTGGGCCCGGCCCAGCTCGGCGTGCTCGCGTCCATCGCCCACGCGACTCCCCTGGTCTACGACGCTCCGCGGGTCGCCTTCATGGGATCGGGCGACGAGATCGTGGACCTGGACCGCGCGGACGAGATCCTGTCGGGTCAGAAGGTCGCGACCTCCAATTCCTACACGCTGCATGCGCTGATCCGGCGGAACAGCGCGATCCCCGTGGACTTGGGCCTGGCCCGCGATACAAAGGAAAGCCTGCGCGAGCGCCTCGCCGACGCCGCGGGGCGCTCGGATCTGCTCGTCACCACCGCCGGGGTCAGCGTGGGGGAGCACGACTTCGTGCGCGAGGTCCTGACCGAGCTGGGCGGCGAGATCAAGCTGTGGCGCATCGCCATGCGCCCCGGCGCCCCGGTTGGATTCGGCGTGCTGGGCGGCAAGCCGTGGATCGGGCTCCCGGGAAATCCGGTGAGCGCGATGGTCACCTTCGAGCTGTTCGTGCGCCCGGCCATCCGGCGTCTGCTCGGCCACCGGCTCCCATTCCGCCGCACCGTGCCCGTGTGCGTGGGCGAGCCGATCAAGCTCGGGCCGAAGCTGCGCCACTTCCTGCGTGCGGTGGTTCAGCCAGAGGGAGCCGGGGGCGGAACGCTGACGGCGCGCTTGACTGGCCCGCAGGGTTCCGGCATCCTGACATCCATGGCCCGTGCAAACGCGCTCCTGATCGTCCCGGAAGACCGACCCGCCGTGGCGGCCGGCGAGACCCTCCCGGCGCTGTTGCTGGACGATCCGCACCACGTCGCCGAGGTCCCCTTCTAAGTGGCTATCCGCCCTGGCCTGCTCCGGGTGCTGCGCCTGCTCGCGTGGGCCGCGATGGTGGCGGGCGTGTACGTCCTGAATTCCCGGACGCCGGACCTGCGGCTGGGGATTCTGTACGTGATTCCCGTGCTGCTCGCGGCATGGCACGACGGGATGCATTGGGGCATCGTATTCGCGCTGGCCACCACCGTGCTGCGCTTCACCGTCGGCATCGACCAGATGCCCGCCACGTCGTTGCTCGACTACCGCGTCCTCGACGAGCTCGCGTACCTCACGGTGGTGGGCGTGGCCATCGCCGGCCTGTCGCAGCTGCGGCAGACACACTCACAGCTCGAGCAGCTCGCGACCCAGGACCCGCTCACCAACGTGCTGAACGCGCGCGCGTTCTCTCACGAGCTGGCGCAGGAGCTGAGTCGCAACCGGCGCTACGGCCGGCCCCTGGCTCTGATCTACCTCGATCTGGACGACTTCAAGTCGGTGAACGACGCGCACGGGCACGCCACAGGCGACGCCGTGCTGCGGCTCGTGGCCGACGCGATGCGCGGGGCGGTGCGGCAGGCGGACGTGGTCGGCCGGCTGGGGGGCGACGAGTTCGGGGTCTTGATGCCCGAGACGGACGGCGACGTGGCACACGCCGCGGCCAACCGGCTGGTCAGCGGCATCCGCACGGTGTTCCGGGGCACGCCATCCGTCACGGCCAGCATCGGCGTCGTCGCGGTTTCGGGCACCGAAGCCGGCACGGACGAGCTGCTCCGCAAAGCCGACCAGGCGATGTATGCGGCGAAGCGGGCCGGCAAGGATCGCGTGGTGCGGGTCGCGATGTGAGCGAGACCCTGCGCACGCTCCAGGATCTGTTCCTCGTCTTCACGTCGGTCTTGTTCATCGTAGATCCTCTCACCGCAGTCCCGACGTTTCTCGCGATGACGGCTCGGGATCCACCCGAAGTGCGCCGTCAGATGGCCAAGCGGGGCGCGTGGACCTGCGCCATCACGCTGATGTCCTTCGCTCTGGGCGGCAGCCTCATCTTCCGGCTGTTCGGCATCACGATCGCGGCCTTCAAAGTCGCGGGCGGCGTGCTGATCGGCCTCAACGCGCTGGATATGGTGCAGGCGCGCCGCAGCCAGCAGCGGGAGACGGCAGTCGAGAAGGCCGAGGGGATCGAGAAGGAAGACGTCGGCATCATGCCGCTCGGCGTCCCGATGCTCGCCGGCCCGGGGGCCATCTCGACGGTCATGGTGCTGGCGGGGGCGTCGAAGAGCGTGGTGACGACCATCGGGGTCTACGTGGCGATCGCGCTCACCGCGTTCCTGACCTACGTCACGCTCGCCGCCGCGCCGCGGGTGGAGCGGAAGCTCGGTCAGACGGGCATGCGAATCCTGACGCGGCTCATGGGGCTGGTGCTGTGCGCCATCGCCGTGCAGTTCATTCTCGATGGGATCAAGATGGCGGGACTATAGGTTCAACCGCTGAAACCCTTCCGGGTCCGATACGCGCCGGCCTCCTTGGGCGCGGCGGGGAGCTTCCGCGCGTCGCTCGGCGCTGCCGCGGCGCTCCACAGGCACCGCGACTGTCTCGCGCCGGCGGTCGCGTACCATGCGGCGGCCGCGATCGGCCCGGCGATCCCAGCCGCGCCGCTTTGGCTGCTCGCCCCACGTGGTCAAGTCCCGCTTGGCGTCTTTCGTCATAGAACGCCTGGTGATCGACTGCATCCTCAATGCCATCGAGCCGACCAAGCCTCACCGCCTATGACATTGGCGGGATTGATGATGCGGGTTGAACGAGAGGTGTGGTCGCTTGGGTGGAGGCGGAACTGTTGCGCTCGGGTTGCGCCTGATGCGGCGATGCCAACGGGGAACCCCCCTACATCCGTTTGTACCTGGGCCCGCTCCCCCCTTCCCGCGGCGTCCACCTCGGACCGAGCACGTCCGTGGCCTTGCAGTCGACGCAATTCGGGGCGTTCACGCGCAGCGCGCCCTGCGCCGGCTCGTACACCCCGGCCGGGCACATCCGGGCGTAGAATTCCGCGACCGCGGCCGGCACGTCCTTCCCGACCACCAGATGAACGGGGATCGTATCGCGCGTCGCGTTCCCGGACTTGAAGACCGCATCCACTTTAGAGAACGTCAGCTGCCCGTCCGGGGTGGGTAGCCCCGGCGGTGAGGCCGGGGTGAGCTGGCGCTCCACCTCCGCGTCGGGCTCCATCGGAATCCTCCCACCCGGGAACCGTCCCCCCGTAAGGGTCATCAGCGCCGCCTTTATCCCCCCCGCATAGAACCCGTCTTTGAAAGCGAGGCGCATGTTCCGAGTGCGATGCAGATCATTCATGATGAACGACTCGTTCACCAGCCGATCGTAATCGGCGAGCCGCGCAGCCGAGGCGTCACCCGCCCTGAGCGCCGCGTGGATGGCGCGGGCGGCGAAGATCCCCGACTGCATGGCGTACTGAATCCCTTTGAGCGACGGCACGTCCACGAACCCCGCGGAGTCGCCCAGGATCACGACACCGTCGCCCGCGCGGCGCGCCGGCACGGCGTAATAGCCGCCCTCGGGGATCGTCTTGGCGCCCCACTCGACCAGCTCACCGCCTTCCACGTACTGCCGGAACAACGGGTGCAGTTTCATCCGCTGCAGCAGCTCGTGGACATCGAGCGCCGCATTGCGGTAGTCGAGCCCCACTACCAGCCCCAGCGCCACGAGGTTCGGCTCGAGCGGATACATGAAGCTGCCCCCGAAGGCATCCGTCGGGACGGGCCAGCCGAGGGTATGAACGATCGAGTCGAGCGGGCGCTTGGTCTCCCAAATCTCCTTCACGCCGAGCGCGAAGATCTGCGGATTCTCGGACCTCACGGCCTGCCATTCGAGCCACGCCTGCGACAGAGTCCCCCGCGTCCCCTCGGCCAGTGCCGTCACCTTGGCGGTGAGATCGTTCGGCGCCAGGTAATTCGAGAGCGGCCGCCCCTCGCGATCCAGCCCGGTCGCCGCCGTGCGGACGCCCGCCACCCCACGGCCATCCACCAGCAGGCTCGCGGCGGGAAAACCGGTGAAGACGTTCACGCCCAGCGCCGTAGCCCGCTCGCCCATCCAGCGCACGATCTCGCATAAAGACGCGACGTAGTTCCCGGCATTGTGCATCGTGGGCGGCGTGGGGAGGGTGATCGCGCGGCGGGTGGTGAGCAAGGCGACCCGTTCCCTCCCGACCGGCCCGCGGAACGGGAAGTCGGCATCCTTCAAGTCGGGGAACAGCTCGCGGAACGCGCGGGGATTCACCACCGCGCCCGAGAGGGAGTGCTCCCCCAGGGACTCGGCCTTCTCGAGCACGCCGATGTTGACGGCCGTGCCTTCGCGCTGGGCGAGGCGCGCCAGCTCGATCGCGCAGGCGAGGCCCGCCGGCCCGGCGCCGACGATCAAGACGTCGAGCTCCATCCGATCGCCCGCGCCCTCGGCGCCGTCCTTCAGGATGAGTCGGTCGAGCGGTAGCGGCGGTTGGTATCGGGCGGGAACGAACCGCTCACCCATGGAGCTTCTTTATCTCTTCGGTGAGCTTGGGCACCACGTCGAACAAATCCCCCACGATTCCGTAGTCCGCCACCTTGAAGATCGGGGCGTCTTTGTCCTTGTTGATCGCCACAATGACTTTGGACGTACGCATCCCCGCGAGGTGCTGGATGGCACCGGAGATCCCGACCGCGACGTACAAGGTGGGGCTGACCGTCTTGCCGGTCTGTCCCACCTGTTCCGCGTGCGGGCGCCAACCGGCGTCCACGACGGCGCGCGATGCGCCCACCGCCGCGCGTCCCGCGAAGGCCGCAGCCAGCTCTTCCAACACCTTGAAGTTGGCCGGCTCCTTGAGCCCCCGACCCCCGGACACGATGATCGGCGCTTCGGCCACATCGAGCGTGCCTGCTTCCGCCGCCTTGATCTGCTTCACCACCACGCGCCCCGCGGGGCTTTCGACCGGGGCAGTCTCCTGCGTTGCTGCCTTGGGCCGCTCGACCGGCGTGAACACGCTGGGGCGCAGCGAAATCATCGCGGGTGTACCAGTGATCTTGAGCTTGAGCAGGGCCTTGCCCGCGTACACCGGCCGGGTCACCGTGACCGCGCCACCCTGGACGTCAACGTCGGTCACGTCCTGGGCGAGCGGACGCCCCAGCCGCGCGGCCACGCGCGGCGCGAGATCCTTTCCTGTTGCGCTCGCGGCGAACGTCACCGCTCCGTATGTCCCGCTCTTGACGCGCTCGGCGATGGCACGCGCGTATCCCTCCGGGGCATACAGGCCGAACGCCGCATTGGTCAGTGTGATGACCTTGTCGGCGCCGAACCGGCCCGCCTGCTCCGCCCCCTGCACCGCCCCCGCCGCCAGGACCAGTGCGTCCACGCCCCCGCCCAGGGCGTCGGCGAGCCGCCGGGCGCCGGTCACGACCTCATGCGACACTTTGCGCAGCGCGCCGTCGCGCTGCTCGAGCACCGCGAGGACGTCGCTCACAAGACCTTGGCTTCCTCGCGCAGCAGGCGTACGAGCTCCGGTACGGCCGCCGCACCCTCGCCCACGATCTTTCCTTCCTTGCGTTCCGGCGGCGGCGTGAGAGCGAGTAGCTCGAGCCCACCGCCGCCGAGCGACACGGGCTTGACCTCCAAGGGCTTCTTCTTGGCAGCCATGATCCCTTTGAGCGCAGGGTAGCGCGGCTCGTTGAGCCCCTTATCGGTGGTGAGGACCGCGGGGAGCGGGAACTCCACCACTTCGATGCCCCCTTCGATCTCCCGCTCCGCGACCCCCTTCGCGCCGTCGATCTCGAGGTGGGCCACGGTGGTCACGCACGGCAAGTCCAGCAGCTCGGCCACCATGGGGCCGACCTGATGGCTGTAGTCGTCGATCGCCATCTTGCCGAACAGGATGAGGTCGAATCCGGCGCCCTTGAGCTCGGCGGCCAGCGCCCGCGCCACTTCCAGACCGTCCAACGGGATCCGGTCCGACTGGAGCAGGATGCCGCGATCGGCCCCCATGGCGAGGGCCGTACGGATCGTCTCCTGAGCCGCGGCGGGGCCGAGCGCGATGACGACGACTTCACCCGACCCGGCCTTTTCCTTGCGTCGCAGCGCCTCCTCGACGGCGAACTCATCGTAGGGATTGAGAATGAACTTCACGCCCGCTTCG
>DATNOH010000075.1:0-2443 GCA_035601435.1 Gemmatimonadales bacterium | reverse complement strand
CGCGCGCACGCGGCGTGGCAGGCGGAGCGGGAGCGGGTACGGGCTGGCGGGGGAGTGCCGAGCCTGCGCGTGGTGACGGCGACGGAGCACGCCGCGATCGGTGCCGTGCCGGGGGCCGAGGTGGCGGTTGAGTCGGTCGGCGCTCCCCGCCCGCGCCCGCACGGGAAGCGCTTCGGGACGCTCGTCCACGCCGTGCTCGCGGCGGTGGAGCTCGACGCCGGCCGCGCCGGCGTGGCGGACACGGCGGCGCTGCACGGGCGGCTCCTGGGGGCGACGGCGGAGGAGGTGGCGGCGGCGGTCGACACGGCCGTGCGTGCGCTCGCGCATCCGTTGCTGCGGCGGGCCGCGGACGCCGCGCGCGCCGGCCGCTGCCGGCGGGAGTGCCCGGTCGGGGTGCAGGTCGAGGGCGGGGTGCTCGTGGAGGGGGTGATCGACGCGGCGTTCCTGGAGGACGGTGAGGGGTGGACGGTCGTCGACTTCAAGACCGACGTCGAGATCGCGGGGCGGCTCGAGGAGTATCGTGGGCAGGTCGCGTTGTACGCCGAGGCGGTGGGGCAGGCGACGGGGATGCGGGCGCGGGGGGTGTTGTTGCGGGTGTAGCGGGGATCGGTGGTCGAGGCTCCTGAAGGTGGCAGAACGGTTCCGTCGCTAATCCCCCGTGAAACTACCTACGCCCCACGAACTATTGGGGTCGATGTGGAAAACGACCCACGGCGGGTCGGGCCGTGAGAAGAAGGTGTCCGACGGACCGAGCAAACTCACGGTATCGTTGTAACGCAGGGAGCTTCCGAGGAACCCTAGTTCGTTGATCTCTGGTTGCGGGTTATCGTTGAACGTTTCAATGATCGGACCCCACCAACCGCAGGCGAATTGATCAGCGCTGCAATCTCGTTGCACAGCGCGAAACTGGTGCGAGTAGACCAGGTCCCAGTCGCTCGTGCAGTAGTTCCAGAGGAAGACCGAGTTCTGCCAATTTGCGACGGGAGCTAGCGGTGCGGCGCCGTTTCCTCGCCTCAAGGATCTATTCCTGTAAGCGAGCAGATCGTGGAGATGTCCCCCGCCATCATCTTGCACTGCGTAGTAGCACGACAGCGCGGTGAGGTCCTTTGTCCATTGCCAGGCTGGTCCCGTGCTCCCGTCTGCGCACGGATAGCCCGGCATACAAGACCAGTCGAAGACGCCGAGGCTTGCGCCCGTTCCGATATAGATTCCCACCACTTCGATGGCCTTCTCCGTCCGGTTCGTCGCTGTGGTGAATATCCAGTTCGGGACGTTGATTCCGTCGGGGTAGACGATCATCCGCGTGAATAGCTCTGCTCGGGAGGTGATCTGGAGTGCCCCTTGCTTGTAGATTGTCCCAGCTCCCAACCCTCCCGGAACTGGCGGAGTCTCCGTCATTCCGCTCCTGAGCAGCGCGAGGTTTGGAACATCTCGATCTCGGATCCTAGCAGCAGCTGCCGGAAAGTCCCCTCTTGCGTCAATCGCCTGGGCGGCGCCGTGCACAGATAAGATGACGAAGACAGCTGCCACTACCCTCGCCGGCGTCCTCATGATGGACGAGCCTCCCTGTGGTGGTTTGAGCGTATCTACGACGAGGCGGACGGTCCCCCGAATGAGTGTCTACTGTCAAGAGAGACAAAGATGTTACCAGGGGGAATCGCTTGAAAGTCGACCTAATCTTCGGAAGGCCGGCGGGCGCGGCCCGGGTCGAGCGCCTCGATGATGCGCGTCGAGTCGGCGATCGCCTGCCCGTCGAGGAACAGGACGGGCAGCTTCGCCTGCCCGGTCGCCCACAGCGCCCGCGGCACGTAGCTCAGCGCGAGCGCGCGGCGCACGTGCGGGATGCCCTTCCAGTCGAGCGCCCAGCGCCCTTCTCGTCGTAGTGCGAGATCGGGAAGTGCCAGAGGACGGGCGGGCCGGTCATGCCGCGATCTCCGCCGACGTGCCGCGGTGGCGCCGGTACATCTCGCCCGCCCAGCGGCATGCGGGCCTGCTCGCCAGGGAGTCGCGCCAGCGGGCGACCCGCGCGGGCAGCGGGCCCGGTGGCGCATAGGGGAACTCGGGCGGGAAGACGACGGGCGCCAGGAGGGCGGCGGCGGTCAGGTCGGCGACGCTGAAGCGGTCGCCGACCAGGTAGCCGGAGGGCTGCAGCTCGGCCTCGAGGCGGTCGAGCGCCGCGAGTACCTTCTCCTGACTGCGCGCGGCGCTGGCGGCGTTGATCTTCATGTCGGCATTCATCACCACCCGCATGGCGGGGAAGAGGGCGCGGTAGAGGCGCCGGGTGCCTGGCCCGCATCCAAGCGTGAAGGCGGCGGCCGCGAACTCGGTCTCCGGCAGCAGCTCGTGGAAGAGCGCGCGCCGCACGTGCGGGCCAAACTCCTCGTCGAAGAAGTCCTCGAGCGCGAGCGCCCGCCGGCAGGCGGCCGCGTCGGCCGGGTAGAGC
>DATNOH010000074.1:0-5468 GCA_035601435.1 Gemmatimonadales bacterium | reverse complement strand
TCTTCACGCTGCTCACGCTGGGGGGCGGAGCGGCATGGCCCGCCGTGGGGGAAGGCACGCCGGCGGTGCCCTCGGAGGCGGTATGCACGGCGGTTGCCGGGGTGGGAATTTCCCGCGAGGCCGAGAGTTCGGGGGACGGCTACGCTGGAGGACCGGTCCCGCACGAGCGACAGCTTGCCAATAGGGATGTCCCACTAACGTCAGTGAAGATGTTCGCCGGTGTCTACCGGAGGCATCGGCCCACAAGGAGGAAGCGATGCAATTGAGAATTCTCACAGGGACGGTCGTCACTGCACTAATGGTCAGCACGGCCTCGGCACAATACAAACGCACCGATTTAGTGTCGAATCAGCCGGGAGTGGCGCCTACTACTGAGCAACGTCTTGTCAACGCCTGGGGTCTTGTTGCACTCCCCACCAGCCCCTTCTGGGTCAGCGACAATGGCACCGGATTCTCCACCCTCTACACTGGAACCGGTCAGCAAATTCCACTCTTCGTAACCATACCGCCGGCACCAGCCAGTCCCGCGGGGACCCTTGGCACGCCGACCGGCGTCGTCGGAAATATCAGTACCAACGCGACCGACTTTACGATCACGGAAAACGGCCAGTCGGGCCGATCCATTTTTATCTTCGCGACATTAGACGGTACGATTAGCGGCTGGAATCCCGCGGTTGACGGTCCAACTGGCGACAGTCACGCCACCCTGGCGGTTGATCGATCGAGCGCAGGTGCGGTCTACACCGGCTTGGCTATTGCGACCAACCAAGAGGGCCAAACTTTCCTGTATGCCGCCGATGGTGGTCCAAACCGCAGAGTGGATATGTTCGATGGCACCTTTAATCTGGTAACGTCCTTTGACGACCCGGCGATGCCGAACAATTTTACCCCTTACGGCATTCAGACCATAAATGGCCGCATCTGGGTCACGTTCACTGCCCTGAACAGAGCGCTGGGTGGCTTTGTGGACGTTTTTGATACAGACGGTAATTTGGTGAGGCACTTCGCCGTGCAAGGTCCTCTCCATTCACCCTGGGGCATTGCGCTGGCTCCAGCTGATTTCGGTCCTATGAGTAATGCCATTCTGATTAGCAACAACATTTCCAGAGGTCGGATCAACGCGTTCAATCGAGACACGGGTCAATTTCTCGGCCCACTTCGCGACGCAAATGGCAAGACTATTGAGGTCGACAATATTTGGGCACTGCAGTTCGGCCAGGATGGGCCGAACGGTGCGCACAACGAACTCTTCTTTACAGCGGGCCCGAATAACTATGCAAACGGACTATTTGGAGTGATCACGGTTGGACCCTAGAGCGCTGCAATCCAAGTCGCGCAGGCTGGAAGTGTGCCACGTCCGCGCGGCTGACAGTGAGGCGTGCGCCGCGCGGTAGTCGTCCTAGACCCCGTAGCGTGGGTTCCGGGTCGCCGCAAATCGTCGGTCATCTCGCGTCGAGGCTGGAGTTCACCAGACCGCGCAACGCGTCGGTGGTGCCATCGGGGTGCTGGCCGGGCACGAGAACGCCAGGGCGAACGCCTCCAAGTTCGCGACCGCCCCATTGACGCGGCCGCGCGGTGGCGAGTGTGGGTCGATGTTGGCAAGAAGGCGTTCGAGGTCCGGCCGCCGCTTCGTACACCATGACTGCGCGAAGGAGATGAAGAACTGCTGGTCTGCGGTGAACGTTCCGGTTTGGGCCGTGGGGGTCGCGCTTCCCCGCGTTCCGCGATAGGCCGCGTAGGCCAGCTTCAGGCCGCCCTGGTCGGCGATGTTCTCCCCCAGTGTGAGCCTGCCGTTGACGTGCTGATCTCCCACCGCGACGTACGCGTCGAACTGCCGCACCAGGCAGGCTGCGCGCTGGGTGAAGGCCTCCGCCACCGCGGGTGTCCACCAGTCGCGCAGGTTGCCGTGGCCGTCGAACTTGCGTCCCTGGTCGTCGAACCCGTGGGTGAGCTCGTGGCCCATCACCATGCCGATGGCGCCGTAGTTCACCGGGTCGGGGGCCGCGGCCACGAAGAAGGGCGGCCGCAGGATGCCCGCCGGGAACACGATCTCATTGAGGGACGGGTCGTAGTACGCGTTCACGGTCGGCGGCGTGATCCGCCATTCCGTGCGATCAACCGGGCGTCCGATCTTGTCGAGCTGTCGCCGTGACTCGAAGATCGCACCGCGCATGAGGTTGGCGAGGTAGCTCGTGCGGTCGATCTCCAGGGCCCCGTAGTCCCGCCAGCGATCCGGAAAGCCGATCTTGTTCGCGATCTGGGCCGCCTTCTCGAGCGCCCGCCCGCGCGTCGCGGCGTCCATCCACGAGAGGCCCGCGAGGTTCGCGTCGAAGCTCCGCTCGATGGCCTCGATCATCGTCCGCGCCCGTGCCCGGTCGGCGACATCAAAGGTTCTCCGGACGAACGGCTTGGCCAGCGCTTCGCCGAGCGTCTGATCGGTCGCCCCGACGCACCGCTTCCAGCGTGGCAGCAGCCGCTCCGCGCCGGTCAGCGCGGAGGTGAACCGGAAGTCCTCGTCGACGAAGCGTGCTCCGAGAGCGCGGGCCGAGGCGTTGAGCAAGTGCCAGCGCAGGTAAGCGCGGAGATCGACGATTCGCGTCGTGGTGAGCACCCGGTTCAGCTGCGCGAAGAATTCTGGGACGGCCACATTGATTGCGGTGATATCCGGGTAGCCGAGCTCGACGAAGTACACGTTCCAGGGAAATGCAGGCGCTTCGCGCCCGAGACCCGGCCGATCGATGCGGTGGTAGGTCTTGTAGGGATCCCGCCGCTCGACGACGGGCATGGAACCCCGAGCGAGCGCGGTCTCGATCCGCATGATCGTCCTGGCATGCTGTGCAGCGAGTCGACGGCCTTCCCCTGCGAGCTCGAGCATGCGCGCGACGTGTTCGCCGTACCGCCTTCGAAGCTCCGCCGACTTGGCGTCGTGCTTCAGGTAGTAATCGCGCTCCGGGAGCCCGAGGCCGCCTTGATCCGCCGCCCCGATTTCCTGGGTCGCGTCCCCGAGATCCTGTTGGGCGCGAAACACGAACAACGCCGACACGTCCCGGAGGTGCAGCCGGGCGACCGTCCGGGCCAGCCTCTCACGGTCCGTGATCGCCTCGATCGTCGCGAATTCCTCCCGCAGCGTCTCCGCCGACGACGTCTCCGCCTTCTCCTCGTCCATGCACGTGGCGTAGAAGTCCCCGAGCTTGCGAGCCTCCTCGTCTCCGGGTTCGAAATGTCCCGCCGCGTCGGCTTCCAGGCTTTCGCGGAGGATCGCGAGATTGCGCTCCGTGATCTCGGAGAAGCTCCGCGACCATGCCGGCCGATCCGGCGGGATGGAGGTTCTGGCAGCCCAGCCGCCACAGGCGAACTCGTAGAAGTCGGTGCACGGGTCGACGGACCGATCGAGCGCCTCTGGATCGACGCCTGCCTGGACGGAGGGCCCAGGTGGTCGCGTCGCGACGCGCGGCCACACCGAGCCGCAGCCAAAAGCGGTCGCGAGGGAGAGAACCGCAGCGACGTGCTTCACGAATGGCCGGGTCCGTGCTCGAGGGGCTCCCATGATCGTGCCTGGCGTACCGGCGCGTCCCCGTCCGGTCAACCGCTCGCCTTGTATCGCCGCCGTCGCCATGCGACTCGGGGCGACGCCCGATGACGCTCCTCGGCCATCCCGCAGGGCTCTTCCTCCTCTTCCTCGTCGAGATGTGGGAGCGCTTCTCGTATTACGGGATGCGCGGGCTGCTCGTGCTGTACCTGGTCCAGTCGACGCATCCGCGCCCGGACCCGACCGGCTTCGTCAATCCCGGGCGCGGCTGGTCACGCGGCGACGCGAGCCTCCTCTATGGATGGTACACCGGCCTCGCGTACCTGCTCCCGATCGTCGGCGGGTGGATCGCCGACCGGCTGCTGGGCACGCACCGCTCGATGGTCATCGGTGGCCTCCTGATCGCGCTCGGCCACCTCGTGCTCGCCGTGTCGGGCGTGGGATCGCTCGCACGGACGGACGCCGGCATGTCCGTGTTCGTCTTCGGGCTGGCGCTCATCGTGATCGGCACCGGGCACTTCAAGCCCTGCGTGTCGGTGATGGTGGGGCAGCTCTACGAGCCCGGCGATGCACGGCGCGACGGCGCGTTCACGATCTTCTACATGGGCATCAACCTGGGCGCGTTCCTCTCGGCGTTCGTCTGCGGCACGCTCGGCGAGCGCGTGGGCTGGCACTGGGGGTTCGGTTCGGCGGCCGTCGGCATGCTCGCCGGGCTCGCGCTCTACGTGGCGCTTCGCCAGCGCCTCCTCGGCGACATCGGCCGGCCGCCGGCCGGCCGCTCCAACCTCGCGGTCCGGTTTGCGCTCGGTGGTGTCGCCGTCGCCGCGCTCTTCGCGCTCTTCCATCACGCGGGGGTGCTCGCGGCGCTCGCAGCCGCCGTGCCCGGCCGCGGTGTCGCACTCGTGCTCGTCGTGCTGGTGATCGGCTGGGCGGTCCGGTTCGTCGCCAGGCTCGAGCCGAACGAGCGCGGGCCGACGGCGACGATCTTCGTCTTCATGCTCTTCAACGCCGTCTTCTGGCTCGCGTTCGAGCAGGCGGGCTCCAGCCTGAACCTCTTCACCGATCTCCACACGAACCGGATGCTCGGCGGCTTCGAGGTGCCGACGACGTGGTTCCAGTCGGTCAACGCGGGGCTCATCTTTCTCCTGGCTCCCCTCTTTGCCGGGCTCTGGTCGTGGCTCGGCCACCGCGGGCGCGATCCAGGGCAACCCGTGAAGATCGCGCTCGGCCTCGGCTTCTTGAGCCTGGGCTACGTCTTCATGGTGTGGGCCGGCCGCGTCGCCGCCGACCCGGGCGTGAAGGCGTCGATGGCGTTCGTCCTCGCCACCTACTTCTGGCACACGGTGGGCGAGCTCTGCCTCTCGCCGACGGGCCTCTCTTACGTCACCAAGGCCGCGCCCGAGCGCTACGTCTCGTTCCTCATGGGCGTGTGGTTCATCTCGACCTTCCTCGCGAACCTGGGCGGCGGGCTCGTCGCATCGCAGGTCGAGGCGATCGAGCGCGGCGAGATCGCGCTCCCGTGGCATCTGGGCGGACAGGCGGACTTCTTCATGCTCTTCGTGGTGTCGGCGGGCGCTGCCGGTCTGCTCATCTTCCTCCTGGCTCCGCGACTCGGCCGGCTCGCGCGAGGAGTCGTTTGACGCGGAGCGCGCGGACTTGAGGCTTCGTGGCTGGCTCGACGGACGCGGCGCAGGTTGCCGTAGATGCCGCACCCGGCGCTCAGACTCGCGGGCGGAAGAGGATGCTCCGCCGGTCGCTGTGGACGGCCACGAGCGGGCGCGCGCTCAGGCGCGTCAGCCGCCCGGCGTTCCACGGGCTGGCGACGACGTAGGGCCGGGAGCCATGGTCGAGGAGCGCGCCGAGCGCGCTTTCCGGTACGAGATAGTCGCTCGGGCCGAGGCGGCCGCGCTGCGCGAGCACGTAGTTGCTGGCGAGGGCG
>DATNOH010000073.1:0-2009 GCA_035601435.1 Gemmatimonadales bacterium | reverse complement strand
CATCCACGAACACCGAGACCTTGGTCGGTGCCGATGCTCGACACACGTGCCGAATCTCGGCACCGAGTGTGCCGCTCACCGTCGGTCGAGCGGGAGGATCAGGCGGGCTTTTCGATCCCGAGTCGCTTCATCAGCGACTGGAGCGTCGTCCGCTTCATGCCGAGACGCGCGGCCGTACCCCGGGGGCCTCCCAGCACCCAGTTCGCCTGCTCGAGGGCACGCAGGATGTCGGCGCGGTCGATACCGCGGCCCGCCGTGTCATGGTGGCCAATCGGCGCGGGTCCCCGACGCCGCGCAAGGTCGTCGAGCGGCACCTCGAGCCTCCGGCCGCGCGAAAGGATCATCGCGCGCTCGATCAGGTTCGCGAGCTCGCGGATGTTCCCGGGCCACGTGTACCGACGGAGCGCGTCCAGCGTCTCGCTCGGGATGACCTCGACCCGGCGGTTCATGGGACGCGCGAACCGCTGGACGAAGTAGCTCACCAAGGCGGGAATGTCCTCGGGCCGCTCGCGGAGCGGCGGGGCTTGGATCGGGAACACGTTCAGCCGGTAGTAGAGATCGTCCCGGAACCGTTGCTCTTCCACCATCCGAAGGAGGTCGCGGTTCGTCGCGGCGATGAGGCGGACGTCGACCTTGATCGTCTTCGTACTGCCGATCCGCTCGAACTCCTGCTCCTGCAGGACGCGCAGCAGCTTCGGCTGGAGCTCGAGCGGGATCTCGCCGACCTCGTCGAGGAACAGCGTGCCGCCGTCGGCCACTTGGAAGCGGCCGATCTTCTGGGCGATGGCGCCGGTGAAGGCGCCCCGCTCGTGCCCGAAGAGCTCGCTCTCGAGTAGGCCCGACGGAATGGCGGCGCAGTTGAGCTTCACGAACGTGCGGTCGCGGCGGTGGCTTCGGTCGTGGATGGCCCGCGCGAGCAGCTCCTTGCCCGTGCCCGTTTCGCCGAGAAGCAGGACCGTCGAATCGGTCGGTGCGACGATCTCCACCTGCTGGAGCGTCCGGCGCAGTGCGGGACTGTCGCCGATGATGTGCTCGAACGACTGCTCGTTCCGAATCTCGCTCTCGAGGTACAAGCGCTCTTCGGCGAGCTTGTCCTTGAGGCGCCCGATCTCACCGAACGCCATGGCGTTCTCGATCGCGACGGCCACGAGCTTCGCCACCTCGCCCATGAACTGGACCTCGGCGTCGGTGTACGTCGCACGGTCGCGCCGCGCGAATCCGAGTGTCCCGAGTCGCGTGTGAATGGTCGTGAGGGGCAGCACGCAGAAGCTTCCGATGCCGTCGTTCCGGATCATCGCCATCCGCTCGGGCCATCGCGTTTCAGCGCCGGTGTCCGAGACGATCAGCGGCTGCTGCGACTCGATCACGATCGCGTGCGGCGTCTCTTTCGCGACCATCTCCTCTCGGGGCACGAGCGCCGTGCTGCCGGTCTCCAGCATCGCGCCCCGCACGACGCCGCGCTCGTGGTCGTAACACGAGGCGCCGACGAAGTCGAAGCGCACGACCCGCTGCAGCTCGGCCGCCAGGCGGCCGAAGAGCTCCTCCGGCTCTCGACACGAGCTGATCGATTCGGCGACGGAAAGCAGCGCCTGGAATCGCGCCGCCAGGGTGGTGCCCTCGGTGGATTCGATGGCGTCTGACTCGGACGAGAGCTCGTCGTTCTTCGCCATCCTCAGCGACGATACGCCGTCCGCTCGCGGGACGGGCGATGCCATCTGACTAATAGTGGACCAGGCGTGCCCAGTCGAGCGGAGTGGCGCTTCCGATCCGCCCGAGGCTGTGAAGTCCCGTGGCATACGCGGCGACTAGCGGGCGCGCCGATCGCGGGTCGACCGTTCTACGATGTCGTCAAGGATGACGGCGGCGAGGCAGTCGCCGGCGACGATCTCGACGCCGTCGCGGTACATCTCGGCAAGCAGCACCTTTCCGGCCGGATCGACGAAACGGACGTCCGCAAGCTCGACCCGGATCGGGACTCCAGGCTCTGCCTCTCGGATCCGCCGCCACGC
>DATNOH010000072.1:0-2208 GCA_035601435.1 Gemmatimonadales bacterium | reverse complement strand
GGCGTGCTGCGCCGGCGCAATGTCCCGATCGAGGGACTGGCGCTGCATCCGAGCGGCACCGCCGGCGAGGCGCGGCTGACGTTCGTGCTGAAGGCCGACGCGGTGACCACCGATCGGGTGGCGCAGCAGTTTCAAAAAATGATAGGCGTGCGCAGGGTGATGGTGCTCGCGAATGAGGATTCCCCTACGGAGGCGAAACGATGAGCTCGACGGAAACGCGCATTTTCTACGATAGCGACGCCGATCCGGCCCGGCTGCAAAACCGCACCGTCGCCGTGATCGGTTACGGCAGCCAGGGTCACGCGCATGCGCTCAACCTGCGGGATTCGGGGGTCGGGGCGCGCGTGCTCGTGGGGCTGCGCCCGGGTGGACAGTCGTGGGAGCGGGCCCGCGCGGAGCAGCTGGACGTCCGCCCGGTGGCTGAAGCGGCGCGCGCGGCCGACGTCATCATGATGCTCGTCCCCGACCAAGAGGCGCGCGCGGTGTACGAGAGCGGCATCGCTCCGGCGCTGCAGCGCGGCAAGACGCTCCTCTTTGCCCACGGGTTCAACATCCATTTCCGCGAGATCGTGCCCCCGGCCGGTGTGGACGTCGCCATGATCGCCCCCAAGTCCCCCGGGCACCTGGTGCGCAGCGAGTTCCAGGCGGGCCGGGGCGTGCCGGCACTCGTGGCGGTGCATCAGGACGCGAGCGGCAATGCGTTGGCCGACGCGCTCGCTTATGCCGCAGGGATCGGCTGCGCGCGCGCAGGCGTGTTCGAGACGACGTTCCGCGAGGAGACCGAGACCGACCTGTTCGGCGAGCAGTCCGTGCTGTGCGGCGGCGTCACCGCGCTGATCCTGGCCGGCTTCGAGACGCTCACGGCCGCGGGGTACGCGCCCGAAATCGCCTACTTCGAGTGCATGCACGAGCTCAAGTTGATCGTGGACCTGATGTATCGCGGCGGGATGAAGTTCATGCGGTACTCGATCAGCGACACCGCCGAATACGGCGACTACACCCGGGGCCCGAAGATCGTGACGCAGGAAGTGCGGGCCGCGATGCAGCGTATCCTGGCCGACATCCAGTCCGGCAGCTTCGCGCGCGAGTGGATCGCCGAGTCCCGCAGCGGGGGCCGGCGGTTCGATGCATTGCGCAAGGCGGGTGCGGAGCATCCCATCGAGCAGGTCGGCGCCAAACTGCGCGCCATGATGCCCTGGACGGAAGAGGGGAAGGCGGCTCGGGGTCCCGGGCTCGGGACCCGGAGCCCGGACAAGACCCCCGATCCCCGAAGCCCGAGTCCCGAACCCCTGAGGGCATGACCGCGCGGACGCTGTTCGACAAGGTCTGGGACGCGCACGTCGTCCATCAGCTCCCCGAGGGCCCGGCGCTCCTGTACGTGGACCTGCATCTGGTCCACGAGGTGACGTCGCCACAGGCGTTCGAGGGATTGCGGCAAGCGGGGCGCCGGGTGCGTCAGCCGGCGCTGACGGTGGCGACGGTGGACCATAACGTCCCCACGGGGGACCGCGCGGCGCCGATCGCCGATCCCATTGCCGCGCGGCAGCTCGAGGCGCTCACGGCGAACGCGCGGGACTTCGGGCTGGAGCTGTTCGACCTCCGGTCACCGCAGCAGGGCATCGTGCACGTAATCGGGCCCGAGCTGGGCCTCACCCAGCCGGGCATGGTGATCGTGTGCGGCGACTCCCACACCGCCACCCATGGCGCCTTCGGGGCGCTGGCCCTGGGAATCGGGACCAGCGAGGTCGAGCACGTGCTCGCGACGCAATGTCTCGTGTGGTCCAAGCCCGGCACCATGGAGGCCCGTGTCTCGGGGGCGCTCCCGCCCGGCGTCACGGCCAAGGATCTGATCCTCGCGTTGATCGGGCGGATCGGGACGGCCGGCGCCACGGGTCACGTGATCGAATACACGGGGGAGGCGATGCGCGCCCTCTCCATGGAAGAGCGCATGACGGTGTGCAACATGTCGATCGAGGCGGGTGCGCGGGCCGGGATGATCGCTCCCGACGAGACGACCGTCGCGTATCTCGCCGGCCGGCCACGGGCGCCGCGCGGGGCGGCCTGGGATCGCGCCGTTGCCAAGTGGCGGGACCTCCACACCGATCCCGGCGCCACGTACGACAAGCAGATCGAGCTCGATGCCTCGGAGGTGGCACCTCAGGTGACGTGGGGAACGAGCCCCGGCATGGTCACTCCGGTGACCGGTCG
>DATNOH010000071.1:0-11544 GCA_035601435.1 Gemmatimonadales bacterium | reverse complement strand
CTGCTCGGCGTCGAGGTGTTACGCCTGTGGGTCCGCCCGCGGCCGGATCCCGAGGCCACCATCGACGAGTACAAAAGCCGGCGTGCTGTCGCGGCGGGCGAGCGCCGGAGCCGGATCCTACCGTTCGTCCTCGGAGCGGTCGTCGTGGCATACGCGCGCCCGGCGGCCGCGCAGGGCGCAACCCATGCCACTAGTCATCTCGGCCGCGCGGACTCGGCGTACTCCGCCGGGGATGCGCGCGCCGCCGCACAGGAATACGCCGCGGTGCTCACGGCCGACCCGTGGAATTCCCACGCCACGTTTCGCCTCGCGCAGCTGCACCGCCATGATCCCCGGTTGGCGCTGCGGCTGTTCCGCCGCTACGTCGCGCTCGAGCCGTCGGACCCGTGGGGGTACATGGCGGTGGCGGAGGTCCTGGCGCGTACGGGGCGCTACGGCGAAGCGCTGCGCTACTATGACGATGCGTTGCGCCTCGCCCCCGGCGAGCGGGACGCCGTGGTAGGTCGCGCGCGGACCCTGGCGCGCGCGCGCCGAACCGGTGCCGCCATCGTGGTCTACGAGCGCTGGCTCGGCACCCATCCCACGGATGCCGAGGTCAAACGCGAGCTGGCGGCGGCGCGGGTGGCGGCCGCCCCCGCAATAACGCCCCTGGTGGGCGGCAGTCACGACTCCGACGGGAACACCACGCTCCGGCTGGGCGGTGCGGCCGAGCTTGGGGCCCCCGGGCCGCTCCGGGTTGGGGTGCGGGCGACCCGCGAGCAGGTCGGGGACGGGGTGACCCACGTCGGGCTCGACGAGCTCGCGCTCCGCGCCGCGGCCCGGCCCAGCGGCGCGTTGCAGATCGAAGCGGAGGGGGGAGCGACCCGGGTCGAAGCCGTGGGGGGTGCGGGGGCGACAGTCACGCCGACGGGCCAGCTGCGTGCCCGATGGCGGGATCCGATGGGCGGACCGGCAGTCGATCTTCGCGCGCGGCGCAACGTGATCGATGCGAGCCCGCTCCTCGTGACGAACCGGGTTGTGCGAACGGAGATCGGCGCCATTATCGAGGTGCCCGTCGCCGGTGGACTCAAGCTCCGCGGGATCGGCCGCACCGCCGCGTTGAGCAGCGCCTTCGACGTGAACCACCGGACGACCTTCGCCGGGGTGGCGGCGCTAGCTGTGACGCCGAGTGTCGAGGTGTCGGGCCAGGTCCACGAGATCCGCTACTCCAGGCTCAGTAGCGCGGGATACTTCGCTCCCCGCCTCATCCAGATAGCGCAGGTGGGATCGTATATCGAGCTCGAGACCGCCCGGTCTTTCGTGCTCGCGTTCGATCTCGGCGCAGGCGTGCAGCGCGTGGCGCAACAGGGTGCCGCGCTCGGGCCCTGGCGTCGCGCTTTGCGACTCTATTCGCTGGTCGCGGTGCCGCTGGCGCCGGGGCGCGAGCTCCGCTTCGAGCTGGACGGCGACGATTCAGGCGTTGCCACCGAGTCGGCGACGACCGCGCAGTGGCGCTACGTCTCGATGCAGCTGTCGCTGCGCGTCGCCCTGCCCTGACGCGTCACGGCCGGATCCCCTGAACTCCGCGCCCTCCCCGGCGTATACAGAATGGCGTAACTTCCCGACCCCCGGACGCCTGAGGAGCATCGCATGCGCATCGCGTCGTTCAGCATCGTCATCATCCCTCTGCTCGTCGCCTGCGTCGCTCCGACCCCGGGTGCGGTCCGCCAGGGGCCCGACCCCGTCTCCACGCGCTACATCAATCCCGGCACTCTCGCGGCGCTGCCCGGCTTCACGCACGCGGTGCGCATCGGACCGACGCTGTATGTGTCGGGTGAGGTCGCGCTCGATTCGACGGGCCGGCTGGTGGGTCCCGGCGACCTGCGCGCCCAGGCCGGCCAGGCGTTCGCCAACCTGGCGACCGTACTGCGGATCGGCGGGGCAACGCCGGCCGACGTCGCCAAGCTGACGATCTACGTGGTGAACTACTCGCCCAAGGACCTCGATGCCATCCGGCAGGCGGCGCCCGATTTCTTCCCGCAGCGGAATCCCCCCGCGGGGGTCGTGATTGGTGTGCAGTCGCTGCCGCAGGAGGGGTTGCTCATCGCGGTGGACGCGACGGCGGTGGTGCGAGCGATGATTCTGCCACGCGACCAGCGTACAACGGAGCGCCCCTACTAGCTCACTTCCCGACCAGCCCCGAAAAGAACGGCAGCACGATGGACACGGCGATCAGCACGATGATGATCCATTCGAGCAGCTCCATGCGCTGCGTCGCCGCCCGGTCCGCCAGCTTTCCGTAGATGCCGTCGAGCGTCTGCAGCTTGCGCGTGATGCTCACGTCCCACTCGGCCAGGTGGAAGCGGCGCGACACGTGGCCGTACACCCGTGTGAGAAACTGCTCGCCGATCAGTTTCAGAGCGTTCGTCACCTGCTCGAACAGGACCGCGGCGTCGAGCTGCAGCCGTCCCAACCGTTGGAGCGGAAGCCGATAGGGACTCGGCAGGTACCGCCGCAGACCGGGTGAGCGGCCGAGCAGGCTGTAGGCCTGCTCCAGCGCTTCATCGAGCTGCGCGTCCAGGTAGCGCATCTCCAGCAGCTGCGTGTTGGCGAATTCGATTACCGCCCGCACATCCTCGCCCTCCGGGTCGAACAGCAGCGTCACGTCGGTGTCGATCAGGGTCGCGTCGTTCGGTGCGAACGAGAGGCGCGAGGCGAGGGCGTCGCTCATCTCCTGCTGCGACAGGGGGCGTGACTCGGCGCGCAGCACCTGGGCCACCGTTTGCGCGTACTCCGTCCACAGCATGGACGCCTCGAGCGGCTCGGTGAAGGCTTCGATCTGGAACACCACGTAGTCCTCGACGAAGTCGGCGAGGCGGGACCGAAGCGCGGCATCGCCGAGTGCCTCGACCAGCTGCTGCACGCGCCGCCGGGAATCCGCCTGGAGCTGCTCGTTGCCGTATAGGATCGTGCTCAGCCCAGGGAGCCCGCCGAGCGGGCCCTGGAGGGGGATGGCGTAGCTCACGGATACGGCGCCGAAGTCGTACAGCACGAACTCGACGTACGGTGCCGTCACGTGGTCACCGACGGTGAGGGACTCCGCCGGTTCCGTCACGCGCAGCGGAGCAGGGTCGTATTCGAAGAACGCCGGGGCGCGGCGCTTCTGCTTGACGGTCTGGCGCTGCGTCGCGCTCGCGAGCCGCCGCTCCGCCGCCGCGAGGTCGAACGCGTGCGCGACGTCGTAGGCGAACAGCACGTACCCGGTGCCTTGAGCGATGATCGGCGAAGCCATCCGTCAGTCCTCCTGCTCCAACGCTCGCCCCACCGCCGGCCCTTGCGCTAGGCCGGCCCCTTGCCTTCCCGTGCCACGGTCGGTGTGGCGAACGCCGGCGCCGTCAGCAGGGGAAGTCCCAGGTGCTCCCGCGCCCGGTTCAACGCGTCGTCGATGTTTCCGTGAATATTTTCCTCGCCCAGCTCGTCGTACAGGCCGGAGCGCTCGAGGGCGACGACGGGTTGGGCGTGCACGTCGGACAGGAGCACCAGCGAGCCGTCACGGCGGCTGCGCTGGACCAGATCCCTCAACGCGTGCAGCCCGGTCGAGTCGATCGCGGGGACGTGTCGCATCCGCAGGATCAGCACCTTGGGCCGGACCGCGATACGCCCCAGCTGCTCCCGGAACATTTCCGCGGCGCCGAAAAAGAACGGCCCGGTGATCTCGTACACCTCTACCCCCGCCGGCACGGCCCGCCGCCGCACCGCGTTGGGATCGTTCTCGAAATCGTCTTTGGGATCCTGCAGCTCGTGCGTGAGCACGCTGATGTTCGTCACCTCCGCCATGCGGCGCATGAACAGGAACGCCGCCAGCACCATCCCCACCTCGATCGCTACCGTCAGGTCCCACAGCACGGTCAGGAGAAACGTGGTGAGCAGCACGGCGACGTCGCTCTTCGGCGCACGGAACTCGGCCAGAAACGTGCGCCACTCGCTCATGCTGTACGCGACCACCACCAGGATCCCCGCCAAGGTCGCCATCGGGATCAGCCCGGCCCAGCGGCCGAAGAACAAAGTGATCAACAGCAGCGTGACCGCGTGGGTGATCCCAGCGACCGGCGTCCGGCCGCCGTTCCGGACGTTCGTCGCCGTGCGGGCAATGGCGCCGGTGGCCGGGATGCCGCCGAACAACGGCGAGGCGATATTGGCGACCCCCTGCGCCACGAGCTCCATGTTCGAGCGGTGGCGGCCCCCGATCATGCCGTCCGCGACGACCGCCGACAGCAACGACTCGACGGCGCCGAGCAGCGCGATCGTGAACGCCGCCCCCATGAGCCCGGGAATCTGCTGGAACGAGACCGCGGGAAGCGAGGGAGCAGGCAGGCCCGCGTTGATGACTCCGAACCGGCTGCCGATCGTGTCGAGCGGCAGGTGCAGCAGCTGCACGGCTGCCGTAGTAACGATGAGCGCCACGAATGGACTGGGAATCCGCCGGTTAATTCGGGGCCAGAAGACGATGATGGCCAGCGTGGCGACCGAGACCGCCACGGCCCACGGGTTGAGAGAGCCAAAATGCGCCGCAACCGACCGCCAGCGCGCCAGGAACTCGGCGGGCACCGGGCCCTCGAGCCCGAGGAAGTCCTTCGCCTCACCCGAGAAGATGATCAGGGCGATCCCGCTCGTGAACCCGATGGTGACGGGGTACGGGATGAACTTGATCGCCCCGCCCAGCCGCGCGAGGCCGAAGCCCACGAGGATGACGCCCGCCATGAGGGTCGCCATGGCGAGACCCTCCACCCCGTGTCGCTGCACGATGGCGTACACGATCACGACAAACGCGCCGGTCGGCCCGCCGATCTGCACGCGCGAGCCGCCCAGTGCGGAGATGACAAATCCCGCGATGATCGCGGTGAACAGCCCGCGCTCCGGGCCCACTCCGCTCGCAATCGCAAAGGCGACGGCGAGCGGGAGCGCCACGATCCCGACGATGATCCCCGCGCCCAGATCCGAGAAAAACTGTTCGCGGGTGTAGCCCGCGAGCGTGGTGACGAGCTTGGGTACGAGCCTGTCCAGATCCCCCGGCCGGCCAGCGACGCAGAGAATCTAACGAAGCCGGTTGCGGTTACCGGGCAAGGCCGACCAGGTGGTCCAGCGAGTACCGGCCGGGGCCCATGGCGGCCACCGCGAGCGCGGCGACGATGAGCACCAGGTTGTACTCGTATCCTCCGTTTTGGACGAAGAACCCCTTCGGCCCGTGGACCTTAGCGATCGCCACGGCCATCGTGGCCACCACCAACAGGCCCGCCAGGGGCGTCAGCAACCCGAGCAGAAACAGGAACCCGGCGGCGAGCTCACCACCCACCGCCAGCGCGGCCCAGACACGGGCCGGGCGGAACCCTAGGCTGCCGACGAAGCCGGTGGCCCCGGCGAAGCCCGGACCGCCGAACGCCCCGAATGCCTTCTGCGCCCCGTGGCCCAGGAACACCGCCCCGAGGACCAGCCGCAGGGCCAGCACTCCAAGATCGAACATCTCACACCTCCAGAATATGCCTCGAAATCGAGATATTTGACATCTAACAACCAGGGAACCATGTTCCCAGCGTAGGGGTTCCCAGAGGTGTCATGAAACCATCGCCCAGTGCGGACGTGCCGTTGCGGCTTTGGGTGGTGCTGGCCCGGGCGTTCGACGCCGTCGAGCGCCATTCGCGCGCCAGCATCGCCCGCTTCGGGCTCGGCACGACGGAGTTCGGTGTGTTGGAAGTCCTGTACCACAAGGGGGAGCTGCCGGTGTGCGAGGTGCAGCGACGCATCCTGGTGGAGTCGTCGAGCACCACCTATGTGGTGGATAAGCTCGTGAAACGCGGGCTGGTGCGACGACGCCACACCGCAACCGACCGTCGCGTCGTCCTCCTGACACTCACGCCCGCCGGGCAGCGACTCATCCAGCGCATCTTCCCGCCACACGCAGACGCCATGCGGCATGCCGTCGCCGCGCTGCCGCCGCGCGACCAGGTCAGCGCGGCGCGATTGCTGCGCGCGCTCGGCTTGGGCGCAGCCGGGCGACTGAAGGGTACCGCGCGAGGCTAGAGCCCCTGCCGGAAGCGCAGCCCCAGCGTGCGATAGCGGAAGGCTTCGCTCGTCACGTGGGCCGCGTTGGTGGCCGCTCCGCTGTTGGTGATCGAGCCGACCAGGGAAATCTCGTTGTTCGCGCCCCAGTCGCGTGATAGCGAGAGTCCGACATGCCATTCCGTCTGGTGCGCGGCCGGGGATGAGCCGAACGCTTGGACCTGCTGCGATCCCAACCCGCCGTCGGCTCGCAGGCCCCAGCGGTTTCGCTGCCACTGGTAAACCCCGCGACCCTCGATCACGCTGAACCGCACGGGCGTGAAGTAGAGACCCGGCCGTGGCTCGCGATATCCCATGACGCGGGCAAACGGGCCGACCTGCAGTCCTTTCACCACGCGAGCGAGCACGGCGCCCACCGCCGAGTAGCGGCGGTTCCCGTCTGAGAACCAGGCCCCACCGCCTCCCGCCGAGACAGACCATCCGGGCGTAGGCGAGGCGTCGACACTCCAGTCGAGGGCGTCTATGGTCAGATCCTGCTGCATGAGTCCGGCCGTCTCGTCGAATGGCGTGCGGCTGTAGCCGAGACCGACGGCTGTGTAGCGTCCGGGACGGAGCCCGAGGCCGATCTGCGCCGTCAGCGGCGTGCGGGCGGGTCCCCCGTCGGGCTCGACGCGCCGGGCCCCCAAGCCCGCGCGAAGCACGGCGCCCTTCCCCAGTGCCGCGATCCCATACCCACCAGCGCCATAGCTCGTGCCTGACGTGATGACGTTGCCTGCCGCATCTGCAAGTGTCGCGTGACGCCAGCCCGCGTGCAGGGTGCCGCGCAGATCGGAGCCGAGCGAGGCCGTGACTGTCGCCTCCTGCGCCACGAAATCATTGTTGTCCGAGTCGCTCGCTCCATCTACTTTCGTCGCGATCTCTGGCCGGAGTGCGGCGCGCACGGCACGTGCGAGATCACGCGCCGTGCGGTCCTCGGGCGCGACGGCGCGCGCCCGCGTCGCATAGACCTCCGCGAGATCCGGTTGACCCTTCCAGTAGAGCGTCTGAGCCAGCCCGACCAGAAGCTCCGGATCGTCGGGATGCCGTTCCAAGGCCTGGCGCCACACACGCTCGGCCCGGTCCAGGTCCCCGCCCCAGGCGATGGCGCGCGCCCGCCCCGCGAGCGCGTCGGCGCGGTCGGGGAATCGCGCCAGCACGGAATCGTACAGCGCCTCGGACGGCGCGTTCCTGCCGGCCCAGGCGAGCACCTGCGCGTGTGTCACCATGATGTCGGGATCGCGCGGATCGATGCGGCGCAGCCTGGCGAAGCGCGCCAGCGAGCGCACCAGCTTGCCGTCCCAGCCGTCGAGGATCGCGAGCCGGTACATCGCCCGCTCGTTGGAAGAGTCGGCGGCGAGGACGCGCTCGTAGCCCGCGCGGGCGGCGGTGTAATCCCCCCGCTGGAATGCCTGGTCGGCCGCGGGCAGCTGCGCCGCCAGCGGATGCGCGAGCAGCGCAGCTCCGAATACCATGGCGACGTGCCGCCTCACCACGATTCCCACACGTCCCGGATCGCGTCGTACGCGGGCTTCAAGCGCTCGTGCCACGTGGGTACCTCCCAGGTCGGCCAGGCGTAGGTCTGCTCCGGCCCCAGTCGCGCCACGACGCCGCCGTGGGCGCGGCCGAGCGCGGCCACCTCGAACCGAAACCCATCGGTCACCGCGGTCTCAAACGTCCCGTTCCGTCGGTAACGCACCATCACGTGATGCGAGGACGGATCGGTGACGTTCAGGAGCCCCCAGGCAATCCGGACCTCCACGAGCCCCGCCGCCCACTCCACGTACCAGTCCGCCAGGCTCGACTCCAACGACCGACCGTGGCGCAGCCGCCCGCGGTTTACGCCTCGGGCCGGGTAGGTCCGGCCGCTTCGCGCGATGCGCCAGCGGTTGGTCGTGACGAACAGCGAGTCGAACGCCCCGTCGCGCCGGGCTTGGTCGACGCCAGCCGCCTCATTATAGAAGCGATCCAGACCGGTCGGCCCCATCCCGCGCCGCGGCCCGAGGAACGGGTTGTACCACGGCACCACCATGAGCTGCGCGTCGCTCGTGTCGTTCAGGACGAGCGCAAACTCGGACCCCACCTCGCCTGTCGGCTCCGGCACGCCGGGCAGCCGGAACTGGCCGCGATCTCGACGGTACGTGTCGATCCCCACCACGTAGCGGGCCGAGTCGAAGCTGGGTCGGCCGGCGAGCGCCACATACAGATAGGACGGGTCGGCCCCGACGCGCAATACGAGCGAGTCGCCGCGGGCGAGCACCGGGAGCGCCCGCCACACGGCTGGGTCGCCCCCGGGCTGGGGCGTCGCGTCGGCCGACGCGCCGGCGTACTCACCCATGAGCCCGTAGTGCTGCTCCGCGTCCTCCATGTTGTGCCACAGACGACTCCGCTCCCCCGGGACTTCCAGATCGATCGTCACCCACGTGTGCTTGAACCATTCGTCGAGCCAGGCGAACAGCACCCCTCCCGCCGCCCCCGCCGCTCGGACCTCTCGCGTGAGCCGGGCGTCGATCTCGGCCATTTCGCGCTCGTCGTGCCCGCCGTGGCCCAGGCCGTCGGTCTGCAAGTGCGACACGCCACGTGAGGAAGGAACACCGTATTCGGCGATCAGAAGCGGTCGCCCCGCGTGATGCTGCTTGAGAGCGCGTAGATAGCCGAAGTAGCGAGACCGGCCCTCGCCTGATGCGGCGCCGTAAGCCGAATCGAGATCGATGAAGTCGGGATAGTAAGGGTAGGCGTGATACGAAGCGAAATAGCCCGCCAGGTTCGCGGAGGTGGCGTGCACCAGCATCGCGTCGAGCGATTCGCGGTCGTTGTCGTATTCCTTGAGCCGCGGATTGGGCGGGAAGCCGTAGCGCCGACGCAGCCGCTGCTCCTCCTCGAGCGTGGGCTCCGTCGGGTGTGAGAGCGGGTCGAGCGTGGGCCAGTTGGTGTACGCGATCGGCCGTTGGGCGTGATAGGTATCCCACTCGTACGCGACCAGGTAATCGCATTGCTCCGCCATCCACGCATCGGCCGGCGTGCCCCGATCCAGCGCGAGAAACCGACCGGCGAACGCTGTGCGCTCGCGCCGCCGCGCGTTGTAGACCCTGATCGAAAACGGCTCCCATTCCCGGCCGATGATGAACCCCAGGACGTGGTCCGACACGTCGCTCTCATAGCGGCCGAACGCGTGCCCCGGACGCGCCGCGATCACGGCGTGCCCGTGCACCAAGTCCACCACGCGGCGCATCTCGCCGCGGAAGTCCGCCTTCCAGCCGGGCGCATCGTAGTCGGCCCGCGGCGGCAGCTCGGTCCACACACCGTGCAGCAGCCACAGAGCGCGATCCGGGTGCGCGTCGTTCCACGTCTTGAGCGCCCGGTAAAACGCGGGTGGGAGAATCGTGTAGACGCGGACGACGTTAGCATGCGCGCCCGCGATCAGCTCGAGCCAACGGCCGTACGTCGAATCGTCGGTGGGAAAATCCGAGGCGAAGCGGCCGGGAAGGGCGACGCCGAGGTTGATCCCCTTCACGTAGAACGGTCGCCATCCGCCCTCGGTGCGGATCTCGAAGCCGTCTCCCGCGGTCCGCGCTGCCACATCAGGGTCGATCGGCCGCACCGCGGGGCGCCGCACGAGACCGCTGTCGATCCCGAGCGCCAGTAGCTGGAGTTCGGCGTCCTCATACCCGGGGGCGAGGCGTAGCGTGCGACGCCACGCGTCGGCCGCCGCAGCACGCTGGCCAAGACGCGAGCGGGCCAGGCCGAGCCCGTACCACGCCTCGGCGTCGCTCGCATTGCTCTTCACCGCCCCAAGGAAGCGTTCGGCGGCGGCCCGCGCCTCCCCCTGCCGCAACCGCACGAAGCCGAGGCCGACCTGCGCCCCGTGATCGCCCGGACAGAGCGAGTCGGCAACAGCAAAGTGAGCGGCGGCCTCCGCGATGACCCCTAGGCGATAGGAACCCCAGCCGGCATTCGTTTCGTCGGCCGCGCGCCCGGCGTGGAGACACGGGGCGGCAACCTGCGATCCGAGCGCCACGATCAGCACGAGCATTGCGGGTGGCTCAAGATAATGAAAAGCCGGCGCCCGGAGGCGCCGGCTTGAAGACAGGAGCCGCGCACGAATCAGTGGAACGTCACACCCAGCCCAAACTCTACGACGTTCTGCTTCCACCGCGTAAAGGCTGCTCCGAGACCCTGCTCGTTTACATCTCCCACCCCGCCGTACACGTAGTTCACTACCGGCGTGAGAGAGATGTCCCGGCCGACCCGGATGTCGTATCCCACGCCGCCGGTGAACCCCCAACCCGTGCCGTCGAAGGAGGGGCTCGTATTGACGTGATAGTTGGAAAACCCGAGGCCGCCCGTGACGAATAAACCGCTCTTCGCCTGGGGGTAGAGGTAAACCGACGCCGTGAGGTTGGTCATGGTCTCGGTGGCCGAGCCGTCATAGTGGGACCAGCTGTTGATCGCCCCGCCGAGCCGCACGTTGCGGCTGGGCGTGCCGCCGAGCTTTACGAATCCGATGATGCCATCCTTGCGCGGCCCACTGCCACAGTTGTCGCACGTGACGTTGGACGAGCCGTAGCCCAACCCGAACCCGATCCAGAAGCCGTCACGGCGCTGCGGGTACTGCGCCTGTGCCGCGGTCGCCGCGCAGGAAAGCACGGCAAGCAGCCCGATGAGCCTTGGTGCGTACATGGAGGCCTCCCTCCCGGGTGACGGGCGGGGGTGAGGGCGACTTCCATGCCGGGGGAGGCGAGCACGGGGCCCAGGTGGTAGTGTCCTCGTCCACGGTCAGCCGATCGTCCTTGTGCTCAGTGAAAGGTGATGCCCAGCCCCCGAATTGAAGACGCGCCGGTCGCGCATCGGCGGGTGTTGCGCCAGCCCCCGAAACGGCTAGCCCGACCGGATTGGGTGCTCCAGCCTGATTGCGTAACTCGCATAGCTGCCGTGACGCCATGAGCGCGACATCGTAGGATGATGTCGAATTCATGCATCTGATGCACGATTCCGTTCAAGGCCATCTTGGCTTCCGCCCGCACCGGCGAAGTCGGTGACGGGAAGATCTTCGTGCAGGCAATCGAGCGCGTGATCCGCATCCGCACCGGCGAGATCGACAACGCTGCGCTCACGGCTGTGAACGCGGACGCCGTGCAGCGCGCGGCGCTCGAAACCGCCCAGCACGTCGGGGCAGTCGCCGGCGAGGAGGAGTCATGAGCCAGATCTCGGCGGGCGACACCGCCTGGGTCCTCACTTCGTCCGCGCTGGTCATGGTGATGACGGTGGGCCTGGCGTTTTTCTACGGCGGCCTGGTGCGGCCCAAGAACGCCCTCAACACGATGATGATGGGCGTCGTCGCGCTGGGCGTGGTCAGTGTGCAGTGGGTGCTGGTCGGCTACTCCATCGCGTTCGGACACGGCACTCCCTGGTGGGGCGGGCTCGCCTGGCTTGGCTTCAAGGGTGTGGGTTTGGAGCCGGATGCCGCGTACG
>DATNOH010000070.1:0-5628 GCA_035601435.1 Gemmatimonadales bacterium | reverse complement strand
GTGCGTGAAGTCCAGACGGCCACCCACGGTGAACGTGTGGGCGCCCTTCGGAATCGTGAGGTTGTTCACGGCCTCGAAGATCTTCTGATCGAGCAGGTTACCCGGTGAGAACTGCTCGGTGCCGAACGTGACCGCGCGTTTAGTCCCGCCGACGTTGACGCCCACACCCACCTCGGGCGCCTGCACCACCACCTGCCGCTCGTCGTTGATCGTGCTGTAGCCAACGATCAGCTCGTTGGACAGGCCGCCTGCGAAATTGGAGTAGAGCTGCGCGGTCGTCGAGTTGTTCTTCGTCACTCCCGTGAACCCATTCGAGCCGAAGCGGTACCCCTGGTTCTGACTGAGCGGCGAGGTTTGGTAGTTGTTTGTGTTCCTCGAGAACGAGCCATTCTCGTCGTGGTTGAGGATCTCGCGCACCACGAGGCGGTGCACGGGCGAGATCTGGAAGTCGATCCGGCCGAACAGGTTTCTCAGCGGATTGTCGATGTTGACAATACCGGTGGTTCCGACGTTGAAGTTGTAGGTGCTCTGCATGATGTTGGCGATCCGCGTCAGGCTATCGAGCGGCACGGACGGAGCGTCGGGCCCAGGCTGGCCGTTCAGGTAGTAGGGCCCGAGCGCCGGCTGGGTCTTCTCCTGGAATTCTGGCGCGACAAAGAAGTGCAGCCGATCGCGGATGATCGGCCCGCCGATGTAGAAGCTGTACTGCTTCACGTCCAGCGGTGAGGCGCGGAGATCCCGACCCACCAGTTGCAGCCCCAGCACGTCGGTGTTGTTGCGGTAGGTGTAACTCGCGCCACCGTGGAACTCGTTCGTGCCGCTCTTCGTCACCGCATTCACGAGCATGCCGGCGAAATTGCCCTGCCGCACGTCGCTCGGCGTGAACGACACCCGGAACTCCTTCACCGCGTCGATGGACACGATCTTGCCGCTGGAGCCGCCGCCCGGCACGCCCTTCGTGGCTGAGAGGTTGAAGCGCTCGCTCTGGTTGGCGCCGTCGACCGTGATCGTGTTGAAGCGGTTGTACGCGCCCCCACCGCTCGCCGCCCCCGTGGCTGGGAACACCACCTGGGGCGACAACTTGAGCTGGTCTACGAAGTCGCGGCTGAAGGTGGGAATGCGGCGCACCAAGGAATCGGAAATCTGGGTGCCCACGCCTTGGCGGGTCGGGGAGAAATCGGGCGTCACGGCCCCCGCCACGACGATCCCTTCCAGCTGCACCGCCTGGGCCGTGAGCCGGACGTCCACCCGCGTCGCCTGGGAGAGTTCCACATCGATGTTGTCGCGTTGGTACGGCTGCTGACCGATGGCGCGCACCGTGACGGTGTACGGGCCGCCGACCTCGAGGCCCTGCACGAGAAACAGGCCGTTATCGCGGGTGCGCGTACTGGTGGTATATCCCGTGCTCCGGTTGACGATCCGCACGTCGGCGAGGACAACCGGCTGGCCGCTCGCATCCGTGACCTTGCCCGTGATCGCCCCGGTCGTGACGCCCTGAGCCCCCAGCGCGGGGGCCAAGAGCGTCGAGAACACCAACGCCGCGGCGACGGCGCGCGGCGCGCTAACGATCCAGCGCATAGGCGGATGTCTCCCTTGCACGGGCTGAGAGGGTGATGGCTGATGCGACGACGGAGCAGAAACTGAACCGGGGTGGGAAGCCCGTCAAGGACGCGGTGTTACGTCCGCGCTTTCCTCCACAACCACACGCCCGCCGCGCCGAACAGCACGTTGGGCATCCACGCCGCGAAGGTCGGCGGCAGCGCACCGCCCTGGCCCACGGCCTTCGACAGCTGGAACATGAGGAGATCCACGAAGGTGGTCGCGAGGCACACCGCCACGCCCCACGCGGTGCCGCTCCGGGGCGTGGAAATCGCTAGCGGCGCGCCGAACAGCGCGATGATGATACAGGCGCACGGCACCGACAGCTTGAGCGCCTGCTCCACCCGCAGCTTCCTCGTGTCCGAGCCGGAGCGCGCCAGAGCGTCCACGTAGCGCCCCAGCTCCGCATAGCGCATCTCGTCCGGCGCCTTGGGCTCGGCGAGCAGCGCCGTGGGCGTCTCGCGCAGCGTCGCGATCCTGAGGGAGTCGAACTGGAATGTCGTCTCGCGCCCGGGGCCGAGCAGGTAGCGAACCGCCCCTTTGGCGAGCGTCCAGCGGCGCGCGGTCCGCGCCGTATCGTACGTCGCGCGCTGCGCCGCGACCAGGATCGTCGGGTAGTCCTCCCCCGTTCCCCCGCGCTCCATGATCGGATCCCGCATCTCCGCACCGCTCGCCCGCAGCTCGAGCGAGCGGATCGAGTACACCCACCCGCTGTCCGCCCGGTAGACGAAGGGCGAGAAGCGCGAAATCGTCGGCCGGGCGGTTTTCTCGCCCAGCAGCTCGGCGCGCCGGGCCGAGGCCCCCGGCGCGAGCTCCGTGAGGCCCAGGTCCAGGAGCACCACGGCGAGCGACGCCACGAGCAGCGGCCGCACCACCCGGTGGAACGAGATCCCCGAAGCCTTCGCCGCCGTCAGCTCGGAGTGGCGACCCAGCGTGCCCACGGTGAACACGACCGCGAACAGCACCGCGACCGGGAGGACGAGCGAGATCGTCTCGGGGAGAAAGAACAGGTAGGAGTACGCGACCCGCAGCTTCGGGATCCCCCGGCCGAGATACGTGTCGAGTTTGTCGGTCAGGTCGATGACCATGACGAGGAAGGGGAACCCCAACGCCGCGAACAGGCACACCTTGGCCCACTCGCGCAACACATAGCGATCGAGCGTGCTCACCGGGCGCTGCGCCACCGCGCCAAGAGCAAAGAGGCGGGCCAACGCAGCACGCGCAGTGCCGGATCGAAAATGTCGCTCCAGTCGCCCCCGTGGGGAGCGTTCCCGGGCTTCCGGATGCGCCACAGCCCGAACACCCCGGCCGTCGCGAAGATCAGGTTGGGCGTCCACATCGCGAGGAACGGCGACACGAACAGCCGGTCGCCGAGCTCCTCGCCGGCGATCAGTCCGACGTAGTACACGGTGAATACGCCCACGCTCATCCCGATGACCAGTCCCACGCCGCCGCGCTGGAACCGCAGCGCCACGGGGATGCCCACCAGCGCGAAGACCAGGCACGCGGCCGCGATGGCCAGTTTCTTCTGGATCTCCACCTCGTAGGTGGCCGCACGCGCCCGGGCGTCGCGCACGCGCTGCTCCTCGGCGACGCCCGCGCCCGGAGTGACGAACAACTGGCTCACGGGGTTGAGCCTGGACTGCGGCGCCGCGGCCCGTGGGGTCTGGGCCTCGGCCTCGCGCGGCAGCAGCCAACCGGCCAGCCGGCGCAGGGCCCGGCAGTACAGGCCCGGGGGCGCCGTGTCGGGCTCGTACGGCTCTGGCGGCCCGCCCAGGGGCAGGAGGCCGACCAGCCGCCGCAGGTCGTTTTCGATCACCAGGCGCGCGTCCGCGCCCGCGCGGGTGACGTCGCGGCGCGCCGCCGTCGCGGCCAGGCGCATCTCGCACGTCGACATTTCGCGGTCGCTCTTGTAGGTGTCGTGCTCCGTCTGGGTGAAGATGTTGCCCACGCCCGAGACCCGCATCCGGTTGGTGCGGAAGAACGTCCGGTTGAACTGCGTCGGGTCCGTGCGGTTCACCTCTTCGATGTCGCCATCCAGGAGGGTCAGGAACAGGTCCCGCCCGCCCGCGGAGTACGCCATCCGCCCGCTGTCCGCCGTGATGATGCGCCGGCGCTCGGCGTCGCTGAGATCGTACAGCGTCACGTCTTTGAGCTTGTTCGTATTGCCGTCGATGCGGGAGGCGCGCAGGAAGGTCTGCCCCGCGACCACTTCGTTGATCACCTGCTCCTTGAGCGTGAGCGACGGCTTCTTACGCGCGATGTCCACCTGCAGAGTGCGGAGCTCGTGGTTGGTGCGGGGGAGCAGCTGGTCGTTCCACAAGAACGACAGCAGGGCGACGCCGGTCGCGCCCGCGAGCACCGGCGCCGCCAGCCGCATGACGCTCACGCCCCCGGCCTGCAGCGCCGTGATCTCGTTGTCGCCGGCGAGCCGCGTGAACACCTGCAGCACCGCCACCAGGACCGCCATCGGCAGCGTCACGGCCACGATGAACGGCAGCGAGAGCACGAATACTTCGATGATGACGCCCGTCGGCAACCCCTTGCCGAGCAGGCCGGAGAGCTGTTTGGCGACTTGCTGGATGAGCATCAACGACGTGAGCGCCGCCAGCGCGAAACCGAGCGGCGCGACGTGCTGGCGGAGGAGATACCGGCTGATGGTGCGCACGATCAGTGGCGCCATTATATTCGGAAGTCCAAGTCTCTACAAGACATCACTACCCTGTGACCATTCGAAAGAGCCGCCTCTCGCGCGCGGCAGTCTGCCTCGCGCTCGGCGTCGCCTGCACCGCGCGCGGCGGCGCGAGCCGCCCGCGCGAATTCGCCGGCGAGCGTGCCTTCGGGTACCTCCAGCAGCAGATGCAGTTCGGACCGCGCATTCCCGGGACGCCGGGGCACGAGCGCACCGGCGATTGGATCCTCGCCCACCTCCGGGCAACCGCCGACACCGTCGTGATCCAGTCCTTCACGCACGTGACACGCCGCGGCGCGAGCTTGCACCTGCGGAACTTCCTCGCCCGCTTCCGCCCCACCGTCAGCGAGCGCGTGCTGCTGCTCGCGCACTGGGATACGCGCCCGCGCGCCGACCAGAGCGCGAATCTGGGCCAGCAGCGCCTCGCCGTCCCCGGGGCAAACGACGGCGCGTCCGGCGTGGCCCTGCTGCTCGGCGTGGCCGACGTGCTCAAGGCGAAGCCGCCCGCCGTGGGCGTCGATCTGTTGTTCGTGGACGGCGAAGACTACGGCAACTTCGCCACCGACTCGAACGACGTGCTGATCGGCTCGCGCTACTTCGCCGGTCACCAGCCTTCGGGCTACCCGCCGCTGTTCGCCGTACTGTTCGACATGGTCGCGGACAAGGACCAGCAGTTCTATTACGAGGGCAATTCGCAGGCCGTGGCGCCGGAAGTGGTGGACCGCGTGTGGCGAGTCGCCGCCGACCTGGGCTATTCCCGCGTCTTCCTACCGGGCGTCAAGCACACGCTGATCGACGACCACGTGGCGCTCCAGAAGGCGGGCATCCACGCCATCGACGTGGTGGACTTCGACTACCCGTACTGGCACACGACCGAAGACACGATCGATAAAGTCAGTGCCGCGTCGCTTCAGGTCGTTGGTGATGTGACGGTAGCACTCGTGCGACAATAGACCGCGAGACGTCTCCCTCGCAGTCTCATGCCCCTCTTCGCGTGATTCGGATACGACTCGTGGCGCGATGCCACCGCAGTTTCTGGTCGTGGATGATCGTCGGGCTGCGCTGCTCCTCTCCTTGTTAGCCCTCGCAGGCGCGGGTGTGCGACTGGCGCTCGCCCCCGCCAAGGCCGCCGCGCCCGGCGACGTGCGGCTCGTCTCCGTGGATACGCCGCCCTCCGGAGGGCTCCGCGCCACCGCCCGGAACGCCGCGCGGCTCGCGCGACCGCTCCTCCCCGGGGAGCGGGTCGACCTCGACCGCGCCGACGTGACGGAGATCACGCGCCTGCCACGAATCGGGCCCGCTTTCGCGCAGCGGATCGTCGATTGGCGCGACAAGCA
>DATNOH010000069.1:0-16091 GCA_035601435.1 Gemmatimonadales bacterium | reverse complement strand
CATCTTGGTGAACCGGTCCACCTCGCCCGGCTCCACGCGCAGCGTCCGCGCGACGTCGCGGAACGCGGCGCGCGCCTTCAACGTCCCGAAGGTGATGATCTGCCCGACCGAATCCCGCCCATACCGCTCCCGGATGTAGTGAATGACCTCGCCACGCCGCTCGAAGCAGAAGTCGAGGTCGATGTCCGGCATCGAGATGCGCTCGGGATTCAGGAACCGCTCGAACAGCAGGTCGAACTTGAGGGGGTCGATGTCGGTGATGCCGAGGGCGTATGCGACGAGCGACCCGGCCGCCGAGCCGCGTCCGGGCCCCACCGGAATGCCGCGGTCTTTCGCCGCCTTCACGATATCGTAGACGATCAGGAAGTAGCCGGCGTAGCCGGTGTGCGAGATCACCTGCAGCTCGTAGTCGAGCCGCTCCTGGACGCCCGCGGGGAACGGGTCTCCGTAGCGCGCCGTCGCGCCCGCGCGCGCCAGATGCACCAGCAGATCGTTATCCGACGCGAACTCCGCCGGGCGCGGGTACTGCGGCAGGAAGTAGCGCTTCTCGAAGTCGAACTCGCACAGCTCGGCCACGCGCTGGGTTTCCGCCACGACGTCCGGGTGGTCCGGGAACAGCGCGCACATCTCCGGCTCCGACTTGACGTAGCTCTCCTGGCCGAAGAAGCGGAAGCGGTTGGGATCGTCCAGGTCCTTGCCGGTGCCGATGGCGAGCAGGACGTCGTGCGCTTCGGCGTCTTCCTTCCTTAAGTAGTGCGCGTCATTGGTGGCCACGACCGGGAGCCCCAGCTCCCGCGACAGCTGGAACATACCGGCGGTGACGGTCTTCTCCTCCGCCAGGCCGTGATCCTGCACCTCGAGCCAGAAGCCGTTCGGCCCGAACACGCCGGCGAAATACTGGGCGCTTGCCTTCGCCGCCTCGTAGTTCCCTTGCCGGAGGTACAGCGCGATCTCTCCCGAGAGGCACGCGGCCAGCCCGATCAAGCCATCCGAATAGCGCTCGAGCACCTCACGGTCGATGCGCGGCCGGCGGTAGAAGCCCTCGAGGAATCCAATGGACGAGAGCTTGACGAGATGGTGGTAGCCGATGCGGCTCTTCGCGAGCAGTACGAGATGGGAATACGGCCCCGGCGCCTCGGGAGGGGGACGCTCGCGCTTGTGCCGGTCGCCGAACGCGACGTAGGCCTCGAAGCCGAGGATGGGCCGCACCTTGCGCGCCCGGGCCTCGCTGTAGAACTGCCACGCCCCGTGGAGGTTGCCATGGTCGGTGAGGGCGAGCGAGTCCATGCCCAGCGCCTGGACCCGGTCGAGCAATTCGGGGATCCGGTTGGCGCCGTCGAGGAGAGAGTACTCGCTGTGCGTGTGGAGGTGAACGAACGCCATACGGCTCGAGGGAAGATATCCGCGCTCCAGCGCATTGTCAAAAGCGTGTCGTCGCCGGATATTTTGCGGCCCATGCGCCCCATGCGGTCGATCGCGACGCTGTTCGGGTTGGGCCTGATGATGGCCGTCTTTCATCGCGTGACTGCGGGCGCGCCGCTCGAAGCGCGTGCAACGCTGGCGCTCGGATTTCTGCTGCTCGCCGCGATCGTCGGCGGTGAACTCGCGCGGCGCGCGCGGCTGCCGCGCCTCACGGGTTATTTGCTCATCGGTTTCGCCGTTGGGCCCGCGTGGCTCGGCCTGGTGCGGCGCGAGGAAGTCGACGCCCTTCGGTTCATCGGCGATTGTGCCGTCGCGTTGATCGGGCTCGCCGCCGGATCGGAGCTCACCCTCGATACGCTGCGCCAGGATCGTGTCGCTCTGGCGCGCGTCGCGAGCGGCGCGATCGGGTTTCCCTGCGTCGTCGTTTCTCTCGTACTTGTCTCGGTTGGCCCGTGGTTCCCGCTCACGCGGCATCAGCCGGTAGGCGACGCCGTGGTCGTGGCGCTCGTGCTCGGCACCATCGCGGCGGCTTCATCACCCGCGTTCACAGTGGCGATGATGAGCGAGCTCGACGCCCGCGGACCAGTCGCGCGCGTACTGCTCGGTACGTCGGTGGCGCAGGACCTGGCCGTGGTCATTCTCTTTGCCGTGGTGCTCGCCGTCGGTCACACGCTCGCGAGCGCCGGCGCCCTGAACGTCGCGGTCGCGGGCAGCGTCATCTTACAGCTCGTCGCCTCCATCGCGCTGGGCGCGCTGCTCGGGTTTGCGCTCGGCCGCTACCTGAGGCTGCTGCCGCGGCACACGGTCCTGCTCCTCGGCGCGACGGCGTTCGTGGCCGTGGTGGTGGCGTGGCTCACGCGCCTCGAGGCCCTGATGGTCGCGCTCGCGGCGGGGTTCTATCTCCAGAACTTCGCGTCCGCGGAGGCCGAGCGCCTGCGTCGCGAGCTGAAACGTGCATCGCTGCCCGTGTTCGTGGCGTTCTTCGCCCTGACGGGGGCGGGATTGCGGCTGGGCCCGCTGGCGGACCTGTGGCCCTGGATCCTGCTGCTCGTCGGTCTGCGGCTCGTCGCGCTGCGCTATGGTCTGCTGTGGGCCGGCCGGCATCCCAGTGTGACGCCCGTCCTGGCGCGGCACGGCTGGCTCGGGCTTATATCGCAGGCCGGAATGGCGCTGGCGCTCGCACAGCACGCCCGGCGGGCCTTCCCGGAATGGGGGGTCTCCCTGGAGGCCCTGATCGTGGCGATGATTGGTGTTCACGAGGTGGTGGGACCCATCTGCTTCCGCACGGCGCTGCTGCGGGCCGGCGAAGTCACGGAGGAGAACCGCGATGCCGAAGCGCCTGTGGGTGATGGGCCTGTCGTCGCTCGTCACGGCGGCCTGTAGCTCGAGTCCGGTGACCCAACCGCCCCTGGCGCCGTGCACGGCGACCAGCGCGGGGCAGGTCGCCCTGGGGGTCAGCGCCTACACGACAGTCGACCCGACGCAGACGGCGGGCTGCGCCGTGTTCCCGGCGAACCCGGCGGGATCTGCGATCGAGTATCTCGTGGTGCCGCAGTCGGCGGGCAGCATCCCGAACGATTTGCAGGCCTTCAAGCTGGGCGGTAATCCACTCGCCGCTCCCCCCGCGCCGACGCCGCGCGCCTTGATCGCCGGGCCCAACGTCGCACAGCAGTTCGATCTCCGGTTGCGCCTCGCCGAGCGGGCGTTCGCGGCGCAGCTGCCGCGGCCGCTCCGGGCACCGCCCCGGGCACCCGCGCCGGTGACGCCTGTGGACTCGGGCAACGTCCGCACGTTCAAGGTATGCAACACGCTGAGCTGCGATCCTCGTCAGGCGAGCACGCTCTCGAGCGTGACCGCCACCGCGCTCAAGGTGGGAACGCATATCGCCATCTACGTCGATAACGCGGCGCCTCAGCCCGGCCTGTCGCAGACGGACTTGGACAACCTGCGCAGCGTGTTCGACACGCGGCTGTACGAGACGGATACGCTGGCGTTCGGCCGCGAGTCGGACATCGACAACAACGGCATGGTCATCGTGCTGATGTCGGCCAAAGTCAACGCGATGGTGACGGCGACACAGTGCAACACCACGGGGTTCGTCGCGGGGTATTTCTTCGGGGCCGATCTGATCACCACGCCGCCGTTCGCGACTGGGAACAGCGGGGAGATTTTCTATTCGATCGTCCCCGATCCGGCGGGATCGTTGAGCTGCGCTCATCCGGTCGGTGACGTGACGGAGCTCGTGCCGGTGACATTCGTGCACGAATTCCAGCACATGATCAGCTTCAATCAACATTTTCTGAAGCACTGCACGCCAAGTGGATGCCCTGTCCCGCCGGAAGACCTGTGGCTCAACGAGGGACTGTCGCATTATGCGGAGGAGCTGGGTGGCCGGACGTACCTGCCGACGGATACCGTCAGCTACTGTCGCCACGTGTGGGGTGACCTCACCAATGCCGGCCGGTACCTCACTGCGCCGGAAGGCAGTTTTCTCGTGGACACCTCGGGGATTGGGAGCATTGCCGCGCGCGGGGCTTATTGGCTGTTCGTGCGCTACCTGGTGGACCAGTTTGCGACTGATACCTCGTTCGCGGGAGCCAATGCGTTCACCCGAAAACTCGAGCAAACCACACTAACCGGCGTCGCAAACGTGAGCGCTGCGACCGGCGTCGCGTTCCCGACGCTCGTAGAGCGTTGGGGCCTCACGAACTACGTAGCGGACCTGCCGGGATTCTCGACGCCACCGGAGTTGCGGTACGTCAAGTGGCATTTTCGCTCCGACTTTCCGCTGCTGCGCGCAACCTGCCCCAACCCACGGACAGGTACGCCACCCAACCCGAACATTCCGGCGGCCTTTACACTCGTGCCTCGAGTCATCAACGGCTCCGTACAGGTCATGGACACGCTGCGAGCGGGGTCGGGAAGCTACTACCGGTTGCAGCAAGCGGCGGGGGCGCCTGGGTTCACGCTGCTATTTTCAAACAGTGCCGGTGGAGCGTTACGCACGACGCTAGTCCCGCGCCTGAGTGTGATCCGACTTCAGTAATGAAACGGCGTCACGACGGTGTTACGCGACGGTTTCTCGTGACGCTTCTCTGCAACGCAGTGGCGGGGTCGTCGCTCTCCGCCCAGGCCGGATCCGTGCTGGCGCTGGCCCCGGGCTCCGCGCGCGCCGCGGGAATGGGCGGGGCGGGGGCGGCCATCGTCGGCGACGCCGGCGGCATCTTCGCGAACCCCGCGGCGCTCGCCACCATTCACCACCTCGCCGTCGAAGCATCGTATGAGACGTTTCCGTCGGGATCGAAGTTCTCGACCGGCGCGGTGGCGCTGCGGGCCGGCCGATTCACGTGGGGTGCTGGCGCCGCCGCGCTCGGGCCGAGCTACACGTCCGCTGATTTACTGGGCGCCTCGTCGCTCGTGTTCCGCACGGGAATCGTGGCGCTCGGGGGCACGGCCAAATACGCGCGTGAGACCATCGGTGGGGCCCGGGTGGACGCCTGGGCCGGCGATGCGGGCCTCGCGATCGCCATCTTCGATTTGATGGCGCTGGGCGTGAGCGTCCAGAACATCGGAGGCGACTTCGGTCCTGCTGCCGGAGGAGTGCATCTGCCGCGCCGTACCCGCGCCGGGTTCACCCTCAATTACATCGATCCCCAGGGCACGCTGCGGCTGCTCACGACGGTCGAAGGCCAATGGCCGGTTGGGGGGAGCGCCTTCGTCATCCTGGGGCTCGAGAGCGGTGTGGTGACCCGCGGTATGGGGGTGCTGGGCCGCGTCGGGTACGTGGGGCACTCGGGCGTGACCACTGCGTCGCCGTTCACCGCGGGTGGGAGCCTGGAGCTCGGGGGGGGCCGCCTACATCTCGACTACGCGTATCGGGCGGACGACGCGCTCGGCGCCCGGCACCGCATGGGGCTGCGATGGATGCCGTGATCGAGCGCCGCCCCCCGAACTGGGGCCGCGTGGGGCGGCGGCTGCTGGCGTGGGTGCTGATCGGCGTCCCCGTCGTGCTCGCGGTCGCGCTGGTGGCGAGTGCCGACGCCCGCTACATCGCGCGGGCCGGGGTCGAGGAGGCCCGGATCCTCTTCAAGCGCCGCGCGATCGCGAAGCTGGTAGCCGATCCGAAGAGCGACCCGGCGCTGCGCCAGCGTCTGCAGCTCGTGCTCGCGGCCCGCGCCTATGCGGCGGATTCTCTGGGTCTGCTCGTGGGCGAGACGTACACGACCTATGTGAACGTCGGGCGGGACACCCTGCTCCTGGTGCTCTCGGCCTCCCGCCGCGACCGGCTGCGCGAATATGTCTGGCACTTCCCGATCGTCGGCGCCGTGCCATACAAGGGTTTCTTCGACTTCGCCGCCGCGCGCCGCACCGCCGCGGACCTGGATCGGGACGGGCTCGACACGTACCTCCGCCCCGCCGGCGCGTTCTCGACGCTCGGGTACTTCTCGGATCCGCTGCTATCGACCGTCATGGAGCGCGACACGATGGAGCTCGTGGCCACGGTCATCCACGAGCTGGCCCACAGCACGCTGTACCTGAAGAGCCAGACACCCTTCAACGAGAGTTTCGCGAGCTTCGTGGGTTACCGCGGCGCCCAGGCGTTCTTCCGCTCGCGGGGGGACACGCTCGACGCCAGGCGTGCGGTCGCGCGCTGGCGCGACGAGCGCACCCTGGACCAGTTGTATGCGGAGCTCGCCCGCCGCCTCGATTCGGCCTACGCGGAAGCCCCTACCGGGCCGGCGCTCGAGCGCGCGCGCGCCACCCTGTTCGCGTGGGCGCGAGCGCAGCTCACGGGCCCGATCGGGCAATCACTCGAGACGTACGACTGGCGCTGGTTCGCCCGGGCGCCCCTCAACAACGCGGTGGTGATCGCCCAGCGCCTGTATCGGATGAACCTGAACCTGTTCGAGGAGGTGTACGTTCATTCGCGGGCGGACTTGAAGGAAACCATCCGCGTGATCCAGGTCCGCGTGTTCACGCAGCCGGGGCAGGATCCGTATGAGGCGTTGTATTCGAGGGGCGGGGCATGAGCGCCCTAGTTGCCCCGTAGCCGCTCCGCCTCCGCCACCCGCTGCAGTGCGATCGCATAAGCCGCCGTACGGAACGTCACGCCCTTCTGCTTCGCCAGGTCGCGCACCCCCGTGTAGGCTTTCGTGATGGTCGCCTGTAGCTCGCGATTCACCTGCTCGTGCGTCCAGCGGTACTGCTGGAGGTTCTGCGCCCATTCGTAGTAGCTGACGGTCACGCCGCCGGCGTTCGCGAGGAAGTCGGGGATCACGGGGATGCCGCGCTCCTCGAGGATGAGGTCGGCGATCGGCGTGGTGGGCTCGTTGGCGCCTTCCACCACGACCTTGCAGTCGATGGTGCGCGCGTTGGCTTCCTTGGTGATGACGCTGCCGAGCGCCGCGGGCACCAGCCAGTCACAAGGAATGGTCCAGAGCTGTTCGTTACTGATGGCCTTGCCGGCCTTCCACTCCGACACAGGCTTCCGCCCCGCGGTGTGGGCCAGGAGCCCCGGAATGTCCAGACCGTTCTCGTTCACCACACCGCCGGACACGTCGGATACGGCGATGACTTTGGCGCCGGCCTCCGCATGCAGCAGCCGGGCGAGATGCCCCCCGACGTTGCCGAACCCCTGGATGACGACGCGGCTTCCCTTGAGCGGGATGCCGAAGTCGCGCGCATACTCCATCATCACGTACATGACCCCTCGACCGGTGGCCTCTTCGCGTCCGAGCGAGCCGCCCAGTGAGATCGGCTTCCCGGTGACGGCCGCGGGCGTATAGCCGTGGCGGCTGGAGTATTCGTCGAGGATCCAGGCCATCACCTGCGCGTTGGTGGCGACGTCCGGCGCCGGAATGTCGCGGTACGGCCCGAGCACGATGGAAATGCGCTGCGTGAAACGGCGCGTCAGGCGCTCCAGCTCGAGCTTCGAGAGTTGCTTCGGATCCACGGCGACGCCGCCCTTCGCGCCGCCGAACGGGATGTCCATGAGGGCCGTCTTCCACGTCATGATGGTGGCGAGACCCAGTACCTCGTCGTGGTCCGCCTCGGGATGGTACCGGATTCCCCCCTTACAGGGGCCCCGCGCGCCGTTGTGCTGAATCCGGAAGCCCGTGAACACCTCGATCCGTCCGTCGTCCATGCGGACTGGAACTTCCACTTGGACTTCGCGGAACGGCCGCATGAGGATGCGCCGCATGTACTCATCGAGGTTGATCAGGTTGGCGGCGCGCTCGAACTGGCTGTCGACGATCGACTTTCCGGTCATCGTGCGCGTGGTCAACGGAGCTCCCTACTGGCGCACGAGGCGGCGATTTGCCAGCCGGCCCGCCGGATGCTGGGCTTCGGACAACGCGTGGGCGACATTCGCCCGCCGGGTGCGCCGCCCGGTGGAGTCCGCGAGCACCCCGATCACGTCGGCGCCGGTGACGGCCGGCTCCGGCAGGTGCTCGAGCACGAACACCAAGCCGGCCGCGTGCTCCGCTACGGCAGTCGTGAGGGTGGACCATTCCGTGTCCGCCGGCTGGGGGCGCTGGGCCACGACCAACGGGCAGGTGGCCGGATCGAACCCGGTGCGCGTGACCAGCGGTGCGCCCAGCGCGTCCGCCAGGGTGCGCCAAACCGGTAGGGCGGGTCCGAGCGCGACGACCTGACCGAAGCGCCAGCCCGAGTCCCGTGTCAGGTCGACGAATGCCGCGGCGAGACCCGCATCGTCGGGGACCGTCGCCGCGTCGTCGGACGCGAGCACCACGGTGCCGGTCTCGGCGAACCAGCGCTCGGCGGGCGTCAGCCCGTCCGGCCGGCGTGGGGCGTAAAAAGCGTATCGGTGGGTGGCCGCGATCTCCCGCTCCGCCGCGGCGCGCTGCTCCGGGTGCTCGGCCGCCTGAGCCGCGCCCTCGTACGCCACTTCCGCGGCCTGGTAGCGACCGGCGTCCCGCAGAATCCGTCCCCGCAGCCGCAGCGTCTCGGTGTGGGGCTCGAGGGCGAACGCCCGGTCGAGCGCGAGCAGCGCGCGGTTTCGGTCGCCGAGGCGGAACGCCGCATACCCCAGCTCGTGCCACACGAGCGCGAGGTCAGGATCGAACCCGACTGCCTGCTCCAGGGTGGCGAGGGCTTCGCGATAGCGCGTGAGCTCGATGAGCGCCGCGCCCTTGAGCGCGAGCGAGAACGCCGAATCCCCGAACTGGGCCCGTGCTGCCTCGGCAAGCCGCAACGCGTCCTCGGTCCGGCCCTGCCCGCGCAGCAGCTCGAAGCACTCCGCCCACCCGGGCTTCAGATCGGGATGCTCCGCCAGCAGATCGCGGTACGCCTTCTCGGCGTCGGCGACGCGTCCTTCGCGGGCGAGATAACGGGCGCGAGCCATCGCGCGCTCGCTCGGCGCGTCCGGAAACAACTCGTATGACGCCGTCGTCCGCATGGCGAGCGAATATACCCGCTCGGCCGTGGACGGCTAGACGACCCTTTACGCAGTTCCTCCACGTCTTTCCTCAACGGTGTTCCGCTTCTAGATTCTTCGCGCCATGGACACCGACCGGCTGTTGCGCGAGCTCACCGACTTTCTACGGATCCCATCGGTCTCGACGAACGCCTCGCACAACGCCGACTGCCGGGCGGCCGCGGAGTGGGTCGCCGGCGAGCTGCGGCGGCTGGGCTGCCGCGAGGTACAGTTCCTCGCGAGCGGCACCCACCCGGTGGTGTGGGGCGTCGGGCCCGAGGTGCCGGGCGCGCCGACGCTTCTCATCTACGGGCACTACGACGTGCAGCCACCCGAGCCGCTCGACGAGTGGACTACGCCCCCGTTCGAGCCGACGGTGCGCGACGGCAAGCTGTTCGCGCGCGGCGCCGCGGACGACAAGGGCCAGGTGTTCTGCCTGCTCAAGGCGATCGAGGAGCGTGGCGGGAAACCGCCGGTGAACTTTCGCTTCCTCATTGAGGGAGAGGAGGAATACGGCAGCCGCGTGTTGTTCGACCTGCTGCGCCGCGAGCCCGAGCGCACGCGGGCCGACGCGGTGCTCATCGCCGACATGGCCTACATCGCGCCGCGCTGGCCCGCGGTGTACACGACGCTGCGCGGGCTGTGCTACGCGGAGATCACCGTCCGCACGGCCAAATCGGATCTGCACTCGGGCGAGTTCGGCGGCGCCGCGCCCAACGCGCACGAGGAGCTCGCCCGCCTGCTCGGGCGCTTGAAGACGCCCGACGGCAAAGTGCATGTCCCGGGTCTGTACGCGCCGGTGAAGCGGCCTTCCAAGGTCGAGCTCGCCAGCTGGAAGCGGCTCCCGTTCCGGGAAGCCGAATTTTTGAAGCACCGCGTCCAGGCGAAGACGCTCACGGGGCTCAAGTCGTACTCGGTGCTCGAGCGACTCTGGGCTCTCCCGACCTTCGAGATCCACGGGATCACCGGAGGCTTCACGGGGGACGGCGCGAAGACCGTGATCCCGGCGGAAGCCACGGCGAAGGTGAGTCTGCGCCTCGTGCCCGACCAGAAGCTCAAGACCGTGGAGCGCCAGCTCGCGGCGGCGGTCCGGCGGCTCGCGCCCAAGTACGTCCAGGCGAGCGTCAAGTTCCTGCATGGCGCGGACCCGGCCATCGTGAAGGTGACGCACCCGGCGTTCAAGCTGCTCGATCAGGCATTCCGCGAGGTGGTGGGGCGGGGTACCGTGCCGGCGCGCGCCGGCGGCTCCATCCCGGTTGTACCCGCACTCGGGAAGGGCGGCGCGCCGGTCATCCTCACCGGCATCGGTCTCCCCGACGACCGGTTGCACGCGCCGAACGAGAAGCTCGATCTGAAGCAGTTGTGGGACGGAATAAAGGTGTTCCGGAGATTCTACGAGCTTCTGGGAACCTAGTCCCTCCACGTTGTCCCTTCACGCCTTACGCGTTTGTGACGCCGTGCACGCCGCCCGTGTCCGGTCGTCTCTTATATTGGTCGACCCATGCACCGGCCCCTGTATCTCCTCGGCTTCGGTTATCTCGCCATCTGCGGCGCCGTAGTACTGCGCCACCGCACAGTGCCGCTGAGCGCTCCCGCGCACGGCTCCGTCACCCCATCCTTCGGTGGCTCGGCGGGGGAGTGGTTCGCGGCCATCAAGCCCTACTGCAACGCCGTCGAGGTCGAGTTGGCCCAACGCCAGCACCCCGCACCGTCGACCCTCGAAGGGCACGGCCTGAGCGCCGCCTGCTACGCGCTCGGCGGCAAGATCGATCTCGCGCGCGGCGTGATTGACCGCCTCGCCGTGGCGGACCGCTACCAGGCCGCCGGGATCGTGTTCAACGTGGCGCATCCCGTGGCCGACGCCGGCGACGATCGCTCGGCCGGGCCGATCATGGAGCTGGTCGTCGACTACTGGCCCAACCACTACATGGCGCTGTACCACGCGGGCATGTCCGAGTACGCTCTGGGGCAGCCGGAGCTGGCCCGGAAGCACCTCACGGCGTTTCTCGCCAACTACAACCAGAATGACGGTTGGACGCGAAACGCGCGGGACGTGCTCGCGCGTCTTCGCTAGCCGAGAGCGCCCGATAGTGGCAGAGCCCACCTACCTCAATCCGGGCGTTGTCCTGCAGGATCGCTACGAGATCGCCGACGAGATCGGACGAGGCGGGTTTTCCATCGTGTACCGCGCGCGCGACCGTCGCATCGACGCCGACGTAGCGATCAAGCTGCTGGTCCCCCCGCCGGCCGCGGCGCGGCTGGCGCGGGAGCGGCTGCGCCGCGAGGTCCAGGCGGTACGGCAGCTCAGCCACCCCAACATCGTCGCGGTGTACGACGTCGTGGACGATGGGCCGTGGAGCTTCGTTGTGATGGAGTACGTTCCCGGCCCCGATCTCGCCGTGCGCGTGCGGCAGCGCGGGCCTTTGGACGCCGAGGCCGCCGTGCGTCTGGGGCGCGACATCACCGCGGCGCTCGCGGCCGCCCACCGGCACGGCATCCTTCATCGCGACGTCAAGCCGCAGAACATTCTGCTCGCCCCCGACGGCCGGGCGCGCCTCACCGACTTCGGCTCGGCGCGGTTGGCAGGGCAGGAGACCGTCACCCAGACCGGCGGTCTGGTGGGCACCGCCGACTATGCGGCGCCGGAACAGCTCGTCGGCGGGCGCGGCGACGCGCGGGCGGACGAATACGCCCTGGGCGTCACGCTGTACTACGCCCTCACGGGTGAGTTGCCTGCTCGAGTTCCCTCCCGCGGCACCGCTGCCGGCCGTGACGGCCACCATCCTCGGCGGCGGCGCCCCGAGGTTCCCGCCTGGCTGGACGACGTCGTGGGGCGGGCTACGCTGCCGGATCCCGACGACCGGTTTCCCGCCATCGCGCTCCTGGCAGATGCGCTCGAGCGGGGGATCGAAGGGGTGGATGGGGGAGCGGCTCCGGTGGCTGCGGACAAAGCCCGCTGTGTCCTGTGTCGCGCGCCTGAGCCGTTCGGCTTGGGCGTATGTCCTGCCTGTGCTTGCCGCGGCGCTGGGGGGGACGACGTGCTGGTCTTCCTCGAGCGGACCACGCCCGGATCGGCGCGCCGCGCGGTGCGCGAGACGCTGGAAGACCGGGTTGGCAGCGGCGTGTCGGTGGCGGCCCGCGATTCCGCCGCCGCCGGCGAACGACCCCTGCTCCGGGTTCCCGCCGAGGCCGGCGACCGCGTCGTGGAGCTGCTCGAGGTGCAGGGGCTGCCGGCGCGAACGGAGTCACGCACCGCCTCGTGGCGGGCCGCCGTGCCGCCAGCGATCGTGGTGCTCGCCGGCGTCGTCACGGTTACGGGCAGCGTGGCCGCGTTCGCCGCCGCGGCTCCCGTCTTGCTGGTGACCAGTCCCGCCTTCGCGGTAGGTCTCGTGACGCTTGCCGTCGCGCTGCGCCGGTCGCCCGTGTGGAACCCGTCGTCCGGCCGCCGCTCCACCCTGCCGGCCGACGCGGAGCGCGCCGCCGTGCGCGCGCTGGCGGCACTGCCGGGAGGCACGGCCCGCGGGCTGCTGGTCGACCTGCTACGCCGCGCCGACGCGGCCACGGCGACCGGGAACGGGGCCAACGGGCTCGATCAGCTCGTCATCGCGGCGTGCGACGCGGCCCGTGATCTCGCGGGTCTCGAACAGCAGCTCGGCGCGTTCGACGCCCGGCGCGACCGACTGGCGGACGCGCCGCCGGGCTGGCTCGATGCGCTCAGCCGCTGCGAGCGCGGCCGCGATCTCCTGACCCAGCGGCTACTCGAGGCCAGCGCGGCGTTGAGCGGGTGGCAGGCGTCCGCGGTGGCGGGGGAAGGCGGGGAGACCCTCGCGGCGCTGGTTCGCGACTTGAGTGAGGAGAGCCGCCATCAGGAGGAGGCGGCGCGCGAAGTCGCGGAGCTGTTGGCCTAGAAGCGCGAGGCCGTGAGCGTCACATCCGCTCCGGCCCAGGCGCGTGCGAAGCGCGCGTCCACATCCGCTGCTTCGGCACCCTTCCCCTGCGCGCGCAACGCCTGCGCCAGGCCGAACAGCGACCAGCCGTTTTCGGGGAAGCGCTTGAGATCCTCGCGATACAACCGCTCGGCCTCGACGGCGCCGCCCGCTTGCAGCAGTACCGCCGCCAGGGAGTGGCGGATGGGGTAGTACCAGTCGGGCGGTTCGGTGTAGAGCTGATCATCTTCGATCTTCATCGCCTGGCGGAAATGCTCCACGCCCTCTTGCAGCGCGCCCCGCCGTGCCGCGATCTCGCCCAACAGCGCGTGCGTCGCAATCTGGAGATTCGTCCTCGGCGTCGTCCACCCGGCGGCGGCATAGGCCTGGGTCCCACTGCCGGCGATCTGCGTGAGCGTGTCGAGCGCAGCCTGCGCTTCGGCAAAACGCTGCCTTGCCGCCAGCGCAACGCCGCGCGCGTACTGCGCCATCGCGCGCGAGTACGCGAGGTCCGCGGGCGGCAGCGGCATGGCGAGCAGATCGTCCCAGCGGCCGAAGGTCACCAGGGTCAGGTAAGGGTAGTACAGGTACGGCTCGAGGAACGGTACCTGTTTCGCCACCTGCACCGGTGTGGTGGCCGCAGTTCGCTTCGCCGCCTCGATGGCCAGCGCGCTCTCGCCGGTGAGTGTCGCAGCGAACGCCAGGAAGTGATGGTTGTGCGGGTAGTAAGCCAGCGGATACAGGCCGTGCGGCTTCTGCCCCTCGATGAAGACGTCGTCGGCATGGACCGCGTGCCGGTTGGCCGTGATCGCGTCGGCGTAGCGCCCCACCCGGATGTAGATGTGGGCGGGCATGTGCACGAGATGCCCCGCGCCCGGCATCAGGGCCGCGAGCCGCTCGGCGCACGCCACGGCCTTCTGCGGGGCCGCGGCCTCGACCGCATGGATGTAGTAGTGGCAGGCACCGGGGTGGCGCGGGTCGGACCGCAGTACGCGCTCGAGCTGGGCGACGATTTCGCGGGTCCCGGGATAGGGCTCCCCTGTTTTCTTGTCCCAGTAGTTCCACGGTCGCTTGTCCATCAGCGCCTCGGCGTACAGCGTCGCGGCGTCCCAGTCCTCGGGATACCGTTTCACGACCTCGCCCATGCCGGCGGCGTAGGCCGAGTCGAGCGCGGCGCGATCGGCGGGCGGGTTCGACGCATAGCGATGCGCGAGCGCGGCGATGTAGGCTCGCTCCCGGGGGCTCGCGTGCTGCGCACGCGACTGCGCCTGGCGCAGGGCCGCGTATGCCGCAACAGCGGCGGCCGAATCCATTCCCGCATTCACATGCGGGCCGTACGCGTAAGCCACGCCCCAGTAGCACATGGCGCAGTTCGGGTCCAGCCGCGCGGCATGATCGAACGAGCGGATCGCCTCACCGTGGTTGAACCCGTACAGCAGGCGCATGCCTTGGTCGAAGTACCGCTGGGCCAGCGGGATCGAGGTCGTAATCGGAACGTGATGGTCGCCCAGGTCCGTGTAGAGCGGGACCGTGTCACGAGCTGGGCCGGCGAGCGCCGCTAGCATCACGAACAGGGGCTGCAGGTGCATGGAACCTCCGCTAGACGCGCTTCTTGCTGAGACTCCGCAGCCGGTTGATATCGTGCTGCGTCAGACCCCGTCCCCCGTACCGCTCTTCTTTCCACGGGTCGCCACGCATGTGATAACCGTTCTGCTCCCAGAACCCCGGAACATCCTGATCGACCAGCGTGAATCCCCGTACCCACTTGGCGCTCTTCCAGAAATACAGGTGCGGCACCAGCAGCCGGGCGGGCCCCCCGTGCTCGGGCGTGAGCCACTCACCGCTCCACTTGAGCGCGATCAGGTTGTCCGGGCGATCCAGATCCGTGAGCGCTAAGTTGGTGGTGAACCCCTGCTCGGCGCCGACCAGGCAGTACTGCGCGTCGGGCTTCACCCGCGCGCGTTCCAGCAGCAGGTGCACCGCGACACCCTCAAATGTGTTGTCGAGCCGGCTCCACCGGGTCACGCAATGGATATCGCACTGCACGGTTTTACGCGGCAGCGCGAGCAGCTCGTCGTATGTCAGGGTGAACGGTCGATCTACGAGGCCAGCAACGTCGAAGGTCCAGGTGCGCGTGTCCACCTGCGGCACGTCCCCATAGTGGAGCACGGGCCACTTGGTGGTGAGAACTTGCCCCGGAGGCAAACGACCATCAGCCACGGGCGAGCGGCTGCGCAGTGCATCCAGGAATTTCGTCACGGGGAGCTGTCTCGACGCCAAATGCTCCTTCGAAGCCGTGAATAACCGCGGCCACCGTCTCATGCCAGAGTGCCCTGCTCCCTGCGCCCAGCTCCCGTTCGACCGACGTCATCTCGACTCCGGCGATGCCGCAAGGAACGATCCGCTCGAACTCGGTGAGATCAGTCGTGACGTTCAGCGCGAACCCGTGCCACGTGACCCATTGCTTCACGTGGATCCCGATGCTCGCGATTTTTCGACCACGGGTCCAGACGCCCGTGTAGCCGGCGTTCCGTTCGGCGAGTATACCGAGCCCATCGAGCGCCTCGATCAGCGCCTGCTCCAGCGTACGGAGATACCAATGCAGATCCGGCTTGTGGCGGCCCAGGTCGATGATCGGATAACCCACCAGCTGTCCCGGGCCGTGGAACGTCACGTCGCCACCGCGCTCGGTCTCGAACACCTCGACGCCGTCGCGCCTCAGGAGATGACCCGCGTCGGACGTACGCCCCAACGTCACCACCGCGGGATGCTCGAGCAGGAGTAGCAGATCGGTCCCCAGGCGGCCGTCGATGCGGGCCTGGGCGAGCGCGCGTTGCCACTCGAGCGCCTCCGCGTACGGGATCAGGCCGGCCTGTAGGACCTCCATCACCGGCCTGGTCACGGGCCGTCCCCCATGGCGCTTCCTTCGTCGCCACCGGCGGCGCCGGCGATCGCCCAGCGGCTCGCGGCCGCGCCGACCGCGACGCTCAGCAAGCCCCACGCGATCAGGCCGGGGAAGCCGAGCAGTCGGTCCGCTACGGCGGCGAGGAATCCCACGAGCAGCGCTCCTACTGCGGCGAGCACGCCGATGACGCCGTTCTGCCACAGGTTGTCCAGCGGCCGGCTGCGGCGCCAGCCGAATATGCCGGCCACGGCGACCCCCGCGAGCAATCCGGCGAGCAGCGGGTCGCCCGCGGCCTCGCGGTAGCGGTCGGGCTCGAGCCGGCCCTGCAGCAACTTCACCACCAGTTGCGCGAGTGTGATGGTCGCGCCGCCGAGTCCCGCCCCGCAGGCGAGGGCGCCGA
>DATNOH010000068.1:0-16712 GCA_035601435.1 Gemmatimonadales bacterium | reverse complement strand
CCCAGGCCCTCGCGCTGCAGCGCGTTCGTGAGCGTGGCGTTCACGTCGAGGTTGAGCGTGTCACCGTACTGGTAGGGCTTGCTGACCGCCTCGGCCTCGACGCCGGTGGCGAGGTGCTCGGTCTCGTGCGCCCCGAAGCTCGACTTGCCGATGCTGCCCAGCAGGTGCTTCAAGGTGCGGTAGCCGAGGAAATCGATGCCCTTCTCGGTGAGGTTGAACTGCACCTGCTGAGCCGCCTCTTTGGCCATCCCGCCCGGACCGAACATCGGCTGCTGGCCGGCGGGCACCTTGGGCGCCTCGGTCACGTTCAGGTAGCCCTCGTCGATCAGCTTCTGGACGATCTTGTCGAGCAGCTCCCCCAGCTGGCGCTCGAGGTCGGCGTCGCGCGCCGCGTCGCCGGTCGATTCGCCGCGCAACACCTTGAGCATTTCGGGCGTGAGCTGGCCCGAGTCCATGAGCGCCTGGAGGATTGCCTGCCGCAGGGCGTCGAGCGAGCGGTCGGATTCCTCCTCGCCGAACTCGCCCCAGAACGGATGCGAGTACGCGCCTCCGGCGAAGCCCGATTGAAGGAGGAAGTCGGCGAGCTGATCGAGCAGGGCCTGGAGGTTCACCGTATCGGCCAGCTCGGGGAGGTAGCGGCTGTACGTCGTGTATTTCATCGGCTCCCTACCCCAAATATCGGGCGGCGGCGAGCTTTCCCGCAATGGACGAAGCCCCCGCCGCGCGCGCGTTTCGCCTCGGAGCGCTCTCCCACCGCAACTTCCGGCTGTTCCTCCTCGGTCAGGGCATCTCGCTCATCGGGACCTGGATGCAATCGGTCGCGCTGGGGTGGCTGGTGCTCGACATCACCAACTCTCCCTTCGCCGTCGGCCTGACGCAGGCGTTCCGCTCTCTGGGCGTGCTGCTGTTCACCGTGTACGCGGGCGTCATCGTAGACCGCGTGGACAAGCGTCGCCTGATCGTGTGGACGCAGGCGTTGCAGATGCTCGAGGCGCTCGCGCTGGCGGCGCTCGTGTGGACCGGGAGGGTCACGACCTCGCAGGTGCTGGTGCTGGCGCTGCTGTTCGGGATCGTCAACGCGTTCGACATCCCCGGCCGCCAGGCCTTCATCGCGGAGCTGGTCGATAGAGCGCACCTCATGAACGCGATCGCGCTCAACTCGTCCATGTTCAACGCCGCGCGGATCGTCGGCCCGGCAATCGCGGGAGTGGTGATCGGGGCCTCGGGGGTCGGCCTGTGTTTTTTTCTGAACGGCGTGAGCTATGTCGCCGTGATCGCCGGGCTCCTCGCCATGCGGCTCCCGCCGTTCGTGAGCCGGCCCGTAGCGACCTCGGCCTGGGAAGGCGTGCGTCAAGCCGTCGCGTTCATCCGCGGCGACGCCCGCGTGTGGGTGCTGGTGGTGCTGGTGGCGGTGTTCAGCGTGCTGGGCTTCCCGTTCATCGTCCTCATGCCGGTGATCGCCCGGGATGTCCTGCACACCGACGCGCGCGGCTACGGGCTGCTGATGGCTGCGGTAGGCATCGGTGCGATGCTGGGTGCCCTGGGCCTCGCCCTCCGCGGGCCGCGGGTTCACAAGGGGGCCGCGTTGCTGGAGGGCGGCGCGGCGTTCGGCGCCCTGCTGGTGCTGTTCGCGGCCATGCGCTCCGTGGGCGGGGCGCTAGCGCTCCTGGCGCTGGCGGGCTGCGCCATGATCGTGACCACGGCGCTCGCCAACACCATGCTGCAGACCCTCGTTCCCGATGAGCTGCGCGGCCGGATGATGGCGTTCTACGCCTTCGTTTTCGTGGGGCTGGCGCCGCTCGGAGCGTTCCAGGCGGGCCTCGTGGCGGAGCATGCGGGCGCACCCTTCGCCGTCGCCTTGGGCGGGGTCGGCTGCATCATCGCGGTGGCGTTGGCCGCGTGGCGGGTGCCGGCGCTACGGCGGACGGCCTAGCGGAGGATCACAACAGCCTTCTCAGCTTCAGCGCCACGCGGATGGTATCCGCCTCGCGGCGCAGCACGAGCAGGCGCACCATGCCGTCGGCGCGCAACGCCTTGCGTGCGTCGCTCAGGTCGCCCTCCGCCACGCCGCGTCCGTCGATGAGGAGGAGCTCGTCGCCCACCGCGATCCCGGCCTCTGCGCTGGGGCTGCGCGGTACGACATAATCGACCACGATGTGCTTCAGCCCCGGGCCCCGGGCGGCGAGCCGCAGCCCGCTCATATCGAAATCGCACGGTGAGCTGTCGCCGGGTCGGGGCTCGACGATGATCCGGCGGCCGGCGTAGTCGACGATCAGCCGCGATCCTTCGAACACCGAGTTGCCTACGACGCCGTCGATGTCGGTTCGCGCCAGGAAGCCCTTGTACTCGCCACCCAGTCCGGTGGTCGGGGAGGGAACCTTCACGCGGCCGAGCCGGAGATGTTGCAGGCGGACGATGGTACCGTGGAGCTCGCCCACCAGGCCCGTTCCGATGGGTGCCTCGATGGCCGGTACCACTCGGCCCAGGTCGTGTTGCTCCGCGAACGGAGTAGTGAGAATCAGGCACAGTCCCGACGCCCCGGTGTCGAGCAGCAGCCGCGCCGGAATGGCCTGGCGGCCGCGGACTTTCACCTGGGCGCGCAGCAGCGGGAGATCCGCGTCGGGCGTGAATCGCACGGTGGTGCCCGGGCCTTTGTAGCGGTACCGCGCGGGGTCGAACAACTGCACGCGCCGTTGCCGGTAGTCGATCACCACGGTGTAGTGCTGCAGCACATCGTGGCCGATCAAGCCTAGCTGCAGCCGCCCGCTCGCTTCGCTCAGGCCGTTGAGGGGGTACAGCGCCACGCGATGGTTGACCAGCGTGAGCTCCCCCAGCCGGATCGTGTCCACGACGGCGGTCGAAGCGGCAGCCGCGACCGCTGGGACCGGTGGAGGGCCGGGAACGATCCCGACCGTGCGCGCCCAGTCCCGGTCCAACCCGGTGCGCGAGAGGCCCGTGTCGAGCATCAGCCAGGCGGAGTCGCCGTTGATCACGGCGGGCACGTAGATCGCGCCGCCGTAGGCATCGAACGGCACTACAGCCACCGGCGCGGGCGGCGCGGGTGGCGGGCCGTAACAACAGGCGAGTGAGAGGCACGCCGTCAGCGCCGTCGCACGGGCCGTGGTCCTCACCGCCAACTCCTCCGGCGCGCTTCGGCCACCAGCAGCGCGGCCGCGCCGTCGATTCCCAGCTTCTCGGTGTTGACCACCATGTCGTAGTTCACGACCTCTTGGCGCTGCCGCCCATAGTAGGTCCGCACGTACTGGTCGCGTTGGCGGTCCGTTTCGTCCACCACCTTGTCGGCCTCCGCCGGATTCACCCCCAGGCGCTCGACCGCGAGCTTCACGCGCCACGGCTTCGGGGCGACGACGTAGACGTGCAAGGCGTCGGGTCGCTGCGCGAGGACCGCCTGGGCTCCCCGGCCCACCAGGACGATTCGGCCGTGGGCCGCCGCCTCGGCGATGACCCGCTCGGTGACATGGACGATCGCCGCCTCGTCCGGGTCGACGCGCGGTAGGCCGGCGGTCGCGATGAACAGTTCAGGGGACCCGGCCGCGAGGGTGCGCGCCAGCCGCTCCAGGAGTCCGGGCGCCCGCTCGTCGCGTTGGGCCACCGCGTCGGCGGGAAGACCCGCCCGGCGCGCGACTTCGTCCACGAACTCGTTGTCGATCACGTCCCAGCGGAGTTCCGCGGCCACCAGGCGGGCGACCTCCGAGCCGCCGGATGCATACTGCCGAGTGATCGTGATGACCGGCGGCGCCATCTCAGGGCTTCAGGTTCTTGCGCAGCTCGCTGATGTTGAGCAGGGGCAGCCCGCCCTCGGTCGGCACGAAGATGATCAGATTGCTCGAGCCGCGCATGTCGTGCAGCACCTCGATCCACTGCTTGGTGAGCGCTTCAGGAGAGAGCGTCTGATTGAGCAGCCGCTGCTGCTCGGTCTGAAGCCGGGCGACTTCCACGCGGTGCCGCTCGGTCTCGATCTGCTGCTCCTGCGCGATCTTGTTGTTGATCGCCTGCACGACCTGTGGCGGCGGTTGCAGGTCACGGAGGAAGAATGCGGTGACCGTGGCGATGCGGAAGTTGCCACCACCGGCGCGGGGTCGCGTGACCAGCGCGGAATCCACCAGGCCTTCCATGGTGTTGGCGATCTGGGTGCGCTTGGCGATGTCGTTGATGGAGTACTGCACCATGCCGTCGCGCACCCCTTTGCGGATGGCGTTGAGCACGGCGCCGCGGATCTGGTCTTCGTTGCCGATCTCGGTGAAGATCTTCGGGGACTGCATCGGGTCGATCTGCCAGCGGATCGACACCTCGACGTGCATGCCCATCTGCTCGCTCGAGAGCGCCTCGATCGCTTCGATCTGCTCGCCACGCGTGGGCCACTGCTCTTCGCGCGTCGAGTAGCGCTCGATCGAGGACCACGGTGGCACGAAGCGGATGCCGGCGAGCAGCGGTCCCGGGTCCACGTAGCCGAAGGCGTGCCGCACGCCGACTTCGCCCGGGTCGATCACGGCCAGGGCCGACCCGGTCGTGAACAGCACGGCGAGGACGCCGACCGCGAAGCCGGCGACGCGCAACATGTTGGCGATGGGACCGGGGCGCTGGGCGCGGACCGTGGCCGCTGCCAGGAGCAGTGAAAACGCGATGACGAGCAGGACGGCGCCGCCGACGAGCTTGCCCATGGAAGCTCCGAGAGGGGGAGACGCGAGAAGATACGTCGGCCGGCGAGCGATCGCTTACTGGAAGAGGTTTGGCCCCCCGCCCCCCGCTCCCCCGCCGCCGCCGGTCTTGCCGTACCCCGGTCCCTTCGGCTCCGCGCGCGCGCGGACGTAGCCGAGCTCTTCGTTGCGCGAGATCCGTTTCTCGGCCACCAGTCCCTCGAGCACCAACTCGCACGCGGCCACCATGGTACCCGGGTCCTTCTTGCCGGCGAGGCCCACCCGGTCCACCAAGTCGAGCAGGCCGGGGACGACGCTGAAGCCCTTGAGACAGGTCTCCGAGCGCTCGTCCATGGAGATCTTGAGCGCTCCACCTTCGTCGAACCAGTGGACGATGTCGTCCACGTTGGCGCCGCCCACCCGGGCCTCGAACGTCTTGCCGGCGGCGCGGCGGATCAGGTCCTTGGCGATCGATTCCGGGCCCTGGAGCTCGCCCTCGTACTCGAGCTCCAGCTTGCCGGTGATCGCGGGCAGCGCGGCGTAGATGTCGGAGATGCGGGGGACCACCGTCTTTTCCTTCGTGGTGACGGTGCGCCGCTCGGCATTGGACACGACGTTTTCCAGTACGCTGATCGGGAGGCGCTGGGAAACGCCCGAACGGCGGTCCACCCGCTTGTCCTCGCGCGCCTCGAAGGCCACGCGCTCGATCAGCTCGGCGACGAAGTCGGGCAGCTTGATCGGCCGCCCGCTGCGCTCGAGCCAGGCTTCCTGGCGCGTGATCGCCGCGCCCAGCTCCACCGTGTAGGGGTAGTGGGTGACGATCTCCGATCCGATGCGGTCCTTGAGCGGCGTGATGATCTTGCCGCGGGCCGTGTAGTCCTCGGGGTTGGCCGTGAAGACCAGTGCCACGTCCAGGTTCAGGCGGACCGGATAGCCTTTCACCTGGACGTCTCCCTCCTGCATGATGTTGAAGAGGCCCACCTGGATCTTGCCGGCGAGATCGGGGAGCTCGTTGATCGCAAAAATGCCGCGGTTTGCCCGCGGCAGGAGCCCGAAGTGCATGGTCAGCTCATCAGACAACAGATGGCCGCCGCGCGCAGCCTTGATGGGGTCCACGTCGCCGATGATGTCCGCGATCGTGACATCGGGCGTGGCGAGCTTCTCCACGAAGCGGGACTCGCGCGGCAGCCAGGCGATGGGGGTCTGCGCGCCGTGCTCCGTCACGAGCTCGCGTCCGAACTTCGAGATCGGCGCGAACGGATTGTCGTTCACCTCGCTCCCCGCGAGGATCGGAATCTCCTCGTCGAGCAGCGTGACCAGCTGGCGCAGGATGCGGCTCTTCGCCTGCCCCCGCAGGCCCAGCAGGATGAAGTTGTGGCGCGACAGGACGGCATTCACGAGCTGGGGGATGACGGAATCCTCGTAGCCCACGATGCCCGGGAACAGGGGCGACCCGTTCTCGAGCAGACAGACCAGATTCTCGCGCAGCTCGTCCTTGACGGTGCGGTTGACGCGGGCGGGACTCGCCCACTCGGTCTGCTGCAGCTCTCCCAGCGTGGTCGGCTTGGTCATAGAGCGATAGTTAATCGGCTCCCTCCCGCGGTGTAAAGAGTCGTAGCGCGGCGGTGCCCCACGCGGGAAGGTCGATCACGGCGTGCCCGTCCGGTGCGACCGGAACTCGGTCGCCGTTCATCTCGACGAAGTTGGTGCGACGCGCGCCCTGGAAGCGGTACGCCCCCGGCCAGACGGACACCGCGCGCCCGACGCCGGTGACGTCGACGAGCTTCAGTACCGCGCCGGTGCGGTCGTCCGCCGGCTTCAGGCCGACGACCGCGACGCCCTGATCCGCGATGAACAAGCCCGAGTCCTTGCGGGGGAGCGGGCCCGAGCCCGTGCCCGCGTACGGAGCGCTCACGTACAACGGGTCGCACGCGGCCCAGCCGCGCCGGGCCGGTTCGGCCGCGTCACCGCCCGCCGGAAGCGACGAGATGCGGTAGCGGAACGAGAGCTCGCCGCCCTGGCGGGCGGCGAAGTTCGTCGGCCAGTAATTGTGCAAGACATACGAGAACAGCGTGCCGTCGGGCTCGATTTTCCGGCGCCACTGGCCGCGGAAGATGTCGTTCAGGGTGAACAGCGGCGTGTCGGGTCCACTCCAGAGCATGCCGCCCGCCGCGTCGCGCAGCCACACCCAGTGCGCGTGGCAGTACCAGTCCCGGCAGCTGCCGGGCTGCTGGTCGCGCTCCACCGTCATCCGTCCGAGCGGCACCTCGACCTCGACCGTCGGCTTGGTGAGCGCGAACGGGAACGCGGCGTACAGCGCCTCCTTGGCGAGCGTGGCGGGCTTCGTGATCCAGTTCGCAATGTCCAACCAGGGCAGGTCGTCGTACAGCGTCACGACCGTCGTGACCCTGGTGCAACCTTGGAGCGCGCGCTCGGCGACCAGCCGGGCCCCGATGCCGGGGAGCCGCTCGCGGCGCGCCGATACGAGCGCCGCCTGGTGCAGCGTGAGATCGGGAGGGGACCGCAGCTCGTCGCGCGCTCCGCTCGTCCACAGGGCGCTATGCGCGCCGCCCTCCACGTACACGAGCTGGTTGAGCCCCGACCAGCCCGCCGGCCGGACGCGCTCCACACCGTTCCCGGTCGTGAGCGAGCGGATCGCGCCGCTCGCCGGGTCGAGCACCACGTGAAATCCGCCGGCCTGCGCCTCGAGCGTCGCGCCGTCATCCCGAGGCGGGTTCGGCGCCCGCTCGCTCTCCGCCAGCACCAGGTAACCCAAGGCGGGGACGTCTCGCGCCACGATCAGGGCCGACCCGTCGGGAAGATCCACCGCCGGCCATTCCCGGCCGTCCTGGACCAACCGCCGCGCAGCGCCATGAGGGACCTGCACCACGTCGCTGCGCGCCCAACTCGACGCGTTGAATACCACGCGGGCGGGGCCGCCGCTCCCGCCGGTCGAGAGTCCGATCCGGAGCAGCGCGGCCGCGACCTGGGCATCGGCTGCGGCGGCGCCGCCGTCCAGGAAGCGCCGCTTATGGTGCCATTGCGCGGCGCCCTCCGCCCCGTCGGGGTCGGCCTCGCCGGCCGGTGCGCCCCAGGTGTGCTCGCCGAACAGCAGCAGATCGCGCCACATTTTCCGGCGCTCACTGGCCCGCTGCTCGATCCGCTCCGCCGCGCCGCCGTCGCGCGGCTCGGTCTTCTCATCCCACAACGCCAGCAGCTGCGCGGCCCGGGCGACCAGCTGGGCCGCGCGGTAGCGCCCCAGCTCCGCGGCGGTGGACGCGGCGCCGTCCTCGCGATAGCAGCCGGTGTCCCCGCGCCGTACGGGCAGCTTCGTGCCCCAGCGCCGCTCCACCTCGCGGAAGAATTCCTCGGGCCGCGCCGTCACGAGACGCGGGTAGGCGAACCGACGGGAGAACTCCTCCACGTTCGCGACGACGCGCTCGTCCAGGAGGCCGTTGTCGCCGGTGGCGCCCGACAGCAGCACGACGTCGTAGGGGTAGCCTGGGGACAGGAACACCGGGTGAGTCAACAGCCAGTCTGACAGCCGGCGCCCCATGTCGGCCGGACCCACGTCGAACCCGAACCGCAGGCCGTCGGCGTACTGGTCGGCCCGCCAGTGCAGCACGCGGCTCCCGTCCGGTCCCTCCCACCAGTACAGTTGTGGATATGTCGTCCACTCGCCCCCGCCGAGCTGGGCGCGCACGGCGTCGGCGGGAGAGAGCAGCGGCGCCGCGCGCTCGGGATTGACCGCGCTCGCGAGATAGCGCACGCCGCTCGCGGCGAGCAGGGTCGGAAACGTGAGCGGTTGCCCGGGCACGTCGGCCAGTTGCGCAGCCTGATAACCCAAGCCGTGCTCGCGCGCGAACAGGCCCGCGGGCCAGACGAGGCGTGCGAACGTCTCGTGGTCGAGGATCCCCGTCAGCGGCTGCGCGAACAGAGCAGAGACGCCGATCTTGCCGTCGCGGATGGCGCGGGCGAGCGCCTCCCCCGCGGCGGGGGAGCGGTTCTCGACGTACGAGATGAGGTGGAGCGCGCACTCGGCCGTCCAGCGGAAGTCGGGATGGGCGGGCAGCCGGGCCAGCGCCGCATCCAGATTCCGGCGGTGCAACTCGAGACTGTCTTCCTGAAGCGCGGTGAGGCGGACGTCGGTGTGGCTCGACGCGATCCAGTAGACGGTCCAGCGGCGCGGTGGCGTGAGCCGGACGCGGCGACTCCCGACGCGCTGCTTGCCGACCTCGACGTCGATCTGGAACTCGGCGCCGGACGCCCGTGAGAGGGGCACCCAAAGCTCGCCGGCGAGGCCCGCGCCGGTGGCCAGGAGGCCCGCGGTCCCCACCAGCGTGCCGCGACGGTCGGTCACGCGGGCGCGCGCCGCCGGGGCGTCGAGGCCCGATACGGCGACGCGGACGAGGTTGTTGCGCCCATCGGGCTGCTGGTACAGCGCCGTGGGCGTCGCGTCGATGACAATCGGGGGTGCGGCGGGCAGGCGGTGGTGCCCGCCGACGAGCGGCAGGCTGCCGAGCCAAGCGACGAAGCGGCGGCGGTCGGTCATGTCGGCCTAATACCCCCGGTCCCGCATCGCGGCCTTGACTCCCGGGGGCCCGCCGCTAGGTTTTTCCCGGCCGAACCCCGCACCGCTACTATTTTCTCTAGAGGAGCGCGCATGAAGCGTCTCGCAGTTGTCCTCGCCCTGGTGGCGATAGGCGCGTGTCAAAAGGCCGAGCAGCAGCAGACGCAGACTCCGGCAGCCGACACGTCCAAGATGATGATGGCCGACACGTCGCACATGATGATGGCCGACACGACCCACAAGATGGCGGCCGATACCGCGAAGAAGATGGCCCCGGCCAAGCCCGCCGCCCCTGCGAAGAAGAAGAAGCGGGCGTAAGCAAGTACCGCAGGACAGTAACGATGCCCGGGACTAGTTCCCGGGCTTTTCGTTTTCGAGAAACCAGGCGACCGTGCGCCCAATCGCCGCGGGCGCCGGGGTTGGTGGCCGCCACCCGAGCTCGGCGCGGATACGCGCGTCCGAGTAGGGGTTCTCGCCCGACACGAAGGACACCGCCGCGCGCGCCAGCCGGCGGGCGGTGAACAGGCCGAGCACGAGACCGGCGAGCGGTGTGGGAATCGGAATCGACCAATAGCGCCGGCCGAGGGCGGCCGCGAACGCGGCGAAGAACTCGCGCTGCGACAGTGCGGGCGGACCGTCGCTCGTCACGTTGTACGCGCGGAATCCCTGCAGCGGTGCGTCGAGCGCCGCGACGACGGCGGCCGCCACGTTGCCCGCGTACACGCACGACAACCGGTTCGTGCCGGGACCGATCTGGGGCACAAACCGGAGCCGCGCCGCGCGGATCATGCGTGGCGTGAACAAACGATCCCGCTCCCCATAGATGACCGTCGGACGCAGCGCCGCCACGATGCAGTCGCCACGCGTCGCCGCTTCGCTCACCACCGCCTCCGCCATGCGCTTCGAGCGGGCGTAGAAGTCGGGTGTCGCGATCGGCTGGAAGGGGAAGTCTTCATCCCGCCGCTCGGGTCGCGAGGGATATGCGGCAGAGCCCGCGTACACCGCGACGGACGAGATGTGGATCAGTCGCGCGCCCGCCGTCCGGGCGGCGGCGACGGCGAGCCGGGTCGCATCGACGTTCACGGCGACGTACTGCTCCCACGAGGCCCGGCGCTGCACGAGGGCGGCGGCGTGCACGATGGCTCGGACGCCGCGCGCCGCCGCCTGCCACGCGGCCGGGTCGATGACGTCACCGGCGACGGCCTCCGCCCCGAGCCGCATCACGGCGGCGCGACTGGCCGGCCGCACCAGCGCGCGCACCGCTTCACCGCTTGCGACCAGGGCGGCGACCACGTGGCTGCCCACGAGGCCGCTCGCGCCTGTGACGAGCACGCTCATGCCGGCGCGGCGATCGGGAAGGCGAAGGGGAGATCGACCACACGCGCATCGCGGCCGGCCGCCCGCACCACCGAGCCGGGCTCTACCTCGCGCCGGATCAGCGCAAGGCCGATCCAGCGCCCGGCGCCGGCCACGCCGGTCTCGGGCACGAATGCAAGGCTCGTCACCCGGCCGACGTCGCGGTCGAGGTAGGTGACCACGCTCCAGCCGCCCGCGGGGGCGGCGGGCGGCTCCGGGTCGAACAGCAGGCCGCGGACCTGGCGGTTCACGTGCCCCCGGAAGTGCAGCCGCGCGACCGTCTCCTGGCCGGTGTAGCAGCCCTTCGTATACGACACGCCGCCGATCGCGTCGAGCCGCACTTCCTGAGGGATAGTCTTCTCGTCGACCTCGGCGCCGAGCCGGGGCCAGCCGGCGAGGATTCGGTTAAGCTCTAAGGCGGCGGGACCGGCAGCGACGGCGCCGGCGGTTTCCAGGCGCGCGACGAGCAGCGCGCCCGCTGCCTCGGGGGCCGTCACCTGGAGCACGAACGGCGCTCCTTCGGTGGCGCGCGCGGTCTCGACAGCGTCGGGCCGCACGAGGACGCGGCCGGCGGCGGGCGGCACTTCGAGGCCCCCCGCGACGGCCACCGCGAGGGCGCCCGGACCGGCCAGGCGGTAGACCGCCAGGTCCGCCGTGCGATCGCTCACGCGGGCGAGGCGCGGGGGCACCGAACGGGTGAAGATCGCGTGAGCGCGCTCGCGGCCCCCCGCGTCCGCGGGCACGGTGAAGCTCACGGTGGCGCCAAGCCGAGCCGCCCAGCCGTCTACAACAATCATCCCTTTGGGGGTGAGCAGTGCGCCGTACACAAATGAGCCGTCGCCGGGGAGCTCGACGTCGTTCGTCAGCAGGCCCTGCAACGCGGTGACGGCGCCGGGGCCCGTGAGCGACACCACCCCGGCCTCGACTCGCGATACGACCGCACCGGTATATAGCGCGGTGACCAGTGCCGGCGTGACCTCACCAGGCTCGATCCGCGCGACCTGTGGCAGCCCTTCCGTCATCCCTCAAGCATAATAGCCCGCCGCCCGGTACGACTCGTCGAGCAGCTCGACGGGGTGTCGCACGGCGGCAGGGATGCCCGCGGCGGCAAGCCCCGCTCCGAGCTGCATGAGACACCCCGGGTTGCCTGTTGCTACGACTTGTGGTCGGGCCTCGGCGAGCGAGCGGAGCTTGGGCGCCAGCACCGTGCGCGACATGGCGGGCTCCACGAGCGTGAACAGCCCGGCACTTCCACAGCACTGTGCGGCATCGGGTAGGGAGACCACGCGCAGCACCGGGATCGCCCGCAGCACCCGCTCCGGCGGTTCGGCGATCCGCTGGGCGTGCAGCAGGTGGCAGGGAGGATCGTAGGCAACGGCCATATCGAGCGGCGCGCCAGGCCGCGGCCCCCGCTCGGCCAAAAGCTCACTGACGTCTCGCACGCGTGAGACGAACCTCTCCCCATCGCGCGGGACCTCGGCCAGGTGACCGTATTCCTTCAGCATCGCCCCGCACCCCGCGCTGTTGACGACGATGGGGGCATCGTCATCGCCGAACGCGGTGAGGTTCGTCCGGGCGAGCCACCGCGCCTCGTCCCGCAACCCAGCGTGTGCGTGCAGCGCACCACAACACACCTGCGCTGGGGCTTCGCGCACCGCATAGCCGTTCACTTGGAGCGTGCGGATGGTGGCGTCATGCACGTGGGAGAAGAGGCCTTCCATGACGCAACCACGAAAAAGCAGGACGGGGGAGGTTGGTGGAGGTTGGGGGAGGTTGGGGGAGGTACCTCCACTCCCCTTCACCGACCTCCACCGACGTCCACCAACCTTCGGCGCCGTCGCGGCGAGCATTCCCATGGCGAACCGAATCCTTCCCCAACCCGCCAGGCTGCTGGGGATGCCCGTCGCCCGGAGCAGACGCGCGAGGGCGTACACGACGGGCGCGCCCGTGCCGGTGAGCGCCCCGAGCGCCGCGCGCACCAGCGGCGGCACGCCGCGGCGCTCCGTGAGCAGCGCGCGGGCCGCCTCGAGGCCGCGGCCGTAGGCCACGCCCGACGGACAGACGGGCTCACACCCGCGGCAGCCGAGACAGCGATCGAGGTGCAGGGCGACGCCCGGATCGGCGGGCGTGAGCTCGCCCAGCTCGAGCGCGCGCATCAGCTCGATGCGGCCGCGCGGGCTGTCGGATTCGTCACCGGTTGCGAGGAAGGTGGGGCAGGCCTGAAGGCAGAAGCCACAATGAACGCAGGAATCCAACCCTTCGAAGCCGCCCCGATCCATCATTCCGTGCCTTCGACGGCCACCACGAACGCCTCGCCCGGATCGAACGTGCGCCGGAGTCCGGCGACGAGTGGGCCCACGCCTTCGCGGTAGGCGCCGAAGTGACCGACGGCGGCACGAACGGCCCAGGGCGCCCGCTCGAGCGTGAGCGGGACTTCGAGGCCGGCGAGCGTGCGGCGCAGCCGGCGCAGGCGGTCCACGGTGGTCTCCCCGCCCCAGCGGATCGCGCCGATGCCGGGGCTGGCCGAGACCCACTCATCCCCGACCTGATGCTGCAGCAGGTCCATGAGCTCGTCGCTCGAGTCGGGCAGGCCGCCGACGCGGAACGTCACCGGCCGCGTGGCGAAGCTCTCGGCGGCGCGCATCCACAGGGCGTGCGCCTCGTCCGCGCGCAAAGCGGTGAAACGGCCCCCGGTGGCCGAGCGCAGCGCCGCCTCTTCGGCGGAGACCAGAGCCGCCGAGCCGGCGAAGCGGACCGCCAACATCCAGCGCTCGCGCCGCGCGAGGGCCGGCGACATGAGCTCATGCGCGGCCGGCTGGACGGCGGCTGCGGCGATGTCGTCGGCCACCTGGGCCAGGTCCTCGCGCGAGCCCTCGAGCACGAGTGTCTGGTCGGCGCGCGGGAGGGCCCGGAGCCGGAGGTGCACCAGCACGATCACGCCGAACGCCCCGAACCCGCCCGCCGCGAGTTTGGTGAGATCGTAGCCCGCGACGTTTTTCATCACGCGCCCGCCGCTCTGCACCAGGCGGCCATCGCCGGTGACGAAGGTGACACCGAGCAAGTGGTCGCGCACCGCCCCGAACCCATGGCGCAAGGGACCCGCGGTCGCGGTCGCCACCACCGAGCCGAGCGTGCGCCCGGCGAGCCCCGGGGGATCGAGCGCCAGCCACGTGCCGCGGTCGGCCAGCTGCTGGCGCAGCAGGTCGCAGCCGATGCCCGCCTCGGCGGTCGCGGAGAGATCCTGCGGCTCGATGGCCGGAACCTTGTCGAGCCGGCGCGTCGTCAGCGCCAGGTCGGCGGGGGCGTCGGCCGGCAGCCACGTCCCCGCGCCCTCGATCCGAACGCGCCACCCCTCCTCGCGGGCGGTACCGAGCAGCAGCGCCACGGCGTCGGGCGAACTGGGAGCGACGCGCGGCACGCCGTCGGGCGTCGCCGCCACGTCCACGGCGTCGTCGCCGAGCAGGGCGCGCACGCGGTCGACGAGGCTCATCGGACTAACTCCGACAACTGACCCCGGGCGCCAGCCCGGGGATCCCCGGGCTCGCGCCCGGGGTTAGTCCGCACTCCTGCCCATTCCCGACACGCGTGCACCGGCACCACCTTTCCCGGATTCACCCGCTCGAGCGGATCGAACACGCGCCGCACGGCGCGCATGGCGGCCAGCGAGTCGCCGTCGAAGATCAGCGGCATGTAGCGCAGCTTGTCGAGCCCCACGCCGTGCTCGCCCGTGATCGTGCCGCCCGCGGCGATGCACACGGCCATGATCTCCCCGCTCGCCTGCTCCACCCGCGCCTTGAGCCCCGGGATCCGTCCATCGAAGGAGATGTTGGGGTGGAGATTGCCGTCGCCGGCGTGGAACACGTTGCTGACGGTGAGCCCGTAGCCTCCGGCGATCCGCGCGATTGCTTCGAGCACGTGGGGCAGGGCGGAGCGGGGAACCACGGCGTCCTGCACCACCAGGTCGCGCGACAGGCGGCCCATGGCGCCGAACGCCTTTTTGCGGCCCTGCCACAACCGCTCTCGCTGCTTTGCGTCCGCCGCGCTGACCACGTTGCGCGCGCCGTGCGCCCGGAGGATGTCGGCGATCGTGTCGGCGTCCGCCGCCACGGCTTCCTCGCGGGCGCCGTCGAGCTCCGCGAGCAGCACGGCCGCGGCATCACGCGGGTAGCCGGCGGCGTACACCGAGTCTTCGACGGCATTGATGCACGACTGGTCCATCATCTCCAAGGCGGCGGGCACGATGCCGCTGGCGATCACGGCGGACACGGCTTCGCCCGCCGTGCGTAAGGCGCTGAAATCCGCGAGCAGCGTGCGTACGGCGCGCGCCACCGGCAGCAGGCGCACGCTGATTCGCGTGGCGATTCCGAAGTTCCCCTCCGAGCCGACGAACAGGCCCACGAGATCGGGTCCCCATGGCTCACCGCCCGGACTGCCGAGCTCGACGACCCGTCCATCGGCGAGCACGACCTCGAGACCGAGCACGTGGTTTGCGGTCACGCCGTACTTGAGACAGTGCGGCCCGCCCGCGTTCTCGGCCACATTGCCACCGATGGTGCAGGCGGTCTGACTCGATGGATCGGGGCTGTACTGCAGGCCGTGGGGCGCCGCGGCGGCCGAGAGCCGCACGTTCACGACGCCGGGCTCCACCACCGCCAGCCGGTTCTTGGAGTCGATCGCCAGGATGCGGTTCAGCCGCGTGAGCACCAGCAGCACCGCGTCGTCGTCCGCGAGCGCGCCGCCCGACAGGCCGGTGCCGGCGCCGCGCGGCACGAACGGCACGCCGAGCGCGGCGAGCAACCGCACCACCGCCACGACCTCGTCCCGGCTCCCAGGCAGCACCACCACCCCGGGTACGCGCCGATGGGTGGGCAGCCCGTCGCGCGCGTACGTAACTCTCTCCGGGAGCGCGGTGCGCACGTGTTGCGCGCCGACGATCTCGCTGAGCCCTACGGCCAGGGCGGTCATGTGGCGCGCTCGATCTCGGGGTGGCGGCCACCGCGCCCGTTACCGCGCGCCCCTTGGCGCACCGCCGCCCGGCGCTCGGCGTCGGCCGCCACGGGACCCAGCACGGTGGCGAGCTGGCGCAGCCGGGCGCTGGTGCTCCGGATCGCCTGCAACACCTGCTTCGCCGGCGCGTCGAGCTCGAGCGACGCCGCCACCTGGAACGACAAGCGTTGCGGATCGCTCGGCAGCTCGATCTCCTCGTCCTCCCGCTCGGTGAGCACGCCGAGCGCCCGCGCGAGGCGACTGAACCCTTCCCGCACGTCCGCTGCGATCGTGGTCACTTCAGCGGCATCGGTGGGGTCGTCGTCGAATTCCTCGACCTCGGCCACGCGGTACGGATGCGTGCTCGAGATCCAAGACTGCAGCACGAAACGACGCTCGCCCACCGTCTCGATATTGGCGCGCCCGTCGGGGAGCGGCTGGTTCGACCGGATGAGGGCCACGCACCCCACGTCGCCCGGCAGCGGCACGGGATCGGCGCCGGGTGAGGGGTCGGGCGCTACGTAGGCGATGCCGAACCGCTGATCGCCTGCGAGACAGTCCTGGAGCAGCTGGCGGTAACGGGGCTCGAAGATGTGTAACGGCTGCGGGGCCCCGGGGAACAGGACAATCGGCAGGGGGAAAATCGGAAGCTCGCGAGCCATGGGTAATAGTATACCGGCAGCCGGCGAGACGGTCAGACGGTCAGACGGCTAGCGGGATACAGCGAAGAGGGGCCAGGAAGACGTCTTCCTGACCCCTCGTGTCTACGCGCCGCCAGCCGTCTCGACGGCTAGCCGTCTCGCTTATGCCGCTCTCCAGAAACCCTTCAGCGCTCTGCCATCCGGCGATTCACGCAGCTTCTCGAACGCGCGCTCGCGTATTTGCCGGATTCTCTCCCGCGTTACCCCCATGAGCGCCCCGATCTTCTCGAGCGTCATGGCCTCGCTGCCCTCTTCGAGGCCGTAATAGAGATAGAGGATTTTGCGCTCACGCGGCGTCAGGTACTTCTGGAAGATGCGGTCGATGAACTCGCGCATCAGCTTGCCGTCGGTCTTTTCCTCGATCTCCCCGCCCTCCTGGCCCGCGAAGCGCTCGCCCAGCGTCGCCGCGTCCTTGTCGCTCCGGTCCACCGGCGCGTCCAG
>DATNOH010000067.1:0-6645 GCA_035601435.1 Gemmatimonadales bacterium | reverse complement strand
CGCAATCGTCCCCGACACGGTCGCGCCAGCCGGGATCACGACCCGCCCGGTGGCATCCTTCACATCCTGGCTGACCGTCGCCGTGAACGGATCACCCGCCTTCGCCGAGCGCGTGCTGATCGAGTCGCTGGCCGTGGCTGGGACGCGGGTCCCGGCCGCCAGCATCAGCGGAGCGGGCTTGGGCGGGGCGGCCTTCTTCACGGGCGTCTTCTTCTCCGGTGCCAGCTTGGCCGCCTCGGTGGCCCGCGCGGGCACGTCCTTCAGAGCGGCCGTTGATTCAGTGGGCGCGAGCGTGAGGTTGCGCGCCGTAGAGTCGGCCGACTGGCTCTGCTGCTCACCTTGTACGCAGGCGGCGAGCGCCGCGCCCGCCAGCACCACGACAAGCCATCCGTGCTTGTGTCGCCTAATCATTCGTCCCTCTCGGTGAGGTTCGCAGGCCCTAATATAGGAAAGTGGGCCCCAAGGTTCCCAGGCTGAAGGCTGGGTCCGGCTCGGCACCCTGCTAAAGCACACGCGCATTGCCCTTTAGGACCTGCGGCCTACAGGCGGCTCTTCAGGAACTCGGGCGTCAGGCCCTGCAGCCAGCTCGCCAGCAAGGTGAAGCGATCGGTGAGCAGCAGCAGCCCCAGGAGGATCAGCAAGATTCCCGCAATCCGCTCAACCCAGACGAGGTAGGGCCGGAACCGCTGGAACCAGACCAGGAAGCGGTCGAGCGCGAGCGCGGTCAACAGAAAGGGAACGGCGAGGCCGAGGGAATAGGCGGTGAGGAGGGCCGCACCGTGCCCCACGCTCGCCTGGGCGGCGGCAAGGGTGAGAATGGCACCGAGGATCGGTCCGATACAGGGTGTCCAAGCCGCCCCGAATGTGACGCCCACGACCGCTGACCCCACGTAACCCACGGGCTTGCGGGCGAGCTGGACCTTGCGCTCGCGCATCAGGAACGTTGGGCGCAGCAGGCCAAGCAGGTATAGGCCGAACAGGATCACGAGCGCACCGCCGATGCGCCCGATCCATACCTGCGATTGCACCAGCCAGACGCCCAGTGCGGACGCCGTGGCACCGAGCGCGACGAACACGAGCGAAAACCCCGCGACGAACCACAGCGCATGCACCAGGGCGGTGCCGCGCCGGATCTCGAGCTCTTCGAGCGTGAGGCCGGTCAGGAACCCGACGTAGCTCGGGACCAGTGGCAGAACGCAGGGGGAGAGAAAGCTGAGCAACCCGGCGATGAACGCGAGCGTGAAAGAGGGCGTCACCCGCAGAAGCAGACCGCCGACACCACGGTCGTCCAGCGGCCGTCGTCCCCGCACTCGGCGGTCGAGGTGATATTCATGGTGCGGACGATCTCTCCCGACAGGAGCCATTGCTCGCGCCGTTCGTCCCACGCCTTGTCCGAATCGAACGGCACGCCCAGTACGGTGGCGAGCATCGACGCCGCGAGGTCTTCGGCGTACTCGCCCGACGTCATCTCGTTCTGCCCGTAGCTGTGGTGCTCGGAGATGTAACCGTGGTGGGATTGGTCCGCCGGCATGGCGACGCCGATCGACGCGGCCACGAGGCGGCTCGGCTCGTTGGTAGCGGATTCCGCGATGACGGCGAACACGACCTGCCCGGGCTTCATGAGCGACAGGCCTTCCTCGCGGTCCACCAGCTCGCAGTGGGGCGGGAAGATCGAGCTCACCCGCACGAGGTTGAAGTTGGCGAGATGCGCGTCCCGTAGCGCCATCTCGAAGCTGGTGAGTTTCTCCTTGTGCCGACCGACGCCTTTGGTAAGGAAGGCCTTGGTGGGCACGAACATTCGTGAATCGATCAACCCTCACCTCGTGCGCGCTAAAGGGTTCGCCTGTTGACAGCTGCGGCACAGTCCATAGATCTCCAGCCGGTGGTGGTGGGGCCGGAACGCCACCTCCTCCGCGAGCAGCGCGATCATCCGTTCGAGCCGGTCATTCGCAAACTCCGTCACCTGGCCGCAGGACGAACAGATGCAATGCTCGTGCGCCTGGCCGGGCGCGAGCGGCTCGTATCGCTTGAACCCCTCGCCGAACTCGTGCTCCTTGGCCAGCCCGGCGCGGACCAAAAGGTCGAGCGTCCGATAGATCGTGGCCGTGCCGACCGCCACACGCTTGGCCACGCGTCGGCCCACCTCCTCCGCCGACAGGTGCTCGCCGGCGAAGAACACCGCCTCGGCCACCGCCAGTCGCTGCTGCGTCGCCGGCAGGCTGTGCTCCGCCAGGTAGCGGCGGAACTCCTCGAGCAGCTTCGCTCCGTCAACCTTCATACCACACCGCCGGCCCCACGGCCACGGGCGGCTCGGAGTCCCCGGTCCGCTCGGCGGCCGCCTGCATCACGCGAGCGATCACATCCGCGGTCGACAGCGCCGTCTCCTCGACCTCGATGCGGGACTGACCCCGCTCCTTCCCGCGCACGATCAGCATGTAGCGTGCAGTGTACACGCGCAACCGGTCGCCCCCCTCGGTCGCCCGGCAGGCGACCACCGCCGTGCCCCACTCCCGACCCTCACGCTTCCAGGGTCGAAACAGGTAGATGGTCTCGATCTCGGAGGGCGGCACCCGGAGGGCGACGGCCTCGGCGACCTTCGCCCACCCCGGCCCCCGCCCCGGATCTAACGGAGGACGGTCGCCGGGGCCTGCGCCTGCTCCCATCGCTCCACGTAGAAGCGCAGTACGTGCATGAAGTCCTGGGCGTTCGTCACGACGCCGTACGCCTGGTGCGTGCCCCGGTCCCGCAGTTTGGTAACCACGAACTCCGTCTGGTCGACGCAAATCGTCGTGAGCGGGCGGAGGTCTTCTGGACGCTCGGCATCCACGAAGGCCGGCAGCATGTTGCCGACCGCGATCGCATGCAGGGCAGTGGCCACGAAGACGGCAAAGGTCGCCTGCGCGGTGAACTCGCGCATCGCGTCCTGAGCGGCGAGCGTGTCCGACAGCACTTCCGGGAGCGGCCCGTCGTCGCGGATCGAGCCCGCCAGCACGAACGGCACCCCGTGGGTCACCAGGGCGTGCATGATCCCCGAGCTCACGAGACCCTGTCGCACGGCCGGGGCGATCCCGCCGGCACGCCGGATCTGGTTGATGGCGCGCATGTGGAGCGCGTGGCCGCCCTCGACACCCTGCCCCGAGCTCGTCATCCCGAGCGTCGTCCCGAAGATCGCGGCCTCGAGATCGTGCACGGCGACGGCATTCCCGCCGAGGAAAGCCTGGACGTAGCCGCTCCTGATGAACCAGATCATGTCTTCGCGCGCCCGCGCGTGCACCAGCGCGGGACCCACCACCCAGACGATTTTTCCGCCGCGCTGTTTTTCCTCGCCCAAGAGCTGCGCGAGGATTGCGTAATCCACCGGCCGCTCGCGCGACACCTCCGTCTGCATGAAGCCGAACTCATTGGCGCTGTGACTGCCGCCGAGGAAGCCCTCGGCGTGCACGAAGATGCCCTGACTGCCGTCCTCTTCCGTTCCCACCGCCACCGCCTGCCCTTTGCACACTTTGCGCGGCTCGGTTGTCACGAGTTGACGGGCGGACTGACGCACGATCACGCAATCCATGCGCGGCAGCCGCGGGCGGGACCACACGCCCGCGGCTTTGACGTACGTCGGCAAATTGGTAGTCGAAAAAAAGCCGTCTGGCAGCACGCCGTCCGCGGGCGCGGGCTCGAAGCGCGCATCGGGCGCTCCCGCGAGCGCGGGCGCCTCGAAGTTAGGTGGCCGGTACTGGAACCGGGGACGGGTCGTCACAGGAACGCTGATAATACGCGCGTCGAATCCGGTCACGCAACGGCCGTTACAGAAGTGAGACCGGGTCGCGATCCACGATCACGGCACCGCGCGCCCGCGCGCCCAGGGCGCGCACCACGCGGCCGATGGCACGCGGCGCCGCGGCCTTCACGAGCACGTGCCAGCGCCAGCGTCCCTTGAGCCGCTCGATCGGGCACGGCGCCGGCCCGAGCACGCTGAGCGCGCCGGACAGGCGTTCGCCATTGGCCCGGACCAGCCATGCCGCCAGGCGCTCGGCCGCCCGCTGTACGCGGCCGGGATCCTGGTGCGAGGCCACGAACCGCGCCAGCCCGACATACGGCGGGTACGCCGGATTGGGTGCGGCCCGCAGGGGCAGCTCCGCCGCCGCGAACTGCGACACCGAGTGGAGCGCCGCCGCGCGGATGGCGTGATGGTCGGGCGCTCGGGTCTGGACGTACACGCGGCCTCCCCTGGGCCCGCGCCCGGCCCGGCCCGCCACTTGGGCCACGAGCTGAAAGGTCCGCTCGGCCGCGCGGAAGTCGGGGAGATGCAGCCCGGTATCCGCGTCCACGACGCCCACGACCGTCACGTTGGGGAAGTCCAGGCCCTTGGCGATCATCTGCGTCCCGAGCAGGATGTCGATCTTCCCCTGCGCCATGCGCTCGAGCACTCGGTGGTGCGCCCACTTCGTGCTCGTCGTGTCCAGGTCCATGCGGGCGATCCGTGCGTCCGGGAACCGGAGCCCGACGAAATGCTCGAGCTGTTGGGTCCCCAGGCCCCGCATCCGCTGGGTCTCCTTGCCGCACACCCCGCAGACAGTGGGAACCGGCTCCTCGTGGCCGCAGTAATGGCACCGCAGCGCGGCCGGCGTCTGGTGCACGGTGAGTGCGATGGCACAGCGGGGACAGGTGCGCACGTCGCCGCAGGCGGGGCACTGCAGGTACGTCGCAAAGCCGCGCCGATTCAGGAGCAGGATCACCTGCTCGCGACGCGCGAGGGCGCCGCGCACGGCGTCGTCGAGGGCGACGGTCCAGGGTACCCCGCGGGCGTCGGGTACCCGTTCGGCGGTGCGCAGGTCGATCACTTCGACCGGTGGCAGCGGTCGCGCGCCGATCCGGTCGGGCAGCTCGAAGCGCACCACCTTTCCCGTCGCCGCGAGATGCAGCGTTTCGAGGGACGGCGTGGCACTGCCCAGAATCACTCGTGCCCCTTCGAGCCGCCCGCGCTCGAGCGCCACGACCCGAGCGTGGTAGCGCGGCGCTGTGCCTTGCTTGTAGCTCGACTCGTGCTCCTCGTCCACCACGATCGCCCCGAGCCGCTGGACGGGAGCGAACACCGCGGAGCGGGGCCCCACGGCCACGCGCCGCTCGCCGCGCCGCAGCGCTCGCCACGCGTCGGCGCGCTCGCCGTCCGACAGTCCCGAGTGCAGCACGGCGACCTGATCGCCGAACACACCGCGCACCCGGGCGACGGTTTGGGGCGTGAGCGCGATCTCGGGAACCAGCAGAATGGCACCGTTACCCGATGCGACGATGCTACGAAGCACGTCGAGATAGACCAGCGTCTTTCCGGAGCCAGTCACGCCCTGGATCAGCGCGGGCGTCTCGGCCGGCGTCGCCAGAATTCCGGCGACGACGCGACGCTGGTCGGCCGTGAGGTCGGGGGGCGGTGGAGACGACAGCCCGGCGAACGGATCGCGGGCGCGCGGCACGTCGGTGTAGCGGGCCAGGCCTTGGGTCACCAGTCCGTTCAGGGCAGCGGGAGACAACCCCAGCTGCGCGACAAGATGCCGGACCGGCGCCGAGCCGCCGATCGCTTCCAGCGCCTCGTAGGCCACGCGCCGTTTGGGCGCGCGCTTGAACGCCCGCTCGCGCTCGAGCAGCGACGGCAGTGCCGCGGTCAGCGCGAGCACCCGCTCCACCTGCTCGGCCGGCCCTGCGGGCCGCTGCACGCTCCACAGCGCCCCGGGGAGGAGCGCCCGCAGCGCCAGCCCGAGCGGCGTGCCGTAGTAGCGATTAATCCAGACGCCCAGCGCGAACAGGGGCGGCGTGATCGCCGGCTCCGCGTCGGGAGCGGCGAGAATCGGCTTCGCGGCTACGGTCGGGGCCGGGGGAGCCGCATCTACCTCCGCCACCACCCCCACCACCCGGCGCCGCTGTACCGGCACGACCACGCGCGCGCCCGGCACAACGCGGGGCGCGAGCTCGCCGGGAATCAGGTATGTGTAGGCGCGCGGAACCGGTATCGGGAGGATTACTTCGGCATAGCGCGGCTGAAGCCGCGGCTCGGCGCCTACGGCTGAAGCCGCTTTCAGCGGCAGCTGCTGAGCCGCGAGTTCACTCGCGCTCAAACGCGCCTCGCGGTCACGTTAGGACCGCCGCCGGACGCCCAGCCCCGGTCCCGTGGGCAGGCGAATCTGCCCGCCGTCGATCGTGGCGCCCACGAACGGGTCGTTGGCGGTCAGCGCGGCACCGTCCAGATCGGCGGCGTCGACGAGCGGCGTAAAGTGTGCGGCGGCCGTGATCCCCAGCGACGTCTCGATCATGCACCCTACCATGACCAGCATGCCGTGCGCCCGCGCGGTGGCGATCATGCGCAGCGCCTCGCGCAGCGAGCCGCACTTGGCGAGCTTGATGTTGATCCCGTCCACTACACCCGAGAGTCGCGGAATGTCGGCCGCGACGATACAGCTCTCGTCCACCACCACCGGAAGAATTCCTCGACGCCGCAGCGCGGCGAGCCCTTCGAGGTCATCCGGCGGCAAGGGCTGCTCCACGAACTCCACGCCCTGCTCTTTGAGCAGCGGGAGCATCTGGAGCGCGCGCTCGCGCGTCCAGCCCGCGTTCGCATCCACCCGGAGCGGCTTGTCGGTGGCGTCGCGGACGGTCTTCAGG
>DATNOH010000066.1:0-3916 GCA_035601435.1 Gemmatimonadales bacterium | reverse complement strand
CGTGGCGCTCGTGATCGGGGCGAACGACGTCGTGAACCCGGCCGCCCGCTACGCCAAGGGCAGTCCCATCTACGGCATGCCGATCATCGACGCCGACAAGGCCAAGACCGTCCTCGCCATCAAGCGCAGCAAGAATCCGGGCTTCGCCGGCATCGACAACGAGCTGTACGTGCAGGACAACACGTGGATGCTGTTCGGTGACGCCAAGGCGGTGATCGGCGACCTGGTCAAGCAGCTCGCAGGCGGCAGCGGCCTGCACTAGGCCGGCTCACTTCGCCTCTCATGACCGTCCCTCCTCTAGACGAGAGATTCCAGCACTTCCGCGTAGTCCCGCACCATGCGCTCGGTCGAGTAGCGGGCAACGGCGCGTAGCCGCGCCGCGACCCCAAGGGCCGCGCGTCGCTCCTCGTCGCCGAGCAAGTCTTGCAACAGCCGGGCGAACGCGACCGGATCTTCGGGTGGTGCCAGCACGCCGGCCTCGCCCACCAGCTCGGGCGTTCCGCCGCCGCCCGACGCGAGCACCGGCCGCCCGCACGCCAGGGCCTCGATCAGCGCCAGCGCGAACACCTCATCGGGGCGCGTGTGCACGACGCACGTCGCCGCATTGTAGGCGCCCATCAGCTCCACGGGATCGAGTTGACCCACGAACCGCACCTCCAGGCCGAGCCGTTCGGCGTGCGCCCGCAGGGACCCCTCTAGGGCGCCCGTACCGCACAACACGAGCGGCAGAGCGGGAGACGCGAGCAGCGCCACGCTTTCGAGCAGCAGGTCCCAGCGCTTTTCGATCTCCAGGGCCCCCACGCCCAGCAGGACCGGGCCGTCGCCCAGCCCGTGACGCCGCCGAAACGCGAGCCCCGCGGCCGCGTCCGGGTGGAACAGCTCGCAGTCCACGCCGTTTGGGATTGCACGATGTCCGGCCCGCCCCATGAACGGCGCCTCGGCGAGCGCGCGCTGCTCGAGCTGCTGCGTGAGGAACACGGTGAAGGTCACGCGACTGAACGCGAGCCGGGTCAGCAGGTCGCGCGGCGGCCGGGGCGTGCTGATGCAGTACACGATCACGAGCGCTGTGCCGAGCGAGGCGTACGCGGCCAGTCGGATGTCGCGGGCCCGGTCCACCAGCACCATGTCGGCGGTGAGTCCCTCACGACCGAGCGCGTGTCGAAGCGCCCTGGCGCCTGAGAGCGTGGTGTGGCCGACCGGCAGCGTCTGCACCTTGAGGCCGCGGGCCTCGAAGCCCGTCGCGAGCGGCTCATAGGCTACGAGTGCCGTGGTGCCATGACCACGCTCGGCGAGGCCGCGCCCGAGGACGGCGAAGACCGTGCTCGAGCCCCGCCAGAAGCGGCTCGAGGTCAAGAGGGCAATGCGCAGGGGGCGGGGGCGCCTGGCTAGCGCGGCCACCGGTTGTTCGCGCGATCGATGTCCGGGTAGATAGCTTGCGGGTCCACCACGACCCCGGCAATGGTTTTCCCGCCCGTTCGGATCCGCGACGTGAACCGGCTGCCCAGATTCCACATCTCGATCGGGAGCTCGCGGCGCTCGCTCGACCCATCGGCGTAGCGCAGCTCGAGCGTCACCGGCAAGACCATCTGTCCGCGATTCGACAGGAACACGAACGTCGTGTCGCTCGCGGTGCCGACGGAATCGACCGCCTGGTCGAGGCGGGCCGTGGTGTACACCCAGGCGCGCCAGAACCAGTCGAGGTTTCGTCCCGATACATTCTCGATGGTCCGGAAGAAGTCCGCGGGCTGCGGATGCTTGAACATCCAGCGCCGCACGTACTCGCGCAGCGCGCGCTCGAATGTCTCCTTTCCCAGGACCGCGTCCCGCAGCACCGTGAGCATCAGCGCGGGCTTCTGGTACGCGGTCCAAGCCAGATCGCGCGACTCGACCGGGTTCGTGATCAGGGGCTGCTCGTTCCCGGGTACGGCCGAGACCCCGTATGCGGTGAGGAGCTCCCGCCGCACCGTATCGCCGTACGCCGTGCCCTTGAAGTAACCCTCGGCCGAGCCGTAATCGATGAAGCTGTTGAACCCCTCGTCCATCCAGGGATAGCGGCGCTCGTCCGAGCCGACCATCATCGGAAACCACTCGTGGCCGAATTCGTGCGTCAGTACCCAGTACTGATCCTCGCGCTTTTCGATGGCGGGCACGAACGTCAGCATGGGATACTCCATCCCCTCGACGAGCCCTTCGACCGTGGTCGCGTGCGGCCACGGGTACATCCCCCACGTCTCGCTGAAGTGCTTGATGGTGAACCACGCCATCCGGTTCGCCTCTTCCCACGGCGCGGCGCTCGGACGGTAGAACGTTTCGATCAGGACGCCGTTCCAGGCGGACGCATCCCAGCGGTAGTCCGGCGAAGCGGCCCAAGCGAAATCGCGCACGCGCCTGGCCGCGAAGTGCCAGGTCTTGGTGCCGGGCCGCCGCGCCGTGCCGCTCGTCACGGCCTCGTCTTTGGTGATGATCTGTACCCGCTCGGCCGATCTCCTCGCCCGGGCGAGGCGCGCCCGGGTGGCCGGCAACCACACGGCGAGCGGGTTCTGCACCGTACCCGTGGCTGCCACGACGAAGCCCGCGGGCAGTGTGAGCGTTACATCGAAGTCACCGTACTCGAGGTAAAACTCTCCGGCGCCGATGTAGGGTAGGGGATTCCAACCGTGTACGTCGTCGTACACCACCATGCGCGGGTACCACTGACCCATCTCGTACAGCCGCGTGCCGATCCGTCCCATGCGGCCGCCGCCGTACGGCGGCACCGGGAAGTGCCACGCGACGTCGAAGTCGATCGTCCCCTTGGGGGCGAGCGGGCGCGGCAGCTCCACCCGCATCATCGTCCCATACTCCGTTCGCTCGAGCTCCCGGCCCGCCGACCGAAACCGCTCGATCGTGATCCCGCCGATGAAGCCCTTGCCGGTGAAGTCGAACACCGCGCCGCCGGCGAAGTGCAGCGGCGGCTGGTTCAGGGCGTAGGTCACGCTGTTCTTGGAGAAAATGTTCTGCTCGATCTGTACCCACACGAACCGCAGCGTGTCGGGCGAATGGTTTTCGTAGTGGATCCGCTCGGTGCCGTGGAGCAGGGAGCCCGCCGTGTCGAGCGTCGCGCGGATCACATAGTCCGCGCGCTGCTGCCAGTAGTCGGGGCCGGGGGCGCCCGACGGTCCGCGCACCCGGTTCGGAGCGGGCAGCGGGAGCGCTCGGAATGGGGAGGTGTCGCTCACGACCGGCCCTTGCAGCGCCAGGAGGACGGCGGCGAATGGCAGCATCGGTTACTCCTGGACGACCGTTATCTTGAACCCGTCCGGGTCGGTCACGGCGAACACCCAGTCACCCCACGGCGTCTCGGACGGCTCGCGGTCGAGCGCCCAGCCGTTCGCCTTGATCCGGGCCGCCAGCGCCGTGATGTCTTGGACCGTCGCCACCCACAGGCGGAAGCCGTCACCCTTCTTGCGATCCCGCCCCTTCGCGAAGTCGTCCTGGCCCAGCATGATGTCGCAGGCGCCGGCCTTCATCTGGATGCCGCGGACGCTGCCCCCTTGTTCCCAGTGCTCGCCCACGACGAACCCCAGGACATCGCGGTACCAGGCGACGCTCTTGTCCAGGTCGTTCACGGTGAACGACGCGGCCATGGAGCGGAGCCGCAGCGACTCGGGCTGCTGGCGTTCGGGCCGAGGCGCCGGGCGTTTCCGGTCGGGACGCGCGGCCTTCTTTTTCTTCTTTTGCGTGGCCATCTTCGGGTTTCCTCTCTGTCGCGGGCGACGCGAGCCCCAAGCGTAGCGTCCCCTCGGCGGTTCCGCCAGATTTCCGACTCTCACCTTCAGCGGAGTCGGCACGATGCCCACGAGTCAAGCGATGGCGGTCTGGGAGGGGAAACTCAAAGATGGGAACGGGACCTTCAAGGCCGGCAGCAGCTCGTTCA
>DATNOH010000065.1:0-6105 GCA_035601435.1 Gemmatimonadales bacterium | reverse complement strand
TCTCCAATGGTCCGATTGATGAAGTTGAGCAGCCGGGTCTGGTAGCGGTCCACCAGGGTGCCGAAGGCTTGGGGGTCGGCCGACAGGTGCTCAAGCACCAGCCGGCCGTCGTCGAGCTCGTGCAGCGCCTGGCGCTCGAGGGCGCGCGGCGTTGCGACTGCCTGGCTAATCCGCTTGAGGGTTGCTCGCATGGACCGCTCCATGTTTCAAGCTCGGTGCTTCTATGTAAAGATACGGCACGAACCGTACCGGTCGCATCACCTACCTAAACCTCGATGCGGCCGCAGCTTCACGGATTCAGCGTCGAGTCGGCTCGACACGTCCGTCCTCGTCGGGGGACAGCGGTTTGCTACAACCCGAGGACGAACCCGGCCATATAAAGGATAGCCACAAGCGTCTTTGCGTCACGGATTTCGCCATCCCGAATGCGGGCCAGCACCTGGGACAGCGGCTGTGGCACCACCTCGATGAACTCGTCGCGCTCGCGCGACGGTTCCCCGGCGGTGAGCCCGCTCGCCAAGTAGAGGTGGATCACCTCGTCGGTGAAGCCGGGCGTGGTCCAGATCGAGGTCAGCCGCTGCAGCCGGCCGGCGGTGACCCCCGCCTCCTCCAGCAGCTCGCGGCGGGCGCAGGCCTCGGGATCTTCGCCGGGGTTCAGTGTGCCCGCGGGGATCTCCCACACGAAGCCGCCCGTGGCAAAACGGTACTGTCGGATCAAAAGGATCGTGGGATCGGGATCTCCCTGAGGATCTGACGTGCAGGGCACAATGGCCGCGGCACCCGGGTGGCGGATAATCTCCAACTCTCCCGTGGAGCCGTCGGGGAACCGCACCGTGTCTACATCGACCCGCACGACCCGGCCGTCATAGACCCGGCGGCTCTCGAGCTGCATAGGCATCCTCAGCGGTTGAAGATCCAGGTGACGGGGACTTTGAATCCCTCGGCGAGGAAGTAGGCGGCGTTGCGCCGTGGATTCGACCGGATCGGGGAGTTGGGGGCGGGCGACGTGAACGGCAGCAGTCCCAGACGGGTGGCGATGATCCGGAGCCGTAGCATGTGAAAGCCGTCGGAGACGAGCAGCACGCGGCGGTTCTCCTTCCCCGAGAACCAGTGGGCGACGCTTTCGAGCGAGGCCGACGTGCTCGCCGCCGCGGGCAGCCCGACGACCGCGCCATCGGGGAGGCCGGCCTTGAGCAGGTAGCGCCGGCCGACGTCCGATTCGCTCACTGTGTCGCCCGATCCCACTCCGCCGGTCACCAGGACCACGGGCGCGAGCCCGCGCTGGTACAGCGCCGCCGCGTGGTCGAGGCGGGCCCGGAATACGGGCGAGGGGCGGCCGTTGTACTGCGCGGCGCCGAGCACGGCGATCGCATCGGCCGTGGTCGCCTGATCGTGCGCGCCCGCCAGCGCTACGGCGACGACCACTGCCGCCCAGCCGAAGGCGAGCGCGGCCAGCACCACCATTGCTGCTACGAGCTTGCGGCGCAGAGTCCAGAACGGCATGAGAGAAAGACAACAATGGGGAGGGGGCGGAGGGAAGGGGGACTAAAGGCTCAGCCAGTAGTTGAGCTTCACCAGGAGCACGTTGGTCGGGGGGTCGAGAAACATCTCGTGACCGAGATAGCGCCCGAGGTCGAGCGTGGGGTCGAGAAGATTGACGAACCGCGACTGGCTCCAGACGACGAACAACGTGGAGCCGGGCCGGTATTCCCAACGCAGGACCGCGTTCGCGCGGAACGAGCGGACACGGCTGTCGGGGTTCGAGAACTGGAAGCTGTCGGTCGGCGCGATCGCCGCCGGGTGCACGGTATATACGGCCGTCGCGGGGTCGTAGGTAATCGTCGAGCCGTTGTCCCGACCATACAGGTTGAAGGTGAATGTACGTGGCGTCTTGAGCTCCTTGAAATTCGAGTAGCGTCCCGCGAAGGTGAACGGCTGCGCGTATAACTGGAAGCTGAGTGTTGGAGAGAACGTGAGGTTCAGGCGGGTCGTCAGGTCGAGTTGGCGCTGGCTGAGCTCCCCGAAGACGTAGCGGGCGCGGTAGGTCGCGGTGGCAGCCGCGTCGCCCTGCGACTGAACGAACTGGGCGACGGTGAAGCCTGTGACATAGCTCGGCCCCATCTGGAGCGACACCGCGGCGCTGGGACGCAGGTTGACCACCGGGTTCAGCGTTAAGGACCAGGTGCCGCCGGCGTCACGAAAGTACTGAGTATTCAGGGTACCGTTGACGGGTTGGCGAGTGTCTGATGTGATGCTCACGCCCGCTTGCCACTGCGCGGGTGCAACGGCGGCCGGCCCGCCGCGCGTGAGCCGGTCATCTATGCCCTGCTGTTGTTGATACACGAATACGTTGCTGCTCCAGTAGTTCAGAAACTGTCCAAACAGGTTGATGTCGCGGCCGAGCTGGATGCGATCGCCTCCGTAGTTCCAGGCAAAGGCGAGGGGATCCAAGCCGATGCTCGCCTGCCGGAACGCGCGGCCGGGCCGCGTCCAGCGATGGCCCAGAAACAGGTCTCCCGCGGCGCGATCGGTGCGGCGTTGGAAGCCCAGGTCGTTGACCTCGAAGCCGGGCGTCGTCGTGCTCAGCGCGAACCCCCAATTGGAGTTGCCGCCCTCCTTGTTGATGGAGAAATCCGCGCCGACCCCGGAGAGCGAAGTGCGGCGGGAATCGTAGCGCCGGTTGAGGTACGGCGCATCGGGCCGCTGGTAATAGCGGGTCGGCTGTTCTTGGGTGAGCCGCATGGCGAGGGTGTCGCCGGTGACGTACGAGGCCCCCACGGAGGCGTACACGGAGTACGCGTTGTTGGCCCAACGGTGGTAGAAGTCCGCGGCCCCGACGTATCCGCCGCGCCGGAGAGAATCGAGCGCTGCGCTGCTGTTGCGGCGATCGACCGCGGTAGCGAGCAAGCCGAATCCGGTGTGGCCCCCGACCTCCCGCCGCAGTCGCCCGACGACATAGTTCGTGAACGGTTCTACGTCCTGACGCCAGCCGGAGCCGCCTGAGGCGAAGCGCGCCTGCTCCCGCGCCGTCACCGCGTCGAGCACGCCAACGGACCACCCGCTCGGCGTCTTACCACTGAGCTTCGCCGCACCGAGAATCGTGGCGTGCGTCGGCTGGTCGATGAACCCGGCTGGCGGCGCCCCCGGCTCGAGCGACGGGGCGCGGCCGATGCGGCGTGAATAAAAGTACTGCGGTGTGTTGCCGAATTGGACGTACGGACCGGTGCCGCCAAAACCGAAGATGCTCGCGCCTTCCACGAAGAACGGCCGCCGTTCCTGGAGGAACTGCTCCACGGTGGTGAGGTTGACGAACGCCGGATCCGATTCCACCTGTCCGAAGTCGGGGTTGACGGCCGCGTCGAGTGTGAGGTTCGATGTGACGCCGTACTTGAGATCGAGCCCAACGTTGCCCAGGTAGGCATGTCCGTCGTCGAACGGATTCCCGGCGGCTGGGTTGTCATAGGTACCGCGGCCGAGCGTGTAGGGCAGGAGCTCGAGCCGTTTCGGTGCTGGGATGTCGCGCAGGCCAAGCAGGTGACCGAAACGAGACGCGTAGCCGGTCTCGATCTTGGGCTTGAAGGCCCACTGGCTGAGCTGGTTCTTCCGGAACACCGACCGAAAGAAGTTCACGCCCCACAGCTGCTCGCGCGCTTGCGGAAACCGCAGCTGCGAAAACGGAATCCGCATCTCGACGACCCAGCCCAACGAATCGACGGACGTCGCGACGTCCCACACCGGGTCCCAGGAGCGATCCCCCATGAAAAAGTCATTGCTGCAGATATCGTCCTGCTTCACGCCGGCGGGGTTGACGGCGAACTCAAACGCCGTGCGATGGTCGTGGTAGCTGTCAAAGTCGACGTAAAACATGTCGCTCTGGGTATCGTCGTCGCGCCGGCCGAGGCGACGTGCAATCTTGGCGGGCTCCGCATCGTACAACCGCGCACCCACGTAGATCGCGGCGTCGTCGTAAACGATCATCACGGTCGTGGATTCGGCGGGCGATGTCCCTTCCTGGGGATCGGTTTCTCTGAAGCCGCCGATGCTCTGGGCCCGGAGCCAGGCGGGATCGTCGAGCCTGCCGTCGAGCACGGGTGGGCGCTCGATTCGGACCGCCGTCATCGTGGGCGCGACGCGTCCGCCGGCGTGATGCAACGCGGAGGCGTCGGAGGGTACTTGAACGAGGAGTGCGGCCGCGACCACAAGCACCGGCGACGACCTCCCTGACCTCGGGGCGGTTAACATACCCCTGGGAAAATCAGTCGGTCGCCTGGTCTGTGGCGTCAGGCTGTCAGGGTTTGGTCAGCAGCTCCTCGAACAGCGCAAGCGCCCGCGGGTCGCCGGATTGGCCGAGCCAGAACAGCGCCTTGCGCCGCACCGCCGGCTCGGGGTGGGTGCGCGCGATGCGAATGAGGGCGGGGACACCCGCCTCGCGCGGCTGCTGCGACAGGGCGAATACCGCCTGCTCCTTCACGTCCCGGTCCACGTCGGCATCGTCTACCAGGTCGGTGAGGTCCTGAGTCGCCGCTTCGCCCGCGGCTTGACCGAGCCAGAACACCGCCTGATGACGAGTGCGCCCGGGCGCGCGATCGTCACGGGCCAGCTTCAAGAGCATCGGCCAGACGATGACCGAATCCGCGAGTGTCGCGGGCAATATCGCCTCTTCGCCGGCGCGAGAGTCTTCGCGGGTGGCGAGACCGAGCAGAAAGTCCACGGCCTCGCGCGCCGACGTTGTGCCGAGGTCGGTGACGGCCGCATCGCGAGGCGGAGTAATCCAGCGCCCTCCCACGTAGGTGCGGAGTGATTGCACGCGTCCGGCCCGGACTCTGAGCGAGACGCGCACCGGTCCCGGCTCGCAATCGTACTCTACCTCATCATCGTCGAAGCCACGGTCGAGCGTAATCGTGCGTCCCCATCTTCCCCGCCCGCACTTCCCGCCGGTGCACTCGAGGGCGATGACGCTGTGTCCGTCGCCGCACACCCCGGGACGGGCGGCGAAGCTCAGCCGGACGGTGCCGTCGGCCGCGGCGGCGACTCGGGCGCCGAGGCGTTGGGCGACCGCGGGCTCCGCCAGGAGCACCCACGCGAGCAGCAGCCGCCCGGTCACGGGTTGATGATCTCCAGCAAGACCTGCGCGGCGCGCGGGTCGTGCGACTGGCCGAGCCAGAAGATGGCCTTTTTGCGGAGCTCTTTGTCCTGCTCAGTCTTCGCGATGCGGATCAGCTGATCGAGTGCGGCGGGCTCGTGACGCTGCGAATAGACGAAGATCAGCTGCTCTTTCATGTCCTGGTTCTGCATGCGGTCGTACAGCCCGGTCAGCTGGTCCAGGTTGCCGCCGCTCTGACCCGCCCAAAAGAGCGCCTTCTTGCGCATCTCCACCGGCTCACGCTCGTTGAGCGCGATGTCCATCAGCCAGCGCCCGTTCTCGGCGCCGCCCATCTGGGATAGGGAGAAGATGACCTTCTCCTTCAAGTCCTCGACCGTGAGCTTGACGTAGAGGCCTCGCAGGAAGGCGGCGTTCTCCGGTGAGCGCCGTTGGCCCAGCCAGAAGATCGCCTTTTCGCGCGCCTCTTCCGGGGCGCGCTCGTTGGCGGCGTAGTCGCGCAGGATTTGCGCGGCGCGGGCGTTGTCGATCTGCGATAGCGAGAACAGCGCCTTTTCCCGGAGCTCGGGGTCCGTGTTGCTGCCCAGGATCGAGTCGAGGGCGGTCACGGCTCGGTCGCTGCCTACCTGCGACAGCCAGAACACCGCCTGCTGACGCACCTCGGAATCGGGGTCGCGGCGGGCGACGTCGAGCAGAATGTCTTCCGTCTCGCCACCGCGCTTCTGGGACACGATGAACACGGCCTTGCGGCGCAGGCCGGCGGAGCAGGCGTCGCGCTTCGCCAGGACTTTCTTGAGGATGGGGAGCGCGCTCGTAGCATCCATTTGCAGCAGGCCGTTGAGCGCCGCGATGCGGAGGTCGTCGTCATCGTCCTCTCCCGGGCAGCTCCCTGCCCGAGGCCCGCCGGTATCGGCCGCAGGCTGCGCATGCCGTCTGATCCACTCGGCGGCGTCCCGGTCCCCTTGCTTTGCCAAAGCGGCCTGCACCCGCGCCAGGAGTGCATC
>DATNOH010000064.1:0-8861 GCA_035601435.1 Gemmatimonadales bacterium | reverse complement strand
CGACTCGGCCGCCGTGCGCCTCCTCACCGGCGATCTCACCTACAACGCGCTGCTGCGCAACACCATCTCGATCACGGGCCTGCAGGGGAGCGACAAGACGAACGTCATCCCGCCGCTGGCGCGCGCGGCGCTGGACGTGCGGCTCCTCCCGGGCCAGGATCCCCAGGCCTTTCTCGCCGACCTGGTGCGCGTCTTGGCAGACTCGGGCGTAGAAATCACTCCGCAAGGTCCCAGCTGGCCAGCCACCGAGAGCGCGATCGATACGGAGCTGTTTCGCGCCATCGTGGCGGTGGCCCACGAGCGCACGCCTGACGCGCTCGTCACCACGCCGCCCCTCACCGGCTTCACCGACAGTCATTACTTCCGGCGCCTGGGCATCGTGAGCTACGGCCTGTCGCCGTTCCCACTCAGTCAGGCCGAGTCGCGCGGCGTGCACGGCAACAATGAGCGGGTGAGTGTGGACGACCTCGGGTTCGGGGTCCACTTCATGTACGACGTCGTGGCGCGCATCGCGGCGAAGTGATCGGGCTGTTCCTCCATCCTCGCCGTTACCCGCCCGCGCGGGAGCGGCGCCCGCCGCTATTCGAGCGCGTGACCAAGGTACCGCTGGGGTGGGTGGCGGAGCGGTTGGCGCGTCCCCTCATCCGCTGGGAGCGCGCCCAGCTCGAGACTCCGGACGTCGCGGTCCCCGTTGCAGGCCTCCCTCCCGAGCTCGTGGGCTACCGTCTGGCGCTGGTCACGGATCTGCATCATGGCCCCGCGGTACCCACATGGTGGCTGCAACGCATGGCCGACCGCGTGCGGGAGCTGGACACCGATCTCGTGGTGCTGGGCGGCGATTTCGTCAGCCACGCCCGTAGCGACATCAATGGCCTCGAGCGGGTGTTGGCGAGTTTCCACGGGCGTGACGGGGTGGTGGCTGTGCTCGGGAACCACGACCACTGGGTGGGCCCCGACCAGGTCGGGGCCGTGGTCGAGCGCAGTGGGGCGATGTTGCTCCACAACCGGCACCGGCTCATTCGTCGCGGCGCGGCGGCGCTGGCGGTGGGCGGCGTGGACGACTTCACGCATGGTGCCGTCCGGCCCGACGAGGCGTTCTCCGGCGTGGCGCCGAACATCCCGCGCGTGCTCATCTCGCACAACCCCGATCTCATCGAATACCTGCCCACGGGCCTCCGGGTGGACGTGATGCTCGCGGGACACACGCACAACGGTCAGGCGCACCTGCCGCTCGTCGGGCCGATCACCGCGCCGTCCCAGTTCGGCAAGAAATACCTGCATGGGTTGAAGCGCGTGGGGCAGTGCTGGTTGTACGTCTCGGCGGGCGTGGGCAGCGCGTGGATCCCGCGGTGGGGCAACCCGCCCGAGCTCCCGGTGATTCGGCTGGTGAGCGCTACTTGAGGGAGACGATGAACCGAACGAGCACGGTCTCAGCCGTTTGGGGCGCGACCGTGCAGAAGCACTCGGCGCCGATCAGACGCTTGACGCCCAGTACCTCCGCTTCCGCGATCCCCGGCACGTCCCGATAGGTGATCTCGAGCGTCGTCCCGTCGATGATTCGATAGGCCACGGGGCGTCCGAGCAAACGATGATGCGGGTCGATCCGGCCGAGCCCCTCGCTCAGCCGGTGCTGAATGGCGGCGGCCTGTGCCCGCTGCGGGGTGGGAACCTCGATCATGCGTGTGTCCGGCGGCGGTTCGCGAGCACAGCGGCGCTGTTGCGCCGCATCCCGGCGACACCAGGGCGCTCGAACGGCGTGTCGCCGAAACGGCGCTGGAACGATTCCGGGTTGGCGTCAAGCAGCGAGGCGAGCTCCGGCTCGGCGACCTCCGGGCGCACGTTCAGCTCGACGTCGCGGGTGGGGAGCGCGAACTTCACGTTCCACGGACACACGTCCTGGCACACGTCGCATCCGAACAGCCAATCACCCACGAGTGGCTGCTGGGCTTGGCTGAACTCTCCGCGGTGCTCGATGGTCAAGTACGAGATGCAGCGCCGCGCGTCGAGCACGCCGGGCGCGACGAATGCGCTCGTCGGGCACGCGTCCAGGCAGGCGCGGCAGCTACCGCAGCGGTCAGCTTCGAACGGCGGGTCGGGGGCGAGCGCCGCGTCGGTCAGCACGACGCCGATGAACGTGAACGAGCCGCGGTCGGGGTCGATCAGCATCATGTTTTTGCCGATCCAGCCCAGCCCTGCGCGCTGCGCCAGCTCCCGCTCGGGGACGGGCCCTGCATCCACGTAGCAGCGAGTCTTCGCGCCCGGCACGACCTCGCGAACGGCGGTGGCAAGCCGCTCGAGACGGCGACCCAGGACTTCGTGGTAGTCGGCCGACCAGGCGTACTGGGCGACTCTTCCCACCCCGGGGTTAGTCGAGCCGTGGAAGTAGTTGGTGAGCGTCACCAGGGCGACCTTCGCACCCCGCATGATGCTGGCGGGGTCCTTTCGCTTCTCGGCCTGGCGATGCAGGTACGTCATGGTGCCTGCATACCCGGCGGCGAGCCACTGTTGGAGCTCGGCAGCGTGAGCGCTCGGCTCGAGGGTCGCGACTCCCACGGCATCGAAGCCCAGCTCGAGGGCTCGACGTTTCACCGCGACGGTCTGCTCGACGTCTCCTTTCATAGGTGCATCGTCTCTCTTCGCCACCTCGCGAAGCGTACCAAATCTTCGAGCGGCGGCACCGCGTCTTCGTCGCCGTAGGCGGTGAACATGCGCCAGCGAACATAATCGCGCGGTGGCAGGGGCAGGAACGGCGGGCGTCGGTACCAGTCTCGCGCCCGAAAGCTCCAGGTCAGGCGGACGAGATCGAGAGCGAGCCGCGGGTTCACGAGGGCCCGCAGCACGAGACGCGCGGTGAGCGCCGACCAGCCGGCAGAGGCTCTCATTGCGGGTGAATTTACTCGCGAGGCGTGCCCAGCGCGCTTTTCCTCCTGTATATTGACCGCCTATGCCACTCGCCAGCGGTCTGGACGCCGGCGCATCCACCGGGGCTCACGCGCTCGCCCGCTATCGCAGCGAGTTCCCGATCTTCCGGGACGCGGTGTACCTCAACACCTGCTCGCTCGGTGCGCTCGGCGAGCGCACGCGCCGCCGGACCGCGGAATTCCTCGATCTGTGGCAGGCGCGCGGAGCATCCGCCTGGTACGACGTGTGGTGGGCGGCGCTCGGCGAGCTGCGGACACGCTACGGGCGGATCGTGGGTGCGAGCCCTGAGGAAATCGCTCTTGCGCCCAGCGTTTCGGTGGCCCTATCGGCGGTGGCCGAGGCGCTCGACTACCGGCGCCGGCCCAGGGTCGTGATCACGTCGCTCGATTTTCCCACGGTCGCCTACCAATGGCTCGCGAAGCGGGACCGTGGCGTGGAGCTGGTGGTGGTCGAGAGCCCGGACCAGGTCTCGGTGCCGGTCGAGGCCATCGCCCGAGCGGTGAATGACCGCACCGCCCTCGTCGCCACGTCGCACGTGTACTTCACGAGCGGGGCCATCCAGGACATCAAGCGCGTGGCGGATGCCGCTCACAAGTGCGGCGCCCTGACCCTGGTCGACGCCTACCAGTCCGTGGGACAGGTGCCCGTGGACGTGAAGGCCGCAGGCGTGGACTTTCTCATCGCCGGGGGGCTCAAGTGGCTGCTCGGCGGGCCGGGGATCGTGCTGTTGTACGTTCGCGACGAGCTCGCGCGGCGGCTCGCCCCGGGGATCGCCGGATGGTTCGGCCACAAGAACCAGTTCGCCTTCGATTCCCGCACGCTCGAGCTGCACGATGACGCGCGACGCTTCGAGCTCGGTACGCCGGCGCTCGCGGCGGTGTATGCGCAGCTGGGAGGCCTTGAATACATCGACGAAATTGGCGTCCCGGCCATCCGCCGAGTGACATCGGCGCTCACCGAGGATCTGGTCGCGCGGGCCCGAGACCACGGCTTCCGGCCCCACGTCGCTTCGCGCGCCGAGGATCGGTCGGCGATCGTCATGCTCCCCGCGGCCGACCCGGCCGCGGGCGTGCGACATCTCGCCGCCGGCGGGATCGTCGTAGACGCCCGGCCGGGACACGTCCGCTTCTCTCCCTTCTTCTATAACGTGCAGGACGACCATGTCTCAGCGCTCCAGCGGCTCGCAGCGTACACCGGTCACTGAGGACGAACGCCTCCTCGCCCAGGTTCCCCGCGAGCGGCGCGCGTTCGTCAAAACGGACTCGTGGCGGGTCCTTCGGATCATGGGAGAGTTCGTCGAAGGGTTCGACACCCTTTCCGACGTGTACAACGCCGTGACGGTGTTCGGATCGGCCCGCACCACGCCGGACGACCCCTACTATGAGAAAGCCGTGGAAACCGCGCGCATGCTCGCGCAGGAAGGGTTCCCGATCATCACGGGGGGCGGCCCCGGGATCATGGAGGCCGCGAACCGCGGGGCACAGGAGGGAAACGGTCTGTCCATCGGTTGCAACATCGAGCTGCCGTTCGAGCAGGGGCTCAATCCTTACGTCGAGCGCTCCATCAACTTCCGTTACTTTTTCGTCCGCAAGACGATGTTCGTCAAGTACTCGACCGCATTCATCGTCTTCCCGGGAGGATACGGGACGATGGACGAGCTGTTCGAGGCGCTCACGCTGATTCAGACCGGGAAGGTGAGCAACTTCCCCGTGATCCTGTTCGGAGCCCAGTATTGGGGCGGTCTCGTGGAGTGGCTGAAAGACCGCGTCGCGGGGGAGGGCAAGATCGCCACCACCGATCTCCGGCTCTTCACCGTTACCGACAGCCCGCGGGAGGCCGTCGCGACCGTACGGCAGGCGCGGGAGCGCCGCAGCCAAGCCTTTCCGATCGAGACCCAAAGCGACGCGGAGGTGCCATGACCACACGCAAAGATTTCTTGCGCGGCCAGCGCATCGATCCGAAGCCTATCACCGGGCGGGAGACGGTACCCGAGCTGGTGGACAACGCGTTCCTCGCCTACAACTCGGGGCGCCTCGCCGAGGGGTGCCGCCTGTTCACGGAGCTGATGCTCGAGGACGACGTCACCGTCGGCATGAGCCTCACCGGCGCGATGACACCCGCGGGACTCGGGATGTCGACCATCATCCCGCTGCTCGAGGCGGGGTTCATCGACTGGATCGTCTCGACCGGCGCGAACCTGTATCATGACGCGCATTTCGGGTTGGGTCTGACGATGCACCGGGGGACGCCGTTCGCGGACGACGTGGAGCTGCGGGAGGAAGGCGTCGTGCGCATCTACGACATTTTCTTCGATTACGAGGTGCTGCTCTCGACCGACGCCTATATCCGGGAAGTGTCGGCGGGCCCGGAGTTCCAGCGGCCCATGAGCACGGCGGAGTACCACTACCTGTTGGGCGGCTATATCCTCGAGCGCGAGAAGACGCTGGGGATCTCGCGGAAGTCGGTGCTCGGCGTGGCGCACCATTGCGCCGTGCCGATCTACACCTCGTCCCCGGGAGACTCGTCCATCGGGATGAACGTGGCCGAGCAGGCGCTGACGGGATCGCTGCTGCGCTTCGATCCCAGCGCGGACGTGAACGAGACGTCGGCGATCGTGTTCGACGCCAAGACGCACGGCGGCAAAAGCGGCATCCTGATCATCGGCGGCGGCAGCCCCAAGAACTTCGTGCTGCAGACGGAGCCGCAGATCCAGGAAGTGCTGGGTATCAGCGAGAAAGGCCATGACTACTACCTTCAGATGACTGACGCCCGCGTCGACACGGGCGGCCTGTCCGGAGCCACGCCGGCCGAAGCCGTCAGCTGGGGGAAGGTGGACCCCGACAAGCTGCCGGGTACGGTGGTGTGCTACCTCGACAACACCATCGGCTTCCCCATCCTCGCCGCGTACGCGCTCGCCAAACGGAAGAAGCGGCGGCTGCGCCGGCTGTATGACCGGCGCGAGGAGATCATGCGGCAGCTCACCGAGGCATACCAGGAGGCGAAAGCGGACCGCGACGCGCGCGCGGAGGCGACGACTGTCGGGCGCAGACCCTGAGCGCGCCGGCCCCGCGGCCACCTCCCGGGCGTACGCGGCGTACGCCCTGGGACTGTTGACGCTCATCAATCTCCTCAACTACATCGACCGCAACGTCGTCTACGCGCTGTTCGAGCCGATCAAGCGGGAGCTCGTCCTGTCGGATCAGCAGCTCGGCTGGCTCGGGTCTGCCTACGTGATCGTCCTCTCCCTCGCGGCGTTGCCGCTCGGTGTTGTCGGGGACCTGAAATCCCGGCGCGCCGTGATCGCGTTCGGCGTGGGGTTATGGAGCGCCTTCACGGCGCTCGGGGCGACGGTGAGCCGGTTCTGGCAGCTCTTGGCGTGCCGCTCGCTGGTGGGCGTAGGGGAGGCGGGCTATGGGCCGGCTGCCCAGGCGTTGCTTGCCGAGTTCTTCCAGGGCAAGCGACGCGCCTTTGCCCTCGGGATCTACTCCGTTGGGATGGCCTTTGGCGGCGTGCTCGGGATCTGGCTCGGCGGCGTGCTCGCCGAGCGCTACGGCTGGCGCGCCGCGTTCGTCGCCCTCGGTGTCCCCGGCTTTCTGCTCGCGCTGCTCGCGTCCCGGCTGCGCGAGCCGCGCCGGCGCCCGCCGCCGACGATCCGCGCCACCGTGAAGAGCTGGTACGCGCGCGGGCGCGTGGGGGCCCACGAGGCGCTGCGGCTCGGCGCACCACTCATATGGCTCACGCTCGCGGGCGCTGCGCTCTCAGGCGTGCTCGATCTGTTCGAGGGGCTGCCGCGCGGCATCGATACGGCGGTGTTCTCCGCCTGCGTGAGCATCGGCATCGTGTGGACCGTGTTCCGGCTGGTGCCGGTGGCCGTGCGTGGCACGACCGAAGCGAGCGAAGTCGCCGCCACGGCATTCGGCGATTTCCTACAGGCCGCCGGGACGGTACTTCGCACGCCGACCTTGATCTGGATGTTCGTGGGCGGGGCGCTCGTGACCTTCGCCGTGAACGGTCTGATCGCCTGGGCGCCGAGCTTCCTGGAACGGACGCACGGCCTGCCGGTCGCCGCCGTGGGAAGACAGTTCGGTGTGTGGGGGCTCGCCGGCGGGGCGCTGGGCGCGTTGTTCGGCGGTCGGACGGGAGACTGGCTGCTGTCGCGCTGGAGCGGCGGGCGGGTCGTCGTGTCGGGCGCGGGGTTCGTGTTGGGCGGGCCCGTGTGCGCCGCACTCCTCCTGATCGATGAGCTCCGGCTGTTCGTGCCGCTCCTGTTCGGGACGTTCTTCCTCTACTCGTGGTACAACGGACCGCTGTCGGCCGTGATCCTAGACGTGGTGCCGGGGGCCGTCCGCGCTTCGGTGCTCGGCGCCTACGTGCTGTTCTCGCACCTCGCTGGCGATGCGATCGCGCCGCCCCTCATCGGGTATCTGTCCGATCGGTTTGGCCTGCGGCCCGCGATGCTGTTGCTGCCGACGGCCGGCGCCGTGGGAGGCTTGGTCATCCTGATCTCGCTCAGCACGGTCGGGCGGGACATGGCGCGGGTGAAAGCGTGAAAATCGCCGTCGTGTTCGACACACTTCACCCTGACTGGGAGGACGCCGACTACAAGAAGGAAGTCGACGCCAAGGTTGAGGAGGCGGAATACGACGTCGCCCGGGCGCTGATCGCCCAGGGACACGACGTCCTGATGGTCGGCGTCGCCGACCAGCTACCACCGGTGCTCGAGCGGCTGGCCGCGTTCCAGCCGAAGCTCGTGTTCAACGGGTGCGAGTCGTTCCGCGGACACGCCCGGCACGAGTACGCGCTGGCCACCGTGCTCGAGATGCATGGCTATCGCTACACGGGGTCGTCTCCAACGGGACTGCTCGTCGCGCGCAACAAGTCGCTCACCAAGAAAATCCTCGCGCACCACGAGATCCGGGTGCCGGCGTTCGCCGAGTTTCGCCCGGGACAGAAGCCGGTGCGCCCGTCGGAGTTGCGGTTCCCGCTCATCGTGAAGCCGCTGTTGGAGGACGCCTCTGTGGGTATCGCGCAGGCCTCGGTGGTGAAGGACGATGAGGAGCTCGAGGTGCGGGTGAAGTTCATCCATGAGAAGTTCCATCAGGCGGCCATTGTCGAAGAGCTGATCGAAGGCCGGGAGCTGTACGCGGGGCTGATCGGGAACAGCACGCTCCAGGTGCTGCCCATCGTCGAGCTGACGTTCGGCGAGTCCGACGGGGAGCATCGCATTGCGACGTACAAGGCCAAGTGGGACGAAGAGTACCGCAAGCGGAAGAAGATCAAGAACGTGTTCGCGAAGGGACTGTCGGACGAGGTTGCGGCCAAGATCGCGGACACCTGCACCACGGCGTTCCATGCCCTCTGGCTCCACGACTACGGACGCGTCGACTTGCGGCTGACGCACGACGACGCCGTCTATGTCCTGGAGGTCAACCCCAACCCGTTTCTCGCGCAGGAGAACGAGATGGCGGACGCGGCCCAGAAGGCGGACATGAGCTATAACGCGTTCATCCAGCGGATCGTGGACGAGGCACTGGCGCGTGGCCGGGCGTAAGCGCGAGATCCCGACGCCCGAGCTGCGCTGTCCTCGGTGCGCGGCCGAAGTGCAGCGCTTCTGGGCGAACTGCTCGAACTGCGGCCGCCGGCTCGAGTGGAAGGACACCACCAAGGCGACCGGCGCGGAGTGCTACTACTGCGGCTGGGTCGTGTCGGACAGCTTCTCGTTCTGCCCTTGGTGCGGTCGCGACATCGCCGACGGGGACTCGAGCTCCGAGCCGCTCAAGGCCCCCAAGGGCTTCAAGTACCACCGGCGCTGCCAGTGGGGTTGCGGCGGCGGGGTGATGTACCCGATGCGCTCGTGCCCCTGGTGCGGACGCCCGCAGAAATGGCGCTACCAGGAGTTCCAAAACATTTGCCCGCATTGCAACAAGGGCGTGAACGAC
>DATNOH010000063.1:0-11813 GCA_035601435.1 Gemmatimonadales bacterium | reverse complement strand
AACAAGGTCGTGGAAGGCACGTCGGGTCGCTGGATCCACGTCACGCGGGCGGGCTGGCTCGAAAAGACGGACCTCGAGTCGGTCGCGCAGGTGGCGAGCTCGCGCAGCGCCGCGCCGGACTCGGACACGACCCAGACGCGGCCGGCCCTCCCCAAGCCGGCGATCGCGCCGGCCGCGGGGCACGGGTCCATGGCCGGGTCACCGGACACGACCTCCATCTCTTCCGCCCCCGTGGATCCCTCCCGCGTCGAATCCGCCCGGCGCACGGTGCTGTATCGGTCGCCGGAAGGGCAACCGGCGGGAACGCTGGCGCCGTCGGCGCCGTTGCGCGTGCTGGGCCGCTCGGGCGAGTGGACGCGGGTGGAGCTCGAAGGCTGGGTGAAGAGCGCGGACCTGGAGATCGCGCCGCCCGGCGTGCTCGTCGGCATCACGGCGGCCGAACTGCGCACCGACCCGCAGCGCTACGCGGGCCAGGTGCTCCGCTGGACGCTGCAGTTCATCTCCACCCAGAAGGCCGACGAGCTCCGGCCCGAGATCCCCAACGGCGCCACCTACTTTCTGGCGCGCGGGCCGCTCCCGGAGCGCGGGTTCGTGTACGTCGTGGTTCCCGACGCGAAGCGCGCGCAGCTCGAGACCCTCACACCCCTCGCCACCATTCAGGTCACCGCGCGCGTACGCACCGGCCGCACCCGGTTCCTCGGCAACCCGGTGCTCGACATGATCAGCCTCGAGACCCTGCCATGAACGAGATCCTGCGTGACCGTCTGTTGCGAAAACTCGACGCACTCCCCGACGACAAGGCATATCAGGTCCTCGACTACGTCGAGTTCCTGGAGTCCAAGTACGCCGAGCGGCCGGCCGGCGCGCCACCGTTCCAGCGCGTCGCGGAAACGCTCGAAGACACGCTGCGGGCGGGGCGCGTCCCGGTCAATATCATCAAGGGGACGATGGACGCCGTGGGAAAGGCGGGAAAATTGCTCGAGAAGGTGGCGGCGGCGGGGAAGGCGGCGGTGGAGGAGGCGGCGAAGAAGTCCGCGGACAAGGGCAAGGTTGAGGAAACGCCCCCCGCCCAGTAACTTTCGCCATGGGAACCTTCCGGCCCGCTTCCGCTCTCACTTTCGACGACGTTTTACTCGTTCCGCGGCTCTCGAGCGTGCATCCGCGGAACGTCGACGTGCGCTCCCGTTTCACCCGTGGAATATCCCTCAACATCCCCCTCGTGTCCGCGGCGATGGACACGGTCACCGAATCGGAGATGGCGATCGCGATCGCGCGCGAGGGCGGCATCGGCGTGATCCACAAGAACATGCCGGTCGACCGTCAGGCGGCAGAAGTGGACCGCGTGAAGCGCAGCGAATCGGGGATGATCCTGCACCCCATCACCCTCGGTCCGGACCGGCCGCTGCGCGAAGCGGTGCGCCTGATGGAGCGGTTCCGCATCTCCGGCGTCCCCATCGTCGATGACGCCGGTCGCCTGGTGGGCATCATCACCAACCGCGATCTCCAGTTCGAGCGCGAGCTCGACCGCCCGATCCGCGATGCGATGACCAAGGACCGCCTGGTCACGGCGCCGGTCGGAACGGGGCTCGACGAAGCGGAGCGGATCCTCGCCAAGCACCGCATCGAGAAACTCCCAGTCGTCGACGATAAGGGCATCCTCAAGGGCCTGATCACCATCAAGGACATCTTCAAGCGCCGGCGGCACCCCCACGCCAACAAGGATCAGCACGGGCGGCTGCGCGTCGCCGCGGCGGTGGGCGGGAATCCCGACGCGCTGGCGCGTGCCCGGGCGCTGCTCGACGCGGGGTGTGACGTGATCGTGGTGGACTCGGCCCACGGGCACTCCGAGGGCGTACTCAAGACGGTCGCCTGCCTGCGCGAGGCGTACCCCGAGGCGCAGCTGGTGGGCGGCAACGTGGCGACCGAAGCGGGCGCGCGGGCCCTGGTGGAGCGCGGCGTGGACGCCGTGAAGGTCGGCGTGGGGCCGGGCTCGATCTGCACGACGCGCGTCGTCACCGGCGTCGGCGTGCCGCAGATCACGGCGATCGTCGACGGCGTGACCGGGGCGGGGGCGGGAGACGTCCCCGTGATCGCGGATGGCGGGATCAAGTACTCGGGTGACGTGGTGAAGGCGCTCGCCGCCGGCGCCGAGAGCGTGATGATGGGCTCGATGCTCGCGGGCACGGAGGAGAGCCCGGGCGAGTCGTTCCTGCTCGAGGGCCGGCGCTTCAAGGTGATCCGCGGCATGGGCAGCCTCGGGGCCATGGAGGAAGGCTCCGCCGACCGCTACTTCCAGGAAGGCGAGGTCTCGCCGTCCAAGCTCGTGCCCGAGGGCATCGAGGGACGCGTGCCCTACAGGGGGCCGGCCTCCGACGTGATTTTCCAGATGGTGGGTGGGCTCCGCAGCGGCATGGGCTATTGCGGGGTGTGCGACATCAAGGCGCTCCGCAGCGAGACCGAATTCATCCAGATCACCACGGCGGGGTTGCGCGAATCGCACCCACATGACGTCGTGATCACGCGGGAAGCCCCCAACTACTCCCTTTGAGCTTGACACTCCGCAAGACCAACCGTAGTCTAGCGCGTCTCACCGTCTCCGGCCGTCGCCACCCTCCCAGGCATACGAGGTCCGCATGAGCTTATGGGCTACCAAGTCGATCGCCCTCCTCCGCGCTGAGGCCGACGCGACGGGGGAAGGAACGCTCAAGAAGACCCTAGGCGCGCTGAACCTCACGACGCTCGGCATCGGGGCCATCATCGGTGCAGGCATCTTCGTGCTCACCGGTCTCGCGGCGGCGCGCCACGCCGGCCCGGCCGTCCCGCTCTCGTTCGTCGCCGCCGGGATCGCGTGCGCGTTCGCGGGCCTATGCTACGCCGAGATGGCGAGCGCCGTTCCCGTGGCGGGTAGCGCGTACACCTACGCCTATGCCACGATGGGCGAGTTCATGGCGTGGATCATCGGGTGGGACTTGGTCCTCGAGTATGCCATGGGTGCCTCCACGGTCGGGGTCGGCTGGTCCGGATACTTCGTCGGCCTGCTGGAGAACCTCAACATCCACCTCCCCGCGGCGCTGACCTCCGCGCCGTTCCGATGGTGCGAGGCGTCGGAAGTGGCGCGGGCGGTGGCGGGTTGCGTAACGCCGGGCCTGAACTCGACCGGGTCCATTGTGAATCTCCCCGCCATCGCGATCGTGGCGATCATGTCGTTCGTGCTGGTGGTCGGCATCAAGGAGTCGGCGACCGTCAACAATTTCATCGTGGCGCTGAAGCTCACCGTGGTCGCCTTGTTCATCGTCGCCGGCGCGTTCTACATCAACCCGGCCAATTGGCATCCGTTCATTCCACCCAACCAGGGCGAGTTCGGCAAGTTTGGAATCAGCGGAGTGCTGCGCGGAGCGGGGTTGATCTTCTTCGCCTACATCGGCTTTGATGCGGTGAGTACGGCCGCGCAGGAAGCCAAAAACCCCCAAAAGGACATGCCGAAGGGGATCCTCGGCTCGCTCGCCATCTGCACGGTGCTGTATATCCTGGTGTCGGGTATCCTCACCGGCATCATCCCCTATACGAAGCTCGACGTATCGCACCCGGTCGGCTATGCCGTGGATTCGATCCCGGGTCTGCGGTGGATGGGTTGGATGATCAACCTCGGCGCGGTTCTGGGGCTCGCGTCGGTCATCCTGGTCATGTTGCTCGGCCAGTCCCGCGTCTTCTATTCGATGTCCCGCGACGGCTTGCTGCCTCCCTGGGTCGGCAAGGTGCATCCGCGATTCCGCACCCCGTGGCTCACGCAGATCTTCGTCGGCCTTTTCGCCATGTTCTTCACTGGCGTCTTCCCGATCCAGCTGCTGGGCGAGCTCGTGAACATCGGGACGTTGCTCGCGTTCGTGCTGGTGTGCGGCGGCGTCTGGATCCTGCGCCACACTCGGCCTGATCTGGATCGTCCGTTCAAAACCCCCTGGGTGCCGGTGGTGCCGATCCTGGGTGTCCTGTGCTGCCTGGGGCTGATGGCCACACTCCCCGGCGATACCTGGATCCGGCTGTTCGTCTGGATGGTGATCGGCTTGGTGATCTATTTCCTGTATGGCCGTCGCCATAGCACGCTGGGGTCAGGCGTGGACAGCCAGAAGTCCGCGCGCTGAGCCCCCCGGGGGCTGTCATGGAGCGTCGCTCAGGAGGACGTGACGTGCCGAGTCAGGACGCATCGCTCCGCCGGGCCACGCAGTGGGTAGGGTGGCTGACCTTTTGGACGGCGCTCGGCCTCGCGTTCGCCGCTCAGGTGTTCCTCGCCGGGCAGCGCTTGGGCCAGCCCTCCGACAGGTGGGGGCAGGCGATCCGCATCAGCCTCCCGGACTGGTACGTGTGGGGGCTGTTCGCGCTCCTCGTCGCGCGTCTGAAGCAGCGGGTCCCGATTGACGCGATGAGCTGGGGGTACAACTTCGCGTTTCATGTCTCGGCGAGCCTGCTCGTAGGGCTCGCCCATTTCGCGATCTCCGTTGCCCTGCAGACAGTGCTCCAGCTCGTGGCCGGCGAGCCGCGCCACATCACGTACTTCGTGAACAACTTCGCCACGCTGTACCTCTGGAACGTGGTGGTGTACTGGGGCATCCTGGCAGGAGTGCACGCGCGTGACTACCGTCGCGACCTCCGGGAGCACCGCTTGCGCGCCGCGGAGCTCGAGGCCCGGCTGCGGGAGCTCCACGCGACGGCGACGGGGGGGAGTGCAGAGGAGCCGCCCGCCCGCCGCCACCCGGAACGCCTGCTCGTCATGGACGACGGCCGCAGTTTCTTTGTCCGGACGGCTGAGGTGGACTGGATCGAAGCGGCGCGCAACTATGTGCGATTGCACGCCGGCGACCGCGTGCACACCGTGCGTACCACTCTCGCCGCGCTCGAGGCGCGAATGGATCCGGAGCGGTTCCGGCGGATCAGCCGGTCCGCACTCGTCAACCTCGACCGCGTGCGTGAGGTGCAGCCCTGGTTCCACGGAGATGCGATCGTGATTCTCGAGAGCGGCGCGCGCGTCACGCTCAGCCGCCGCTACCGCCGTAACCTGCTCGCCCCGGCCACGCCCTAGCGCCGCTCGTCCCGCTCGCAGTCCCGGTCGTCCCGGCGCCGTTGGAGCCGACCGGGTGGCTCCCAGATTCCAGGATGAGCCTGTTCGCCCTCAAGCCGATCGCCACGCTTCGAGCCGAAGCGGAGGCGACCGGTGAGCACAGCCTGACCCGGGCGCTCGGGCCCCTCAATCTCGTCACGCTGGGCATCGGCGCCGTGATCGGCGCGGGGATCTTCGTGATCACCGGCCAGGTGGCCGCATTGTACGCCGGTCCGGCGGTGCCCCTCTCGATGGTCCTGGTCGGTGTCGCGTGCGCGTTCGCGGGCCTGTGTTACGCCGAGATGGCGAGCGCCGTGCCCGTTGCAGGCAGCGCCTACACGTACTCCTACGCCACGATGGGCGAGTTCGCGGCCTGGATCATCGGGTGGGATCTGGTGCTCGAATATGCCGCCGGCGCCGCGACGGTGGGCGTGGGCTGGTCGGGCCACTTCGTGTCCCTGTTGGGGCTGTTCGGCGTCCACATTCCCGCGAGCCTGACCGCTCCGCCCACACAGTTGTGCACGGCCACACAGGTGGCGGCGCTCGCGGCGGGATGCGCCCACCCGGGATTGAACCTGACCGGCGCGATCATCAACCTTCCAGCCGTAGGCATCGTCGCGCTGATGTCCGCCGTGCTGGTGATCGGGATCAGGGAGTCGGCGCGGGTCAACAGCCTCATCGTGATCCTCAAGGTCGCGATCGTTCTGTTGGTGGTGCTCATCGGCGTGTCGCACCTCAACCGCGCCAACTGGACGCCCTTCATCCCACCGAACACGGGGGAGTGGGGCAGCTACGGCTGGTCCGGGGTGCTACGGGGTGCGGGCTTGGTGTTCTTCTCCTACATCGGGTTCGATGCGGTCTCGACCGCGGCGCAGGAATCGAAGAATCCCCAACGCGACATGCCCATCGGCATCCTCGGCTCGCTCGCGATCTGCACGCTCTTGTACGTCGTGGTGTCGGCCGTGCTGGTGGGCATGGTCCCCTACGGCGAGCTCAACCTCCCGGCACCGATGGCCTACGCGATGGAGCGGATCGGCGCGCCGTGGTGGATTCGTGTCTCGATCGACGTCGGCGCGGTCCTGGGCATCGGCTCCGTGATCCTCGTGATGCTGCTGGGACAGTCCCGTGTTTTCTATTCAATGTCTCGCGATGGCTTACTCGGCCGCTGGGCCAGCAAAGTGCATCCGCGGTTCCGCACGCCGTACCTCTCCACGATCTACACTGGCATCGCGGTGTGCGTTGCCACCGGGCTCCTGCCGCTGCAGGTGCTCGGGACGTGGGTCAACATCGGCACGCTGCTGGCCTTCGTGCTGGTGTGTGCCGGCGTGTGGATCCTGCGGCACACGCGTCCCGACCTCGAGCGGCCGTTCCGGACCCCGTTTGTCCCACTCGTCCCCCTCCTTGGCATCCTCTCTTGCCTAGGCCTGATGCTCACCCTGCCGCTCGACACGTGGATCCGGTTGGGGGTGTGGTTGGTGATCGGACTCGCCATCTACTTCGGTTACAGCCGGAAGCACAGCGTGCTGCGGGGCTAGACGCCCTCCCTGCCCCCCCGGTAGCTTGCGCGCATGACGCGGTGCGCGCCGGTACGCATGACTTGGCTGCTCGGCGCCGTGGCGGCGGCAATCGCGGTCGCGTGCAAAAGCAGCACGACTCCGCACCAGCCGACTCCGTGTCCCTCGTACAGCGGTGGTTTGTCGCATGGCGACTCACTGTACGGTTTGTACCAGTTAGTCTCGTACTGTCTGGACACCCTCCCCGCTTACGGTCCGCCTAAGATCTCGGGCCATGTCACCTTGAGCCATGCGATGGCTGTGGACTCCTTTGTTGCCGTCATCCTCAATCAGGGCCAACCGCCCGAAAGCATTCTGGGCACGTACACGCACCCCCTCCCGGACTCGATCCACGTGAGCGGTGTGGTCAAGGTCTCCGGCATTCCGGTTTCAGTGGAAGTGCCGGGGAGGTTCATGCTCCAGCAGAATACGCTCTCCGTAAGCGGGCTCCTGTTGACCGGGACGAGTCCGCATTCCCTTTCGTTCGTCGGGGCGAGGTGACTGTCGCGCGGCGTTGACGTCGTCTCGTGACGTCTTTCCGTGACGCCTTTTTGTATCTTGATGCCATGACAACGAGCGGGGTATCAATTCCTCCCGAGCGGGCGCGCGCCGCCGAGGCCGTGGCGGCCGTGCTGACGCCTGGCCGGCGCGTCGCGCTCACGACCCATGTGAACGCCGATGGCGATGGCGTCGGCAGCGAGGTGGCCCTGTGGCACCTGCTCACCGCGCGAGGGCTGCGGGCGACCATCGCGAACCCCACGCCCATCCCCGAGCGGTTTCACTTCCTCCTGCCGGCGGGAGCCGATCATTCGGAGCGGGCGGCGCGCGAGATAGAGGCCGCCGACGTGGTCGTGGTGCTCGACATCTCCGATCTGAGCCGGCTGGGCGATCTGGCGCGCGCGATCACGCAGTCGCACGCGGTGGCGTGCATCGATCATCACGTGAGCGGGGGGTCGCTGCCGGGTGGGCCGCGGCTGGTGGCGCCGGAGGCGGCCGCCACGGCGGAGCTGGTGTTCGACTTCGCGAGCACCCTGCAATGGCCGCTCCCCCCCGACGCGGCCCGCGCGCTGTACGTGGGCATCCTCACCGACACGGGCGGGTTCCGGTTCGCCAACACTACGCCGCGCGTGCTGCAGGTGGCGGGAGCGCTGCTCGAACGCGGCGTGGATCCGGAGTCGATCTACGAATCGGTATACGCCAGCGCGCCCGAGGGTCGCGTCCGTCTCACGGCCGAGGTGCTCGGCACCCTGGTGGTCGAGCCGGAGCGCGGCCTCGCCTGGGTGACCGTGCCGCCGGACGCCCTGCAGCGGCACCATGCCACCGCCGACGACCTGGACGGCATCGTCGAGTATCCGCGATCCATCGCAGGGGTGCGGCTGGCCCTCTTGTTCCGCCAGCTGGCGAACGGCAAGGTGAAGGTCAGCTTCCGCTCGCTCGGCGACGTGGACGTGGCCGAGCTGGCGCATCGTTTCGGCGGTGGCGGACACCGCAAGGCGGCGGGGGCGTCGCTCGAGGGCTCGCTCGCCGAGGCGCAGGCGCAGGTGCTCGCGGCGGCGCGGCAGTATCTCAACGGGCGTTAGCGGCGCGAGAGAAACGCCCGCACGAAGTTTCGCTTGGAGAAGTCCCCGGCGGTCCACAGCCGCCACAGGAGATCGCTCCCGGGAAGGCCCCGCGCGATCGCGGCGTCGCTCCAACCGCGTCCGTGCAGCTCGTGGATCCGCCCCCCCAGCTCGACCAGGAACTCCAGCTTGTCCCGCAACCGCGCGGCGCCCTGCTCGACTCGTCCGCGGTGCTGGCAGAACAGCACCTGCGGCTCGAGCGCCAGGACCCGCCGTAACGAGTCCATCATCGCGTGCACGTCCTCGTCGGCGCGCAGGTAGCGGAGCCGCGGGGCCAGATAGAGGTCGCCCGAGAAGAGCCAGCCGCGCTCGGGCTCGAACAGGGCCACGTGATCGGTGGCGTGGCCTGGTGTGTGGATCACCTGAAAGCGGAAGCGTGGCGTCTCGATCCGCCGGTCCAATGGTGCGACCGAAGCGGGCGGCCGGGCTCCCCATGCGACGCGACGATAGAGCTGTGGTTGAGCGTCGGGCTCCGCGAGCCGTGCGACGGCGGATGGGTGGGCCAGCGGCGTGATGTGGAGCTCTCGGACCAAGAGCCCGTGGTTGCCCGAGTGGTCTTCGTGGTGGTGTGTGGTGACGCACTGTCGTACGCCGAGCTCACCAACGAGGCGCCGCACATCCCGCGCCAGGTTAGGCGGGCCCGAGTCTACCAGCAGCCCGTCGACGAGATAGACGCCGGTCCAGTAGATCGCCCGCCGCAGCACGGTGCGGGCCATCCTGAAATAGCGAACGTCACCGTACTCGAAGGGGAGAATCACACACGGAGTGTAATGGCTCGGTCGTCCGGCGGGGCCCCTTGCCGGACGAGCCGCGTCGCGCCACCTTCGCGCACCATGAAGAAGATTCTCGGGGGCCTCCTCATCGTGCTGCTCGTGCTCGCCGCCGTGGCGCTCGAGCGCACCTTCACGGTCCGCTCGCGCCAGCCCCAGGCGTCTCCCGTGGCAGTCGAGCCGCTCGACACCGCGGCACTCGCGCAGCGCCTGGCGGGCGCCCTGCGCTTCAAGACCGTCTCCTATCAGGACTCGAGCCAGTTCGACGCTCGTGAGTTCGACGGCTTCCATCGCTACCTGCGGGCGACCTTCCCCCGACTCCATGCCGCGCTCAAGCTCGAGAAGGTGAACGGCTACGGCCTGCTGTACGAGTGGACGGGAGCCGACCCCATTCTTCCACCGATCGTCCTGCTGGCGCATCAGGACGTCGTGCCGGTGGAGCCGGGAACAGAGAGCCGCTGGACCGAGCCCGCGTTCGAGGGACGGATCGCCGGAGGCTACGTGTGGGGCCGCGGCGCGCTGGACGATAAGGGGAGCCTGGTCGGGATTCTCGAGGCGGTGGAGCACCTCGTCGCGGCGGGCACCAAGCCCCGGCGCACCGTCTATCTCGCGTTCGGCTACGACGAGGAGGTCGGCGGACGGCGCGGGGCGGCCCACCTCGCGGATCTGCTGGGGTCGCGCAACGTCCACCCCGAGCTCGTACTGGACGAGGGTGGAGCCCTCGCGACCGGGTTGATCCCCGGCGTGTCGGCGCCCGTGGCGCTGGTGGGTATCGCCGAGAAGGGATACGTGACCGTCGCGCTCACGGCTCAGGCCGAGGGCGGGCATTCCTCCATGCCGCCGGACGAGACCGCGGTCGGCATGCTCGCCGCGGCGATCACGCGGCTCGAGCACCACCAGATGCCGCGGGCCATTCGCGGGCCTACGGCCGAGATGTTCGACTACCTCGGTCCCGAGATGTCGTTCGCCCCGCGGCTCGTCATGGCGAACCGCTGGCTCTTGGGGGGAGTCCTGGCGCGCAAGTTCGGGGCGACGCCGCAGGGAAACGCGATGCTCCGCACGACGACCGCGCCCACGGTAGTCCAGGCGGGTGTGAAGGAGAACGTGCTGCCATCGTCGGCGCGCGCGCTCGTAAACTTCCGCATTCTCCCGGGCGACAGCGTGGAGAGCGTCGTCGAGCACGTACGGCAGGTGGTGCACGACTCGCGCATCAGTGTGGCGCCGCTCGAGGAGACGAAGAGCAATCCATCGGCCGTCACGCGCGTAGCGGGCGAGCCGTTCCAGCTGCTGGCCCGCACCATTCGCGAGGTCGTTCCCGAGGCGCTGGTGACACCGTGGCTGGTGGTGGGCGCCACGGACTCGCGTCACTACGCCCGGCTCACGCCCAATGTGCTGCGGTTCACCGGAGCGGTGATCGGCAAGGACGACGTGCGTCGGGTGCACGGCACCGATGAGCGGGTCGGCGTGCGGGCGTACGCGGACGCGGTGCGGATCTACATCCAGTTCTTGAAGAACGCGACGCTCTAAACGCGCCGCTCCTCCCTATCTGGATCTGGTGCCGCTCGGACAATAGATATGTCCGGCGGGGTGACACTGCGTGGCGCTGTCGTGCCGTGGTGTCGCGCCGCCGACAGTGCCGGGAGATCCGGGGGACTGGCCGAGAAGCATTGCTGCCTCCGATCGATCCCCCGAACGACCCGGATGGCGAGCACCGTGGCGATGATCCCGACGGCGCTGCCGAGCAGCGCCACGTCGGTGACGTTGGTCTGGTCGAGCGGCGTGCGGGCGCCTCGAGCGGTGGCGGCGACCACCTCCTCCAGCGCTCCCCATGTCAACGACATCCCCCACCAGCCCGAGACGAGTGCCGGGGCGGGCAGATCGTCGTAGGCGTCACGGTCGTTCATGGATTCGCTGCGCAGCCAGAGGTCCTTCATGACCTGGTAGGCCCAAACCAGGTTGACAAAAGGAATGAACCAGTAGCCGACGGCCTGACGTGAAGTGAATCGCGACCGCTTCGAGCCGACGAGCGCGAGATTGCGGTACGCCTGCCGCAGCCACAGCAGCCAGAGGATGCCGGTGCCGACGAGCGCCGCCAACTTGAGCTTCGCGATCGCTGGGCTTCGAGCGTCGTTGGGGGCGGCCTTTCCGGGAAGCAGTGGCTCGTCCGCCGTCACCCGGAGCTCGGCGCGATGCGAGAAGGTGGATGCGAGCGTCCCGGCCTCGAGCAGCAGGCAGGCGAACAAGAGGTAGGTTGTGCAGCGCGCCACCGCGTGTTCGGCGCGCCGCGCCGTGTTCAGGTCTTGGGCCATTGAGCCATGACGGAGTGGTCGCGAATGGCCGCAATCCCTGTGCCCGTCCGGTCACGGGGCACCCACCTGTCGCGCACCCGCCACGGCGATACTCGTGGTGGCGCGATGCGCAGGGCGAGAAGGATGTCCCAGTCGGGCAGGCCCGCGACGACTGTCGCGAACGCACCCCACCGTGGCTCGCCGTGGGACCGCAGTCAAACCCAGCACGCGACCCTCCGTGGGCGTATATCAAGGCAAAGAGGAGGAGTCATGCGGCTTCATGTTGCGTTGCTGTGCGCGACGGCGCTGGGGCTGTGCGCGACGTCGGCGCTGGCTCAGCGTCCGTCGGGCCGTGGTCCGGAGCGGCGGGCGCAGCTCCTGTTCAAGGGCATCACTCTGACACCGGAGCAGCAGGCGAAAGTCGATTCGATCCAGACGCACTATCGCGAACAAATGCCGTCCTTCACGCCCGGGAGTCCGCCCGACTCCGT
>DATNOH010000062.1:0-16210 GCA_035601435.1 Gemmatimonadales bacterium | reverse complement strand
TCGTCCCACCGTAGGTCCGTCTGTCCCGCGCGCTCTCCCTCGAACTGGATGCGCCATTGGACCCGCACTTCGCCGGAGGCGGAGTCGGCGTCCAGATTGAACCGCACCGGCACGCCGGCATCCTGCCAGCGCTGGAACCCGCTCCGCACGGCATCGAGAAAGCTCGGCTGGAAGTTGGCAACGGTGGTCGGAGGAAAAAACACGCGCACCGGCGTCGAGACCCGGCCATCCCAGCGGTGCAGCATCGAGTCCGCGCTGGCGAGGATGACGTCGTTGAGATACGTGCCTGCGGCGCTGGCGCGGATGCGGCGGCGTATTTCGGAGCGGGCGAGCAGCACGATGTAGCTCGGGCCACCGGCGCCGACCGGGGCCACGACCGTAGCTGCGGGGGCGGGTTGAGCCGCAGCGCGCGCGGTGTCCGGGGGCGAATCGACTGCCGGGCCCGGCTTCGTCAGGCGCTCCGCGGGCGCGTCAGCGGGCGTCACAGCAACCGACGCGCGCGCGGGCGGTCGCACGAACGCGTTCCACAATGCCGCTGACGCGAACAGGACGACCAGTGCGGAGACGAGGACGAGCATGCGGCGCTCCATGCGCGCAATATGCGAGAGGACGCTGTCGCGCCGCTAGCTTTGGCCTGCTGGCGTCTCTATGATTGTGGCCTGCTTATGCTTGGCACGTAAGTGTTCGCGTTACCCGCGGCACCCATCATTCGCAAGCGTGGGTGGGTCATCGTGGCATGGGCGGCCCTCGCGTTGCTGTTCGGGCCGCGGGCGTGCCGTGTCCAGCAGGTATTGGCGCTCCGGGGCGGTGGCAGCGAGTCCACCGAATCCAGCCGCGGCACCGCGCTCCTGAAAGAAGCGTTTCCGACTCCATTCGCCGACTACGTCGCGATTGTCGTGCACGGCCGCGTCCGCTGGACCAATGCCCGCTTCGAAGCCGTGCTCGACACGCTCAAGGCCGCCGTCGAGCGTCGCCCCTACGTGGGGGAAGTGATCTCGGCCCGCTCGATCGGCGAGTCGAGCTTCGTCAGCAAGGACCGCCGCACGACGTTTTTGATTGCGGCGCTCACCCGGGAGTCCACGCAAGACTTGAGCGCCAGTTTCGTCCCCGACCTGCGCGCGGCGATCCGCGAAGCGTTGGTGCGGGTCCCCGGTTCGGAGGGGTTTGAGGTCATGGTGACCGGGTTCCCCGCGCTCGATCACGACGTCCGAACCATCAGCGCCGAGGACACCGACCGGGGCGAACAGCGCGCCCTTCCCCTCACCCTGGCCGTGCTGATCGTCGCCTTTGGTGCCCTGGTGGCCGCCGCGCTGCCCGTCCTGGTGGGCCTCCTTGCGATCACGATCGCGCTCGGCCTGGTCACCATCGCGGCGCGCTACACGCCCATGTCCGTCTTCGTGTTGAACATCACCACCATGGTGGGCCTCGGCGTCGGCATCGACTATTCGCTCCTGATCGTCACACGGTTCCGTGAAGAGCTGAACCGCGGTCTTTCGCCGGCGGACGCCGCTATCCGGACGGTCGAGACCGCGGGATCAGCGGTCATGACGTCGGGTTTGACCGTGGTGGTGGGGTTTGCGGCGCTGGTCACGACACCGCTCTCGGACACGCGATCGGTGGGCGTTGGCGGGTTGTTGGTCGTCGCGGTCGCCGTCCTGCTCGCCACTACCTTCCTTCCGGCAGTCCTCGCCATTCTCGGACGCAACATCGACCGCCCCAAGTGGCTCGCCCGCCCGCTCGCCCGGTTCCACGCGCCGACCGGCTGGGAGCGCTGGGCGCGCTGGCTGGGCCATCGGCCGTGGCGCGCGGTGGCGGTAGGCGGGACCGCGATCGCGCTGCTCACCTTTCCACTCAGCCAGATCCGCCTCGGCCTTCCAGCCACCAACTGGTTTCCGCCGGAATCCGAGTCGGGACAGGGCCTCCAGGCACTTCGCGAAATGGGCGCCAGTGGGGTGATCCAACCGGTGCGCGTCGTGGTGCAGCTTCCGGAAGGGGAATCGGCCCTGTCGGCTCGCCGCCTTCCGGGACTCAAGGCTCTCACCGACTCGATCCGGAAGGACCCACGCGTGCGCGAGGTCCGGGGCGTCGTCAAGCAGGGCATGTCTACGCTGCAGCTCGCTGTCTATTACAGCGACCCGGTCGCGGTACACGCCAAGAATCCGAAGTTCTTCGACGCCTATCTCAGCACCGACAATCGTGTCACGCTGCTCGACGTGATCCCCGCGGACACGGTCTCCCTCACGGGCCTGATGGACGTGGTGCGACGGGTGCGCGCCCTGGTGGCCCGTGACGTCCGGGGCCTCGCCGGGGCGGAGATCCTGGTCGCCGGCTTCGCCGCTTCCAACGTCGATACGCAGGAGGAGCTGATGCGGCGATTCCCGGAAACCGTCGCCCTGGTCCTCGGGATTACCGCGATCATGCTGTTCGTCGCCTTCCGCTCGCTGCTCGTTCCCATCAAAGCCGTCGTCCTGAACCTCCTGTCGGTGGGTGGGGCATTCGGACTCACAGTGCTCGTGTTCCAGCACGGCTACGGCGGTCGCCTGTTCGGTCTCGAGGGGCCGACCGAGGCGATCTGGGCGGTCGTCCCGGTGCTGGTGTTCGCGATCGTGTTCGGACTGTCGATGGACTACGAGGTGTTCCTGTTGACGCGCGTGAAAGAAGTCTTCGACAAGACCGGCCGGAACGACCACGCCACGATGGAGGGGTTGTCGGCCACGGCATCCACCATCACCAGCGCCGCCCTGATCATGATTCTGGTGTTCGGGACGTTCGCCTTTACGCGCGTGCTCGCGGTGCAGCTCATTGGCTTCGGTCTCGCCGCCGCGGTCCTGCTCGACGCGACCCTGATCCGGATGGTGCTCGTGCCGGCGATCATGCACATCGCCGGCCGGTGGAACTGGTGGCCGGGGGTGCGGGCACCCAGGCTGGAAGCGGGGAACAGCGACTAGGGAGTGGACCTCGCTGTTAGGCGTTGCAGCCGCGTTCCCAAGACATCCCAATGCCACGCCGCCACCCTGATTCCCGTCCTCGGGTCTTTCAGCGGTTTGTATTGCAGCCAGGCCGGCTCGAGGTCGATGGCCGGGGCGAGGGCGAGCAGCCGTTCTTTGTCCGCGCTCACCAGGTGCACCATCGGCTCGCCCCGAATCTTGTGGCGATGAAGCCACACGCCGCCGTCGAGGGCGAAGCACATCCCCTCGCGGCGGCGCGTGAACTCACGGTACGGCGGGTCTACTGGCAGGTAATGCGTCCCTCCGACGCAGCCGGCGGCTGCGGTGCCGCCGACCCAGAGAACAGGGCGCACTGCCTGCCCGGTGCGTAAAGGCTCGTGGTAGTCGCGGCCCATCCGGACCCGGTGGCCTGGTTGATCACCAGCACCACGCCAGCGGAAGCCCGGAAGTTGTTCATCAGCGCGAAACTGTTGGTGTACTTCGAGCTGTCGTAGAAAAACGCCTCCTCCGCGGTCGCGAGATTCCGAAGATCGGACTTCATCGCGCCGATGTAGGCCTTCTCTTTCGTGTTGGCGAACTTCGGGATGGCGATAGTCGCCAATAGCCCGATGATCACCACCACGATGAGCAGCTCTATCAGAGTGAAACCGTTCCGAGACGTCACTGCCGACCCTCCGGGCGCCACAGGGCGCCGAGCCTGTAAGTCCCTGGCTCGGTGCCACCTATAGTGGGCGCCGAGCCTCGTTCCTGCAAGAGCCATGCTTACCCCTTGGCATCGACCCAATTCATTCCCAGGCCGACACTTACGACCAGGGGGACGCGCAACCGAGCGGCTCCCTCCATATGGCGTTTTACCACCTCCGTGGCAACTTCCTCCTCCCCGGCCGGAACCTCAAGTACAAGCTCGTCATGGACTTGCAGGATCATGCGGGACGCAAGGCCTCCTTCTTTCAGCGCCCCCGCGATGCCGATCATCGCGATCTTGATGAGGTCCGCCGCCGAGCCTTGGAGGGGAGAGTTGGTGGCGGTGCGCTCTCCGAAGGCTCGGATGTTGTAATTGCGGTCTTTGAGCTCCGGGATGTAACGCCGCCTTCCGAATAGTGTCTCGACATAGCCCTTCTCGCGGGCTTGGGCCACCGTGCGATCGAGCCAGGCCCTCACGCCGGCGAAGCGGGTGAAGTACTGATCGATGAACCGCTTTGCGTCATCTTGGGTGATGCCCAGCTGACGGGAGAGCGCGAACGCACCCTGCCCGTAGATCGTGGCGAAATTGATCGTTTTCGCGCGGGCGCGCATTTCCGGCGTGACCCGGTCCTGTGCCACGTCGAAGATGATCGCCGCCGTCTGGCGGTGAACGTCCCCGCCCTGCTCGAACGCCTCGACGAACGCCGGGTCGCCCGAGAGATGGGCCAGGAGTCGCAGCTCGATCTGGGAGTAATCAGCCGTGAGCAGCAGCGCGCCGGGCGGAGCGACGAACGCGCGGCGAATCGCCTCGCCACGCGGGGTACGCACGGGGATGTTCTGCAGGTTTGGATCGGATGACGACAGCCGCCCGGTGGCCGCCCCCGTCTGATTGAAGCTCGTGTGGATGCGCCCGGTCAGCGGGTGGATGAATCCCGGCAGCGCGTCCACGTAGGTGGACTTGAGCTTCGACAGCTCGCGGTACTCGATCAGCAGCCGGGGCACCTCGTGCCCCATCGCGGCGAGCTGCTCCAGCACCTCGTAGTCGGTCGAGGGTCCGGTCTTGGTCTTCTTGAGGACCGGCAACTGGTGCTTCTCGAACAACAGCTGCCGGAGTTGGGGCGTCGAGTTGATGTTGAATTCGGTGCCTGCGGCTTGATAGATCGCGCGCTCGAGCGCAGCCAGCTCACCGGCGAAGCCGTGTGAGATCTCGCCCAGTCGGGTCAGGTCGATGCACACTCCCCGCGATTCCATGTCCACGAGCACGGGCATGAGCGGCATCTCGATCGTTTCCAGCAGGCGAACCAGCTGGTGATCTTCGAGCTCCGGCAGGAACGCGTCGCGCAGTCGCAGCACGATCTCGCTGTCCGCCGCGCAGTAGCGCGCCGCGTCCGCCAAGGGCACCGCGGCGAACGGCCGCTCCCCCTTACCCCGGCCCACGAGCTCCGCGTACGTCCGCACCGCCAGGGACAGCCGTTCGCGTGCCAGATCGTCGAGGGCGTGCGAGCGCCGCCCGGGATCGAGCACGAAGCTCGCGAGCATCGAGTCGAACGACACGCCGGCGAGCTCCACCCCGGCTCGGCGCAACACCAGCCAGTCGTACTTGATGTTGTGCCCGGCCTTCGGCACGCGCGAATCGCTCAAGAGATCCCGCAGCGGCGCCAGCGGCTCGCTCGAGAGCGGCGGCAGGTTCCGCGGCGCCGTGCCGCCGGCCAGCTCGCCGTCCGGCGCCACGTGTGCGAACGGGAGGTACCACGACCGCCCGGGGCCGACCGCCAGCGACATGCCGACCAGCTCGGCGCGCATCGGATCGAGCGACGTGGCCTCCGTGTCGAGCGCAAGAAGCGGTGCGCGACGCCATTCGGCGACCGCGGCGGAGAGGTCGGCGGGGTCGTCGATGATCATCGGCTCCACCAGCGCCGGTTTGAGCGTGGCGAGCGACGGCGGTCCGGTGACCGCTGGAGCCCGCTCGACTTCCGCGGCGGGGGTCCGGGTGGCGGCAACCTCGAGGGACGAGAGCTTTGGAATGAGCGACCGGAATTCGAGCTCGGTGAACAGCTCAGTGAGGCGCGGGACGTCGGGTGGGCGGACCCGCAGCCGGTCGAGGTCGAGGGGCAGCGGCACGTCGCGCCGGATGGTCACGAGCTCCCGCGACAAGCGGGCCAGCTCGGCGTACTGCTGCACCGCCTCCCGTGCCCGCTTGCCAGGGATCCGCTCGGCGTTCGCGAGGATCGCATCGAGGTCGCCGAACGTCTTGAGCAGCTCGAGCGCCGTCTTCTCCCCCACGCCTTTCACGCCCGGTACGTTGTCGGAGGTGTCGCCCACCAGCGCCAGGTAGTCCACCACCCGGTCGGGGGGTACGCCCAGGCGCTCGCTGGCGTTCGTCTGGTCCACCCAGTGCTCTTCCACGGCCGCGGGGCCGCCACGACCCGGGTTCAAGAGCGCGATGCCCGGCCCGATCAGCTGATAGAAGTCCTTGTCGCCCGAGACGATCACCACCTGCAGCCCACGGGCCGCGGTGGCGAGCGTGCCGATCACGTCGTCCGCCTCGTATCCTTCCACGCCGACCAGCGGCACGCGGAACGCTTCGAGGATCTGCTCGATCCGCTCGACCGACCGGTCGAACTCCTGCTGTAACTCCTCGGTGAGCTTCTGGCGCGTCGCCTTGTACTCGGGGTAGGTCTGGTGGCGGAACGACTCGCCCAGATCGTGTATCCAGGCGAGGTAGTCGGGACGCCGCCGCTCGAGCAGCCGCAGCAGGAAGTTGGTGACCCCCCAAGCCGCGGACGTGTTTTCGCCGCGGCGCGTGGTGAGGGGGCGGGCGATCATCGCAAAGAAGGCCCGGTAGATCAGCGCGTAGCCGTCGACGAGATAAAGGGTGGCGGCGGGGGGCGAACCGGGGTCGGGCATGTGCCGGGGAAAAGTAACGGGGCCTGGACCCGTGGGGAATGAAAAACCCCGCCCGAATGCGCGGGCGGGGGGACGCCGAATGGCGTGATGCCGGCTAGCCGCGAACGACGTTCGCGGCGTGCAGCCCCTTCTCGCCAGCCTTCACCTCGAACTCCACGACCTGACCCTCGGCGAGGGTCTTGAACCCGTCCATCTGGATGGCTGAGAAGTGTACGAACACATCCTCGCCGCCTTCCTGCTCAATGAAGCCGTAGCCCTTGGCGTCATTGAACCACTTCACTTTTCCCTTAGCCATTCGGTCTGCCTCCTGCAGAGTCACACATGGGGCGCGAGAGCACCCGGCCCGGCACCGTGTCGGGCGCGATAGAAATGACACGCGGCGGAAAGGTTGTCAAGAAACCCCGGCGTGGCCCGGCCCGGTATCCGTAAAGCCAGCGCGATCAATTGGTTGGCGTCACGTACAAGGCGCGGTACAGCTCCCGATTGCGCAGTACCGCGCGCACGTAGCCGCGCGTCTCCTGGTAGGGGATGAGCTCGACAAATTCATCCGGATCGTCGGCGCCGGGCCGCTCGAGCCAGCGTTTCACCGGCGAAGAGCCCGCGTTGTACGCCGCAACCGCCGCGTCCACCCGGCCGCCGAAGCGCTGCAACAGCTCCTGCAGGTGCGCGGCCCCGAGGTGGAGGTTCAGGTCGGGAACGTTGATCCACTCGGGATAGAATGTGACGTCGAGCCCCCGCGCGGTAAGCGCCGCGGTGCCCGGCAGGAGCTGCGCCAGGCCGCGCGCTCCGGCGGGCGAAAGCGCCTGGGCATCGAACACGCTTTCCTGGCGCACGATGGCGACGAGCAGCAGTGGATCGACCCCGAACTCGGCGGCCTCCGCCTCGACGGCACGGCGGTTCGGCCACGGGAAGATCACACGCAGCACCCGCGAATCATTGGGCGACTTGAGCGCCGCTTGCCACCCGAGGCGGACGGCCGCTGGGCCGAAGCCGCGGGCCGCGAGTCCGTCGCCCCAGGCAAGCAGGGCGTCGGCGTCCTGCTGCGGCGCGTGTCCGAGGACGGCGCGCACCTCCGCTTGCGCCGCCGTGTCGAGCCCGGCCAGCAAGAGTGTGTCGATGCGCCCGAGCGAGATGGCGACGGCCGGCGAGGGACCGGGCAGAGGCGCAGCCGCTATGCGGAGGGGCGGTAGGTCCAGCTCGCGGCGCGCGCGCAGCCCGTAGTAGCCGATCGAATCCTCGCGCACCAGCGCAACCCAGGTCGCCCGCGCGCCCGCCGTGTCGCGCGCCAGCAGGTTGAGCTTGCCGAGCCAGAAGCGCGCGCTGGTGCGCTGCGGGCCGGCGGCCGTCACTTCGGCTTGAAACAGGGCGGCGGCGCTGTCGCGCAGGCTGTCGCGCAACGCCCGCGCGGCGAGCCGAAACCGGGCGAGCGACGCGCGCAGATCCGCGGGATAGCGCGCGATCAACTCACCGAACCAACGCGCCGCCCCGGACGACTCCCCGCGATCCGCGAGCATATCCCCGAGCATGTACAGCGCGGTGGGCGCGGCGGTATCGGCAGGGAACGACTGCGCGAAACCCGACAAGGCCTCCGAGGCACCCGGATCGCCCAGCCGGACGAGCATTCGCGCGCGGCGGTAAATGGCGAGGGCCCCGAGCGAGGGATCGCCGGTCGCGGACCGGTAAGCGCGCTCGGCCTCACGCAATCGGCCGGCGGCCGCGAACAGCTCGCCGGCGAGCAGCAACGTCGCGGCGCTCGAATCGCCCTGCCGCATCGCGCGCTCGACCTCCAGCCGCGCGTCCGAGGCGGCGCCGTGGCCCTTCATGGCGCGCGCCAGCGCCACGCGCTCGGGCGCGGTTCGGGGCCGGAGCGTGGCCAGCCCCACGCCGACGGCCGCCGCGGCGTCATCCGACTCGGGTGCGCGCGCCATCAGACCGTACAACGCGTCGCGCGCGCGGCTGGAATCACCGTGCGCGAGCGCCAACCGCGCCAGGTCGAGCGAACGCCCCGCCTGGGCGAAGGCGTCGAGGGCGGCGACCGAATCGCCGGCCGCGAGCAGCGCCTGTGCCCGGGCGGAGGCAGCCTCGCGCGCCGCCGGCGCCGGCAGGTCGGCGAGCAAACGGAACGCCAGCGCGGTGTCGCGCGTGACGCGCGCCTGGCGCAGGCGCAGCCACGCGTCGATGACGGGGAGGCCGGCCGCCCGCGCCGCCCCATACGCGGCCGCCGCCGAGTCCCGCGCGCCCGCGGCCTCCCACGCGAGACCCTCGCGCACCGCGAGCAGGGCCGCGCGGGAGCCGCGCGCCCGAGCGCGCGCGGCGGCGTAGTGGCCTGCCGCCTGCATCGCGAACCCCAGCCGCGCCTCCGCCTCCGCCAGGACCGCGAGGGCGACGCCGTCGCCATAGTCCTCCAGCCACGGCTGGCCGACCAGCAAGCTGCGGGCACGATCGTAGCGCCGAGCGTAGAGCTCGGCCTTGGCGCCCTCAACGATGAAGGTGGCGTTGAGCCGTGGCTCGCGCGCCGCGGCGGCGAGCAGCGTTTCCGCCGCGTGCCACGGCCGGCCCGCGAGCCGGAGGGATTCGGCGCGCTCGGCCGCGACGTACGGCGAGGTCTGCTGGGCCGCGGCGCCGGACAGAGGCGGTGCCACCGCGACGACGAGCAGGAGGCCGACCGCCCGCATCACTGCCGGCGGCGCTGCGCCACGACGCGCTGGAACTCAGCCCGCGAGAGGGGCGTGAGGCGATACCGGCCGAATCCCGTATTGTCCTGGAAAAAGAGCGTCAGCCGCGTCGAGTTGTACGTCCAGCGGATGCCACGCACCCCCGCCCGCGACACGTCCGACGAGAAGTCGAACACGTCGTCGGGGTCGCCCAGAGTGATGAACACCTCGCCCCGGTCCGTCAGCCAGCCGGGATCCCCCGACTCCCGAAAGCGCTGATTCGCGATCTGGATGCGGCGGAAGTAGCCGTCCAGCGCCTCGTTTTCCGGCGTGGACTCGACCGGGTCCGTGGCCTTGTAGAACTCCCGCCAAACGGCGGGACGCTGGTCCGGGGTTGCGTGGCGCAGCTTGTCCACCCACTCCTGACGCTCGAAGTAGCGCAACAGGCTGATCATCTGGTCGTAGCTGGTGATGGCCAATTGATCGGAAAAGCTCACCAGGAAGGGCGCGGTGCGCCTCGCCTGGGAGTCCGCGCCGATCCGCCCGATCTCGAAGCGCCCGGCGCCGACCGGCAGCTCCCCCGGGCGGAGCACCGCCAATCCCATCGCCAGGGCCTCCGTACCCGCCAGCGCCAGTGTGTCGTGCCAGACTTCATGGCCGCCTTGATCGAGCGCGCGCGCGACCAGCCGCGTGCCCGGCCGCTCTCCATAGGCCTCGAGGTAGAACCGTAGGGTGTCGGCGCCGTAGGACACCGTGGCGCGCGGGTTCACGAGCAGCTTCGGGACGTCAGACGCGCGCGTCCGCCCGGCACCTTGATAGACGGCGAGCGGCGCGCTCATCCCCTGCCCCGCGAAGCGCGGCACCGTGTCGGTACGCTCCCGGTGCGATGCGGCGGGCCCGTTCCGGTCGCGCAGCGTGACCATGACCCGGTACACGCCCGGCGGCACCGCGATGAATTGCTGGTAGATCACGCTCTCGTCGGCGCGCAGCGTCTCTTGGAAAGTGCGCACGCGCACCGTCTCGTCGCTCGCCAGCTGGCGCACGGCGCCGGTGTCCGCTCGGAAGGCGACCTCCACATGGTAGTGCGCAATGAAGGCGGCACCATCGCGTTGGAAATTCAGCGCATGATTCGCGAGCGACAGGCCGAACAGGGCCAGCGTGGAGTCGCCGGTGGCGTCCGCCAGGTAGTTGAGCGTCGCGACGAACGGGAGGGGCGGGCCAGCGACGAGCAGGCCCATGGCACCGTACATCGAGCCGGCATCGAACACGCCGGGGACGACCGCGCCCTGCTCCGGACGGGGCCCGGAGATGGGGCGCTGCTGGCCGGAGCTGCACGCAGCCACACCGGCCGCGAGGAATGCCATTGCCGCCGCTCGTCTCACTTGCTCAACCTCAAATCCGGGCGTTAGTTTCGCGCGTTCCCATGCCCAACGAGAACCTCGCCGGTCGAACCATCGCCGGCTACCGCCTCCTCGAGCGCGTCGGCGAGGGAGGCACGGCCGAGGTGTACCGCGCCGAACACCCGGAGCGCGGGACTTGTGCGTTCAAGGTATTGCGGTCGCGGCTCGCGAGCGACCCCACGGCGGTGAAGCGCTTCCTACGGGAGGCAGGGTACGGCTCTCGGGTCGTGCATCCGGGAGTCGTCCGCACCTACGACTACGGCGAAGCAGACGGCCTGTACTACCTCGCGCTCGAATGGGCCGAGGGCAAGTCCCTCGCCGAATACGTACACCGCGCCGGCCCCCTCGCTCCAACGTTGGTGGAAAGCATCGTGCGGCAGCTGGCCGATGCGCTGGCCGCGGCGCACCAGGCGGGCATCATCCATCGCGACCTGAAACCCGAAAACATCACCTACCATCCCGAATCGCAGCGCGCGCAGCTGCTCGACTTCGGCATCGCCCGCGACGCGGAGCTGCCGCCGGAAGAGCGCCTGACGCGCACTGGATTCTTCGTCGGAACCCTCAAGTACGTCGCCCCGGAGGCCCTGTCGGGGGAGCTGGTGGACGGTCGGGCCGACATCTACAGCCTCGCCACGATCGCGTACTGGATGCTCACCGGGCAGCACCCGCATACCGGCCGGACGCCGCGCGAGCTGTTCCAGCAGCTGCTCACGCAAACGCCGGCGTCGCTGAACCAGATCGTTCCGGGCCTGCGGTTCCCCCCCGCGCTCGAAGCCGCCGTGATGCGGGGCCTCGAGCGCGACCCGAGCCGCCGCCAACCCACGGTCACGGCCTTCGCCGCCGATGTCACGGCGGCCGTGTCCGCGGCGCCCGCGCCCAAGACGGGGCTGCTCGCGGCGCTCAAGCGTGCCGTCCTCAGGAGAGATTGATAGTAGTAGTTATAGCTACTACTATATATGCCATCTTCATCGATTCCGACCCTGCAGCAGCGTCTCCGCGAGATCCTGCGCGAGCGCTCGGTCACGCACGGGGATTTCACGCTCGCCTCAGGGCGCCGCTCCAGCTTCTACATCGACGCGCGCCGCACCACCATGTCGGGCGAGGGCCTGGTGGTGATCGGCCCGCTCGGGCTGGCGCGCTTCGCGGCCCGGGGGTGGGCGCCGGACCTGGTCGGGGGGCTGACCCTCGGTGCCGATCCCGTCGCCTACGCCATCGCCGCCGCCGCACGGGCCCAGGGACGCCCCCTCGACGCCTTCAGCGTCCGCAAGCAGGCGAAGACCCACGGCACCGGAAAGCGCATCGAAGGTTGCTTCACTCCTGGTGCCGCGGTCGTCGTGGTGGAGGACGTGATCACCACGGGGCACTCGGCGGCCGAAGCGATCGCCGCGGTCACGGCCGAGGGCGGACGGGTGCTCGGCGTGTTGGCCGTCGTGGACCGGGAGGAAGGCGGTCGCATTATGCTCGAGCAGGCCGGGCACGCGGTGGAGGCACTCGTGACCGTTACGGAGCTGGGGTTGCGGTGAGCGCAGAATTTGCCGCCCTGATCACCTGAGGTGTATGATCAGCCCCGGGTGACCACACTTCCGACAGGATCATCGCGGCCGTCGCTCGCCTCGCTGGTGCGAGGCTGGAAGGACGACGCCACCGGCCTCGAGCAGCGGCTCAAGGACCTGGAGACCATCTCGCGAAGCCACCGGATGCGCCGCCTGATGATCGGCGTCGGATTCGTCTTCGGCCTGGTGGGGTGGGTTGCTACGGCGGTCAAGACCCGCCCAACGACCATGGTGTTGACGGCGGGTGGGGCCGCGTTTCTGAACGAGATCCTGGGCCTCATCCACGAGCGTGGCTGGTACCGCTGGTGGCTGGTTTATGCGCTATCGCTTCTCGATGTCATCCTGGTCGCGGTTCTGATCGTCTGGTTCGGGAACGGCGGTTTGATCGCCGCCTTCTTCCTCGCTGTCCTGCCCTACGCGTTCGATCAGGGCCACACGGTCGGAAACTTCCTGGTCCTCACAGCCGCCCTCGCCTATCTCGGCGCGAGCTTCCTCCACGACACGCTGTACGAGCCCAGCAGGAGCCTGCGGGACGCGGGGCTCGAGACGCTGGTGTTCATCCTCGTGGCCATGGCGCTCAAGCGCATTCCGGCAACGCTGATCGAGCGGATCCGCCATGCCCGCAGTGTGATGGGGGAGGCGGAGCGGGGCTACCTGGCGGTGCGGGCGCCGGCGGGTGAGTCCGACGAGCTGGGATTCCTCGAGCGCAGCTTCAATCGGATGATCGAGGAGATCGGCGGCACCATCTCGACGGTGCAGCGCGAGGCCGACGAGGTAGCGGCGCTCGCCGAAGAGCTCGCCGCCTCGGCCGAAGAGCTCCATGCCACCTCGGAGACCGTGACGCACACGGCCCAGCGCCTGGCGACGGACCTCGGGCAACAGCGCGAAATGGCGGAGGGCGCGCGCGGCGAGAGCGCCAAGGCAGCCGAGCAGGCGGAATCGCTGCGGGTCCGCGCGGAGCTGATGCAGGCGGACGCGTCGCGCCTGGTCGCGGCCGCGGAGCGGGGCCGGGAGCGCGTGGCCCGCGCGAGCCAGACGCTGCGCGCGGTGGGCGAGGAGGTTCGCACCACGGCCGCGACGGTGGCCGGGCTGTCGGGCATGTCGGAGCGCATCGGGGTGTTCGCCCAGACCATCGCCCGGATCGCACGGCAGACGCACCTGCTGGCGCTCAACGCGGCGATCGAGGCGGCGCGGGCGGAGGAGCACGGCGAGGGCTTCGCGGTGGTGGCCGACGAGGTGCGATCGCTTGCGGCGGAGGCGGGGAAATCGGCGCGCGAGGTGGCAGAGCTGGTCTCGGACCTGCGCGCGGGCATCGACGCCGCGGCGCGCGCGATGCAGTCGGGAGAGACCAAGGTGCGCGACATCGGGGTGGTGGCCGCGGAGGCCGACGCGGCGCTTCAGGAGCTGCACCAGGGGATCGAGCTGGTAGGCGACCTGGTGAACGCCACCGCGGAGGTGTCCCGTGGTCAGGCGCAGCGGCTGGCCGAGCTGGCGCAGTCGCTGCAGCAGGTGGCGGCCATCTCGAGCGCTTCGTCGGCACGGGCCGACGGCGCGGCGGGCGCCACGCAGGCCGAGATCACGTCGATGGGCGACCTCACCGCCACCTCCCAGCAGCTCGCCCAGCTGGCCGAACGGTTGCGCGGCAGCATCGCGCGCTTCTCGGTGCTCAAACGAGAGCAGGAGGGTGGGGAGCCCCCCGTTACGCGCGCAGCGGCGGACTAACCCCGGGGTGGCGCCCCGGGTTCACCCCGGCCGGGAAACGCGAGTCGCGTTCAGTCCTTGGTCCCACAAACCCGCATTGAGTGGGCAGAACGCGCGCAGGGTTTCCCGGTACGGGGTGATCAGCAGGTCCACGTAGCGCTCGAGCGACACCTCGAAAGGAAAGCGGCGCCGGAACTCACCCGCCGTGACGCCCAGCATCGCCTTGAGGTGGCGCCCGAAGCTCTGCGGTGACGAATAGTCCAGGCGGTATGCCACGTCGGCGACGGAGAGCCCGGGGTTCGAGAAAAGATGGGCGGCGTGCACCAGCCGCATGCCGGCCAGGTACGTCTTGGGCGACGGCAGGCCCGCGCGATAGAAACGGGACATGAGCGTGCTCGAGCAGATCCGCAGGTGCCGCGCCAGTCGCCGCACCGTGGAGAGCACCGGCGCGAGTCGGGCCACGGCCTCGAAGAACGCCCGCACGTCACCTGTTCCCTCTTCGAGCGCGGGAACGACGCGCGCGAGAATGCGGGCCGCCACCGGCGACGCCGGATGGCCGACCAGGTCCCGCAGCCGCTGCCAGCCCGCGGGCTCGGTGCAGTCCACCGCCGAGCGGACACCGGTCGCGCCGAGCTTGAGCAGCGTCTCGGTAGCGCTGCGGTCGTGCCGCGACACGAGGGCGACGGCGGGAATGGCGGGAAACTCGCGCACGAAGCGCGCGACCGCCGGGAGCTCGTCCGAGCGGCACGCGTGGACCGACAGGACGAGCGCGTCCACCCGCTTGCGCCGGGCAGCGCGCAGGGCGTCGCGGAAGGAGCTGGCGTGCAGGGTGGTAAAGCAGCCGTCGCCCACGGCATCGAGGCGGGGACGCTCGGGCGGCGGCAGGACGGTGCAAACGGTCACCATGCGGGAGAAACGCTAGCGTGGACCCATCAACCCCGACTCAAGCCGCGCCGGCGCCGGGCTCGGATCCGGCGCACGGTGCACACGCCCACTCAACGGCGGGTCAACGCACCGCCCTCGCGGCCCGGCTGCGCTCTCATGTCGCGGCACTCGAAGGCATCCGCCACCCGAGCGCCGCGCCCGAGCGCCATCGCGCCGCCCGCGACTACATCGCGAACGAGCTGCGCACCCTCGGCCTCAGCGTCGATCTCGCACCGTTCTCGTTCCGGGGACGCACCTACCACAACGTCGTGGGCGCCATGCCCGGGACCGACCCGCGACGACCGCGGCTCCTGGTGGGCGCACACTTCGACTCGACCGCCCACACGCCCGGCGCGGACGACAACGCCAGCGGCGTCGCCGCACTGCTCGAGTGTGCCCGCCTCACCGCCTCTAGGAAGCCGCGGGCCGGCGTCGAGTTCGTGGGGTTCGACCTGGAGGAGCTGCAGACGGTGACCGGCCGCTATCGAGTCGGGAGCCATGCCCTGGCGCGGGACAAGCGGGCGCGGCGCGAGGTGCTCGCGGGCGCGTTGATCCTCGAGATGGTGGGTTACCGCGACTCGCGGCCGGGCACGCAGATCGTCCCGCCGTTTCTCGGGATCGACGTCCCACGCGGCGACTTTCTTGCGGCGGTGGGCGACGCCCGCTCCCGCAAGTTGCTCGACGCATTCGTCGCCGGGGCGCGGGCCGCCGCGCCGGACCTGCCGCTCGTCCCTTACGCCACCCGGCTGCGCGGCTGGCTCCTCCCGCTGACCCGGCTCTCAGACAACGCATCTTTCTGGGACGCGCGCTACCCATCGCTCATGTTGACCGACACCGCCTTCCTCCGCAATCCGCATTACCATCAGGCGACGGATACGAGCGCGACGCTCGATTACGTGTTCATGGCGATGGTCACGGAAGCGACGGCGGGAGCGCTCGCCCGGCTGGCCGATGCCACCTGACGCGGTGCCAGCCTCGCCGCGGCGCGCCCGCCGTGTGGCACTGCTCCTGCTGGGTGCCAGCCTGGTCCTCGCCGCGGGGGGCGCCCTGTGGTTCCTCCAGTTCGCCTCCCAAGTGCGGCGGGACCCGGCCCTGATTTATCGCGAGCCCGCGACGCTCGACAAGCTGCTCAAGCGGGCGACCGACGCCGAGCGCGCGGGCGACCGCGCCACGGCGATCACGACGTACCGGTTTGTGATGGCGGTGGGGCAGGGGGCGGGTGCCGACCTGGCACCGTACGTCGCGGCGGCCCGGGCGGGGCTCAGCCGGCTGGGAGCTCCTTAAGCCTCGATAAATGAGGGCAACCTAGCGCGCCCGGGGCAGGGGCCTATTGTTAGCTCCGTCCCGCCCGGCGATCGCCGAGGGGACGGCACGCTATGGCGGCACGCGACCTGATTGAGCGGGTCCGCAAGGCCCTGGGCGACCGTTACACCGTGCTC
>DATNOH010000061.1:0-12949 GCA_035601435.1 Gemmatimonadales bacterium | reverse complement strand
CGACCTACCAGCGCGGCCTCGATCCGTTGCTCAACACCTACAACTTGCTCGATCTCACGCCGCTCGGCCGTCAGGAAGAAGCCGGCATCATGCATTGGCTCAAATACCACGATGAATATTGACTCAGGGTGCTGGCGGGTTCCCCTTGCCGATCTCGTACTCCTACGGTGGCTCCGCGCCGAGCACGCGCTCCGCTCCCCGCCCGGCACGTATCCCTTGATCATCTCCATTTCAAGTTCCCCGTGGCCGCGGGAACCGATCTCCTCGTAAGAGACGCGCGCTACCCCAAACTATCCTGCTGTGGCGTCACAAATTGGTCATTTCAGCACGCTCGAAGCGGCGGAATCGACTCTCGGTGCGCCCAGCTGGGCCGCTGTCCTCGGGGACACCATGGTATGGGGATACAACCTCCCCGAATCTGACATCGGAGCGTCACAGAACGCCGTCAACCTCTACTTCAAGAATGGCCACCTCATTTTCGTGGCGGCTGTACCCTACGTTCGACTGAGGTCGGGCCGCCTAACGGACCGCGCTTGAAGCCGCGGGCGAAATACCAGCGGGCGCAAGGGAAACCTGTCCCTCCTCCAATGGTTGCATGTTAGGCTTCCGCCTGCCCAAGAAGCCGAAAGCGCACCGAGGCTCTGTGCCATGATCCTGAAGGACGCGATGGCCGTAGGGTGCGCTCCGTCTGAGCGACACACCCCGTTGCGCGATGACACGGGAATCCGCGTGACGACGATCACAAGCGGCTCCAATCTCCCGGAATCAGCCAGGGCCCGTCTCAGGGTACGCGCCTTGCAGAGATCCGTTACCGGACCCAAGCGGGTGACATCTTCCGCCATGCAGCGTTCCGATCTACCCAAGAGGCTCCTCATGCGTACCATGCTCGCCCTCGGTATCGCGCTCGTCGTAACCACAGCCTGTGGTGGCAGCTCAACCGCACCCGCCAACTCGTGTGGTAGCAGCGGCGCGTCGGCGAACGTCAATGCCACCGACTCTAAGGTGTTTTCGCCCAGCACCGTCACCATTACGCATGGACAGTCGGTGTGCTGGCAGAACAACGGCAACTTCTCGCACACCGTGACCTCCGATGACGGCACGTCGTTTAACACCGGCTTGCCTTCGGGCCAAATATTTGTGCATGTGTTTCCCGCTGCCGGCTCGTTTCCGTACCACTGCACGATCCACACGGGCATGGCTGGGACGATTACGGTGAACTGATCCGTGGTGTTCGCCGGAGGCGGGAATGCGACAACGGCGTAGGACAGGTCCTCACGGTCTACAACGACAACCGGCAGGACCTCGGGCGGGGACGTGGCGCGGCGATGCTGTTTCGCCCGACAGCTTCAAGCGCTGGTTAGGTGGCACCCGTCGCCGACGCGTTGCCGGCTTGCGAAAAAGCACGCGAAGCACGAAGGCGCACGTACTCCAGCCAAGTGAGGGCAATCACGAAGACGTCAAGCACCGAGAGCACAAGAAGCTCGGGCGATTGAGTGACTGCGTAGCGATAGAGTTGATATACAAGGAAGAGCAAAAAGGCGACGATCGCCGCAGGATATGCCCAACGCTGCCGACCAAGAAGCGCCGTCACGATCCCTACCTTGACGACGCCGTGCCACAGCAGATAGACCGCGCCGAACAGCTTGGCACTGGCAGTGAGGTGCTGCGAAGCACGGAGCAGATAGCTGGCGACGACATCACCCGGATCTTCGCTCAGTTCGTGTTGGGTCAAGACGCGAACGACGTGGTGTAGCTGATCCGGGCTGAGGAGGAACAACAGGACGCCGCCGACAATTTCCAGCGCACCATCAATGCCCTTGGTTATGACGCCGATATCGAAGAGCGTATGGACGATTCGCTCTCTCCGCGATGCTCCCAAGGACCCTCCGCGTGCCACCCAACGGTTCGCGCTTAAGCTGCGGGCCGATGCCGGCGGATGCAACCGCCCAGCGCCTCACTGTCTTGACGGCTTTCCAGCCACGGCTAGGGGGTGGGTGACGCGCAGCGGTTTAGGGTTGGATCGGATGAATGGTCGGGACGAGCCAGCCGATCCCGCTGCCGAGCGCAGCGCCGGCCAGCACGTCGGTTGGGAAATGCTTACCGGCTGCGACACGAAGTGCCGCCACACCCACCGCGCCTGCATAGAGGAGGATGGTGTTCCGCGTGCGGTGCGGCAGGTGTTGTCGGCGCGCGATCACCAGGTAGGAGGTCGCTGCCGCAAACGCCAGGGAGGTGTGGAGAGAGGGCAGCGACTGTTGACTCTCCGGATCGCTCTTTGCCGTGACCGCATCGCTCGTGTACAGCACCGGTCGCTTGCGGCGCACGAGCACTTTCAGCCATTCCGTCGAGGCCGCGGTCCAGCTCGCCGTACTCGCGAACACGGCGAAGTTGCCGTGCCACTGCTGGGGAGGCAGGTCGTGCAGGCCGGCGAACGCCGTGATCCCCGCGACGCCTGCGAGGACCACGTCGCTCGCTACGTCTGCTGTCGCTGAGACCGGCCGCAGCGCCCAACGATCCACGCCTGGCAGCGAGCCTGGATCGTAGGGAGCACAGCATGGGGCGCCGTGTGGCAATCCCACGGCCGCGGGCAGAACATACAGCACACCGGCGGTTGCCACTGATGCCGCGTCACCCCACGCGACGCGGTACATGACTGCGGGCTCCTGTCCCACGATCGGCCGGGCAGCCAGGACGAAGCCGAGTACAGCAAAAAGTCGACGGTGCACGCGAGAGCTTCCCCATGAATGGGTTCTAGAACGTACGCGATTAGCTGGGCGGATGCGATTGCCGCTAGAGCAGCATCAGAGAGGATGGGACCGTGCCGAGCTCTTTTTTGCTTTATGCTTTAGCGGGTTATCCTATGGCGTGCCCAAGAAACAGAACCGCACGGAGCAGGAGATTCACGCCATGATCATCAAGGAGGCGCAGTATCGGCTCGGCTGCACCGACTTCGATCCTGAGTTCACGCTCCACCGGACAGAGGTAGACCCGACCCACTATCCGAGCGCTAACTGGGACGTGGAGAGCGTGCGAAAGAGATAATCCAGACCTCACCGTGCGAGCTTGGGAATTACAGATCTCACAGGTGTGGAAGCCCATCCAGCCGCAAGCTCCTTGATGCCGTCGCGACGCGCTGCGGCTTCTCGGCGCGGGCGGTCAGCTTATACGCCTTCCGGCACTCCTACTGCGCGGCCCGGTTGCAGACGTTGGACCGCTGGGCGCCGGTGAGCCCGTACACGGTCGGCAAGGAGCTTGGGCACGGCGGCGACGCGCTCGTGCGGCGCGCGTACGGCCACCTCGGCGAGACGCGGCACCGGGCCGAGGCCGTGGAGTACCGCGTAGAACAACACGCGGCCAAGCTGAAGGACCGCCTGGCCGCTTTGGCTGCCGACTCTGTTTCCGACTCTGTTTCCGACTCTGTTTCGAACCCTACACCGTAATCAATGGGCCTGAGTGGAGTTGAACCACTGACCTCACGCTTATCAGGCGTGCGCTCTAACCACCTGAGCTACAGGCCCTCACCACCGCCCCACCCCCCACCGTTGCACGACGCTACGACGCCACGTCGTAAGCGAGGCAACACGCCCTTTCGTACAACTTAGCGTCGTGGCGTCGTATGACGGTCCTCACTCCCAATCCCGCCGTGGTCCCGGTCCCTTCTTCGGCCGGAACTCGTCGTCTTCCTCGTCGTCGAACTCGTCGTCCAGGTCGTCGTACTCGTCGAGATCGTCCAGATCCTCCTCTTCAAGCTCGTCCTCGTCCAGCTCGTCGTCGAAGTCCTCGTCCAGGTCCTTGTCCTCTTCGAAGTCTCCGAACTGCTCTTCGCCGAGACTGTCGCCGCGACGCTTGAGCGACCAGTCCGACGTCTCACGGGACAACATTGTCACCCCCAGCTAGGGTTGTGGTTGTTGTTTGAACGAGCTATCCGACTCTCTCCTACGACTCCTCCGCCGACCGCGCGTTGCGCGCCAGCTTACGCCGCTCCGTGGCGCCCAGCGCGCGCTTGCGCAGCCGAATGGACGACGGCGTGACCTCGATCAGCTCGTCGTCCTCGATGTACTCGAGCGCCAGCTCGAGCGTCACTTGCCGCGGCGGCTCCAGAATGATCATCTCGTCCGACGCGGTCGTCCGCATGTTCGTGAGCTTCTTTTCCTTGGAGGGGTTCACGTCCATGTCGCCCACCCGCGCGTTCTCGCCCACGACCATGCCCTCGTACACCGGTTCCCCGGGTTTGACAAACATCGTCCCGCGCTCCTGCAAATTGAAGAGCGCGTACCCCACCGCCACCCCTTCCCGGTCCGCCACCAGCACGCCGCGGCTCCGGCCCTGCAACGGCCCCGCCCACGGGCCGTAGTCGAAGAAACGGTGGTGCATGATCCCGGTCCCGCGCGTGTCGGTCAAGAACTCCGACCGGTACCCCAACAGCCCCCGGGCGGGAATCTTGAAGCGCATGCGCACCATGCCCACCCCCGGGTTCCGCATGTCGAGGAGCTCCGCCCGCCGGGGGCCCACCTTCTCCATCACGACCCCCAGGTACCCTTCCGGGCAATCGATCATCAGCTCCTCGTACGGCTCCAGCCGCTCGCCGTTCGGGCCCTCCCGCGGAATGATGCGCGGCCGGCTCACCTGGAACTCAAACCCCTCGCGTCGCATCGTCTCCATTAGGATGCCGAGGTGCAGCTCTCCCCGGCCCGACACGGTGAACGTCTGGGGGTCGTCGGTTTCCTCGACCCGCAGGGCTACGTTCTTTTCGAGCTCGCGAAACAGCCGATCGCGCAGCTGCCGGCCCGTCACGTACTTCCCCTCCCGCCCCGCGAAGGGCGAGTCGTTCACCTTGAAGTCCACGGAGATCGTGGGCTCTTCCACCGCGATGCCCGTGAGCCGTTCCAGATAGTCGGGCGCCGTCACCGTCTTACCGATCTCGACGCCCACCAGGCCCGCCAGCGCCACGATGTCGCCGGCCGAGGCTTCCTGCACCTCCACCCGCTCCAGCCCGTCGAATGAAAACAGCTTCACCACCTTGGCCTGTTCGTAGGGCTTATCACCCAGAGGACCAGGTTCGCCCAGCGGAAGTAACGCGACCGTCTCGCCCACCTTTACCCGCCCCCGCTCGATTCGGCCGATCGCGATCCGGCCCAGATACGAGGAGTAGTCGAGCGTCGAGACGAGCATCTGGAACGGTCCGTTGGGGTCGGCTTTGGGCGCCGGGATCGTGTCCAAGATCGTCTGGAACAACGGGTTGAGATCCGTGCCCGGGGCCTTGAGGTCCAGCGTGGCGGTCCCCGCGCGGCTCGATGTATAGAGGAAGGGGCAGTTGAACTGCTCCGGCGTGGCCTCCAGGTCCAGGAACAGCTCCAGCACCTCATCGTGCACCCGCAGCGGCTCGGCGTCCTGCCGGTCGATCTTGTTCACCAGCACGATCGGCTTCAGGCCAAGCGCCAGCGCCTTGCCCGCCACGAAGCGCGTCTGCGGCATGGGGCCCTCGGCGGCGTCCACCAGCAGGAGGAAGCCATCCACCATGCGAAGAATCCGCTCCACCTCGCCGCCGAAGTCGGCATGCCCGGGCGTGTCCACGATGTTGATCTTGGTATCGCCCCACTTCACGGCGGTGTTCTTCGACAGGATGGTGATGCCGCGCTCGCGCTCCAGCGGGTTCGAGTCCATGACCCGCTCGTTGACCTGCTGGTTGGCACGGAATACCCCCGCCTGGCGTAGCATCTGGTCCACCAGCGTGGTCTTCCCATGGTCCACGTGCGCGATGATGGCGATGTTGCGGATCTGCAAGGGGCTAGGTCCTGACGATACCTATGTGAGAGGCGCAGTCTGTGAGGGGCGCAGTATAGGAGGGGGGTCTCGAAAAGACAAGCTCAGAAATCACCAAGCGGGGGGCCAGTTTATGCGCAGGTTGGATCTCGCTCCATCTGCACGGTCACGTGGCGGATGCCCATGTCCCCAAGACAGGCCTGCACGGCTTCGAGCACACGCTGGTTGTCGGCTGGGTTTTGGACCACGAGGTGACCGCTCATCGCGATCACGCCGCTGGTGACGGTCCACACGTGGAGGTCGTGCACCGAGGCCACGCCGGGGATGGACGCGATCCGGTCGTGGACGTCCGACAAGGCGATGTGCGCGGGCGCCGCCTCGAGCAGCACGTCCGTGCTCTCCTTCACCAACCTCCAGGCGCTACCGAGGATCAGCAGGGAGATCAACACCGAGATCACCGGATCGGCCTGCATCCACCCGGTGGCGAGGATGATGACGCCCGCGAGTAGCGCACCAACCGAGCCGAGCAGGTCGCTGACGATGTGGAGGTATGCGCCGCGCTGGTTGAGCGAGTGGTTGTGCCCGCGGTGCAGGATCGCGGTGCCGGCGGCGTTGGCCACCAGTCCTACCCCCGCGATGATCAACAGCAGCGTCCCCTGCACCTCGGTGGGCGATTGCAGCCGATCGTAAGCCTCGAAGCCGATGCCGAGGGCGATCACGATCAGGGCCGCCCCATTCACGAGCGCAGCCAGGATCTCGAGCCGCAGCAGTCCGAACGTCCGCTCCGCCGTCACCGGCCGCTGCGCGAGTGCCGTCACCACCAGCGACAGGCCCAGGGCAGCCACGTCGGCCAGCATGTGGCCCGCGTCGGCCAGCAGGGCCAGCGAGTGGGCCAGCCACCCGCCCACGGCCTCGGCAACCATCACCGCGGCCGTGATGGCCAGCACGAGCTTCATCCGCCGCCGGCTCTCCTCGCGCAGCGGAGCTCGATGTGTGCATTGGACTTCCAGCGGTACCGTGGCGCTCACGAGTCCCTCATCCCTCGCCCCCAATCCCCAAGATATCCAGGCGTTCCGCCCTCGGGCAACACGCTCTATGTTCCCGCCTCTATGCCTGGCCCCGCCTCGGACTCGGTCGGCCTCCGCCTGCTGGCGGTGGTGGCGCTCGTGCTCGCGAACGCGTTCTTCGTGGCGGCCGAATTCGCGCTGGTCGCCGCCCGTCGCACCCGCATCGAGGCGCTGGTCCGGCGCGGTGATCGGAAGGCGCGGCGGGTGCAGGCGGCGTTCAAGGACCTGTACCGGCAGCTATCCGCGGCGCAGCTCGGGATCACGGTCGCTTCGATTCTGCTGGGCTATGTCGCCGAGGATACGGTCGCCCAGCTGTTCCGCGACTGGTTCGCGGCGCTGCCACCTGCCCTCGAGTTCCTCGCCCGCGGCGGGGTCGCCTCCACGGTCGCGGTGGCAATCGTCTCCTTCCTTCATGTCGTGTTCGGCGAGCAGGCGCCTAAGGCCTGGGCCATCACCCATCCCGAGCGCACCAGCCGCTGGATCGCCGCGCCCCTCATCTTTTTCTCGTGGATAACGCGGCCGTTCACCGACCTCCTCAACTGGAGCGCCAACCGGGTGGTGCGGCTGCTGGGGCTGAAGGGCACCAGTGCCGAGCTCGAGGCGATCCACTCTCCCGAGGAGCTGCGCATGCTGGTGGAGCAGAGCCGGCAGCGCGGCAAGCTCGACGCCGACGACGCCCGCCTGTTGCAGGGCGTGTTCGAGTTCAGCGAGAAGACCGCCCGGGAAGTCATGACGCCGCGCACCGAGATGGTGGCCCTCCCGGCCGACCTGACGCTCGAAGAAGCCGCCGACCAGGTGGCCGTCGCCGGCCGGTCGCGCTATCCTGTGTACGACGAGTCGCTCGACGACATCCTCGGCATCGTGCACGCCAAGGATATCCTCGCCGGCCTGCGCTCGGCCAAGGGCGGCAGCCTGCGCGCCGTGCTCCGCCCCGCCGTTTTCGTCCCGGGGACGCGGGAGGTGGAAGACGTGCTCGCCGACATGAAGCGGCAGAAGATCCACCTCGCGATCGTGTTGGACGAGTTCGGCGGGACGGCGGGTCTCGTCACCATGGAAGATCTGTTGGAGGAGATCGTCGGCCAGATCTACGACGAATACGATCGACCCTCGGGCGAGCTGCGCGTCGCGCCGGCCGGCGTGGCGCCCGTCATCGCGGGCTCGGTCCCGATCCGCGAGGTCAACAGCGCGTTCGGGCTGGAGCTGGGCGAGCAGGATTACACGACCATCGGGGGATTCTTGTTCGGCGCCATCGGCCGCCTTCCCCGGCCGGGCGACCAGGTGGCGGTGAAGGGCGCCGTGTTCGAGATCGTGGAGGTCGAGGGGCGCCGCGTCGGCACGGTCCGCGTGCTGCGACGCGGGGCGGGCGCCGAGGCCTAGCGCCGGACCGCCGCCCCTCGGCCCGCTCGCTGCACCCGTCGCGCCAGGTCGGTCCCGAGCTCCAACGCCGCGCGCATCGAGCCGGGGTCGGCCACGCCCTTGCCGGCGATGTCGAGCGCGGTCCCGTGGTCCGGGGCGACGCGCGGAAACGGCAATCCCAGTGTGACGTTCACGCCGGCCCCGAATCCCGCGACCTTCACCGCCGTCATGCCGACGTCGTGATAGGGCGTGAGCACGGCATCGAACTCACCTCTCAGCGCCCGCACGAACACCGTGTCCGCCGGCAGCGGCCCCGCCGCGCCGAGCATCCGGGCCGCGGGCTCGAGCACGCGCGCGTCCTCGTCGCCGAACAGGCCGGACTCGCCCGCGTGGGGATTGAGGGCACAGACGGCGAGCCGTGGCGCCGCGATGCCCCACCAGTCGCGCAGGGCGCGCTCGGTGATCCGCCCGCAGCGCACCACGCGATCGGTGGTCACCTGCGCCACGACGTCCTTGAGGGGGATGTGCGTCGTGACGAGCACCACCCGCAGCTTGCCGGCGGCGAGCATCATCGCGACGTCCACGTCGCCGGCGAGATGGGACAGCAGCTCGGTGAGGCCGGGGTAGCGGAATCCGGCGAGGTGCAGCGCGTGCTTGTGCACAGGGCCGGTCACGATGGCGTCCACGTCGCCGGCGAGGGCGAGTCGAACCGCCTCGGTCACCGCTTCCCCAGCGATCCTCCCCGCCTGTTCTGGGAGCAGGGAGCGGGGAGCGGGACCCGCCGCTGCATCGGAGGGTACCGCTCCCTGCTCCCCGCTCCCGAGAAACAGGAGATCCGCGTCGAGCGGACCGAGGGCCAGCGCTTTTTCGATCACCTCCGGCCCGATCCCCCGCGGATCGCCGAGCGTGACCGCGAGTCGGGGACGGCGGCTAGAAACGGACGTCGACGTACGTGGTGCGACGCAGCAAATCGAGATGGTGCTTGATGGCGAGCTGCTGGCCCAGCCCGTCGCGGATGCGATCCTTCACCTCGTCGAACCCCAGCTCGCCTTCGGGAAGGCGCTTCAACAGCTCGAACACCACGAACCGCGGCCGCCCCGTTCCGGCGGCGACTTCGAACACCGGCTTCAGCCCGGGAACGGTGTCCTTACCGATCGCCTTCTCGTAATCGGGCGGCAGCTGGGACACGGGGAGGGCGTCAGCCAGCTTGGGCTCGCTCGGGTCGGCGTAGCGACGGGCCAGTGTGTCGAACGACGCGCCGTGGGCGAGCGCGTCGTGCACCGAATCGGCCTGGCGCCGGGCGATGGCGATCTGCGCCGCGGAAATGGTGGGCTGGATCAGGATGTGGCGCGCCAGGATCTCCGCCGGCTGCGCGCGCTCCACCTGGATGATGTGGAAGCCGAACTCGGTGCGTACGACATCGGAGATGGCGCCCGGCCTCAGACGGAACGCGACGTCCTCGAACTCCTTGACCATCACGCCGCGACGGAACCACCCCAGCGCGCCGCCCTGCTCCCGAGAGACGCTGTCCGCCGAGTACTGCTTCGCGACGTCGGCAAACCGGGCCCCGCCGGCCCGCCGCAGCGCCGCGACGAGGGAGTCCCCCAGCTGCAGCGCACGGGCGCTCGCCGCCGAGTCCGCTTTCGGCACGATCACGATCTGGCGGAAGGAGATGGCCGCCGGCCGCTTGGGCTGCTGCGCCCGGTTCGACTCCCAGAACGCCCGCATCTCGGCGTCCGACGGCGGAATCGGCCGCAGCTTCCCTTTCTGCTTCAGTCCCTCGATAAGCCGCTGCTGCAGGATCGAGCGCCGCTGTTGGTCGGCCAGCCAACGGCGCCACTCCTCCTCGGACACGAAGCCCGCGGCGCGCAGCTGCGCCTGGAATTCCGGAGTCGAGGTGAACTGCTTGCGGACGTTCTGCACGGTTTGCTCGACCGCATCCTGCACTTCCTGGTCCGTCACCTTGATGGTGGTGTCCCGCTCCGCCTGCTGCACTAGCAGCTCTTCGTCCACCATCTGCGATAGGATCTGCCGTCGGGCGGCGTCCCGGGCCGCGGAGTCCTCGGGGACCTTCGCGCCCTGCGACTGCGCCAGGACGAGCTGCTCCTCCACCTGCGACGCGAGGATCGGCTTGGTGCCGATGATCGCCACGATGCGGTCTACGGGGCGGTCGGTCGCCGCCCGGCCCTGCGCCGCGGCGCAGGGCGTCAACCGAGGCAGAGCGGCCAGCGCCGCCACGACAGAGGCCAGGAGGAGTGCGCGCATGGTCAACGCGGCGCCCGCCGGCCGGCACTCTCCGCCGCGATAGGCGGTGGGCCGGGCGCCCGTTTCAAGCCCGTGGGCTGGGGGGGGTGTATCGTGGTGTCCGCGGCCCGGATGGCCTTGGCGCTCTCCAGGGCGCGCGCGATTCCCGCTTCGTTGAGCGACCAGGCCTGGCCCTGGCGCAGCGCCCCGGCCAGGAACGGCGGAACCGGGAAGAACGGCGCCGTCCCCTGGGTGACCGCTCGGTCCACGTAGTGGTCGACGTGGGCCATCGCCAGCTGCACGCGCGCGGCGGGAGTCATGGCGGAGTCCTGCAGCAGCTGCGGCGATACACCGAGCAGGCCCTCCAGCCGCGCCACGGCCGAGTCGTGCGTTGCGCGCAGCTGCCGCCAGTCGGCCGGGTCGAGCTGCACACCGACCTTGTCCACTTCGCTCAGCAGCATTTCACGCTGCGCGAGCAGCTTGAGGAACTGGTTCAGCTGCGCGTCGCTCGCCGTGGCGATCCCGCGCACGTCGTTCGGGTCGAGTGCCAGGAGCCACCGCGCCAGGTCTTTCACCTGGAACGCGCCTCCCTTGTACGTAGCCAGGGTCCGGGTGTCGCTTCGGGCCGACGCGATCTGTGGCACCGCCTGGCGCACCAGCGCCGGCGCGCCCGATACGACCTTGAGCTGCCGCTGGTTCGCGAGGCTGTCCAGATACAGCGAGTCGAACCGGGCGGAGCGCACGTTCTCGAGATCGGCGTGGAAGGAGTCGCGCACCTCCGCGAGCGGCGGCCGGCGAATGATGTGGAAGCCGAACGGTGTCCGGACTACGGCCGTCATCGCGCCCTGCGGGAGCAGCCACGCGGCACTGTCGAAGGCGGGAACGAACTGCCCACGCGGCGTCGCGGGGAGATAGCCGCCCTTCGTCTTCGTGCCCGGGTCCTCCGAGTAGCGACGGGCGAGCTGCGCGAAGTTGAGCCCGCGCTTGGCCACGGCCTGCACCAGGACTGCCTTGGCCTCCTTCTCTTTTTGCTGCTCCACCATCGGCACGGCGCTCTGAGGAATCCGGATCAAGATGTGCTGGAACATTCGCACGTTGCCTGCCTCGAACGCCGAATCCGCCTGGGCGCGGCTGAGTTTGCCGCGCGTCGCGATCAACTTACCGTGATAGCGCTCCCACTTGAGCTGCGCCGCTACCGGCCACTGTGAGGCGAGCACCAGGGCCGAATCGTGCATGTCGCGTCCCCGACCCAGCTGGGCGGCGAACAGTGCGTAGTCCAGGTACACGTTCGCCACGCCGGTGAGGACGTCGGGCTGGATGGGGATGCGCTGGGCGCGTCCGACCACCTGCGCCAGCCGGTCGACCGTCAGGGTCTGCCCCGCGGCCGTGCCGGCGACCTTGGCGTTCGCCGAAACCGCGTCCCGCACAGCGGAGCACCCCGCCAGCGCGAGGACCATGACGATCAGACCCAACCGCACCATGCCAACTCCTTAAAGGTGAGCGTCCGCGAGAACCGCGGTGAGAGCTCGGACGAGCCCCGACCCAATGGGCTCTCCGCCGAGTCGACGGAGTCGCAGGGAGAGCGGTGCCGCCCGCCGGACCTCGGCCTCGAACTGCACCATGTCGAGCGCCGCCGTCAGGCCGGCCAGCCGCGGGCTCGCGTCCCGCGCAAACGTGAGCCGCGCCTCGTCGCCCTTCACCAGGACCATCTCCAGGCCGATGCGGGCGCCGAGTGCGCGGAGCTCGGAGACGAGGAGCAAGCGTTGCGCGTCGTCGGGGAGCGGCCCGAAGCGATCGCGTAATTCCTCGCGCACGACTTGAATCTCGCTAGGCGCCTCGGCCCGCGCCAGCCGCCGGTACAGGTCCAGCTTCACCGCCTCATCCGGCACGTAGGCGTCGGAGAGGTGCGCCGGCAGGTCCAGGATCACTTCGGGGGGCACGCGCGAGCGCTGTCCCTCATCGCCCTTCCCCGATTTGAGGGCTTCGACGGTTTCCTGGAGCCAGCGGAGGTAGGTGTCGAATCCGACCGCCTGCGCGTGGCCCGACTGCGCGCCGCCCAGCAGATTGCCGGCACCGCGCAGCTCGAGATCGCGCAGCGCGATCCGGTAGCCCGACCCGAGATCGGTATGATGCTCCAGCACGCGGAGCCGCTCTTCCGCGTCGGCGTCGACCAGATCGGGGACGAGCAGATAGCAGTACGCGCGCCGGTGACTCCGCCCCACCCGCCCGCGCAGCTGATACAGCTGTGCCAGTCCCAGCTGGTCCGCGCGGTTGACGATCATCGTATTGGCGTTCGGCACGTCGAGCCCGGACTCGACGATCATCGTGGACACGAGGATGTCCACCTCGCCCCGGACGAACCGCGCCATCACGGCGTCGAGCTCGGCCTCCTTCTGCTTCCCGTGGGCCACCGCGATGCGCGCTCGTGGCGGCGCCAGCGCCCGGACCCGCTCCGCGATCGTGTCGATCGTCTCGATGCGATTGTGCACGAAGTACACCTGGCCCGCGCGGTCCAGCTC
>DATNOH010000060.1:0-25089 GCA_035601435.1 Gemmatimonadales bacterium | reverse complement strand
CACTCAGAGGAGATCGTCGCCCGCGCGCTGCGCGACATCCCGCTCGACGACCGGCCATACGTCTTCACCAAGGCCGGCCTCGTGTGGGACGAGCGCGACCGCGCCGCCACGCCCCGCCGGATCGGGGACCCGTTGAGCCTGCGCCGCGAGGTCGAGGCCTCACTCCGCCGGCTCGATGTCGAGCGCATCGATTTGTACCAGATGCATTGGCCTGCCGAGGACGGCACCGCGCTCGAAGACTACTGGGGGACCCTGTTGCAGCTGAAAGAAGAAGGGAAGGTCCGCGCGGTCGGGCTCTCCAATCACAACGTGGCGCAGCTCGACGCGGCCGAGCGCCTCGGGCATGTGGACACCCTGCAGCCGCCGTTTTCGGCGATCCGCCGGGAAGTTGCGGCCGCGGAGCTTCCCTGGTGTGCTGCACACCGCACGGGGGTCATCGTCTACAGCCCGATGCAGTCGGGCCTCCTGACGGGCGCGTTCAGCCTCGAGCGGGCCGCCGCGCTGGGTGCGGACGACTGGCGCTATCGCTCTCCCGACTTTACGGGCCTTGGACTGCGCCGCAATGTCGCCCTGGCGGACGCGTTGCGGCCCATCGCCGAGCGTCACGGCGTGACGGTGGCCGCAGTGGCGGTGGCCTGGACGCTCGCCTGGCCGGGCGTGACTGGTGCGATCGTCGGCGCGCGCTCCCCGGCTCAGGTAGACGGCTGGATCGGCGCTGCGAGTCTCGAGCTGACCGATGCCGACCTGGACGACGTTGCCGCTGCTATCGCGCGCACGGGCGCGGGCACAGGACCGGTCCGGCCGTGAAGCGGCTCGCGCTGGTCGTCGTCCTAGGCTCGTGCCTTCCCGGCGTCGGTCTGAGCCAGGCGCCGGATACGTCCGGGCTCGGGCCCCGCCTGCCGCTCGAGGCGGTGGTTGCGCGGACCCTGGCGTACAGCCCGGGCGTGGCCAGCGCGCAGGGCGCGGTACGAGACGCGGCCGCCCTGCGGCGCGTGACCCTAGGGGCGTATCTCCCGAGTGTCGCCCTCAATTCCAGCGCGGGTTGGACCGATCAATCGCTTGCGAGCGCCGGGCTGACGTCCCTCGCGCAACCGAGCACGGTGAACGCGTACGGCGCCGGAATCGCGGCGGCGGTTGACGTCTTCACGGGCGGCCGCCGCGGCGCGCAACGAAGCCAAGCCGACGCGATCAGCCAGGCCGCCGATGCCGGGCTCGTGCAGCAACGCTACGCCACGATCCTGCTCGCCAGACGGGGTTATTTCGAGGTGCTGCGGGCGCACGAGCTCGTTCGCGTGGCGGAGGAATCCATCGCGCAAGCCGAGCTCGGCCTCGGCTACGCCCGCGACCGTCTCGCCGCGGGCACGGCCACGCGGGCCGACGTGCTGCTCGCACAGCTGGCGGCGTCGACGGCGCGACGCCAATGGCTCGCCGCCCGGGACACGCTGGGGATGACGACCGCGGCGCTCGGCCGGCTCGTCGGCGCCGACGGCCCGGTGGATGGCGACGCGCTCACCGCGCTCGAGCCCGTCCCCCTCGCGCTCAGCGACTCGGGCGTGCTCGCGCTGGCGCCGGCGGCCGCACCGGCGGTGGTCAACGCCCAAGCGCTGGCGAGCGCCGGCGCCGCGGCCGTCCGCGCCTCGGAGACTCAGTACCTCCCCACGATTTCGCTCGGCGCCGGCTACAACTGGTCGAACGACGGGCGCGTCACCGGAGCGCTGCGGTCGGGGTGGATCGTCGCGGTCAGCACCTCGTTCCCGCTGTTCAACGGGTTCGTGCGCGAGGCGTCCGTCACGCAGGCGAAGGTCGCCGCCGAAGTAGCGACCGCTACCTCGGCGGATACCAAGCGCTTCGTCCGTGCGGAGTCACAGCGGCTGCTCGGCAGCCTGCGCGTCGCCGAGCAGGACATCGCCCTCTCGCGCGAATCGGTGCGGCTCGCGACCGAGGAGCTGCGGGTGATCCAGGCGCGGTATCGCGCCGGCATCGCGACGATCCTGGACGTGCTCACGTCCCAGACCGCCCTGGTGCAATCAGACCTTGCGCTCGTCAGCGCGCGTTTCACGCACCAGATCGCCCGGGCTTCGCTCGAGGCGCTGCTGGGACGGGACCTGTGAGGCTCGAGCCATGATGTGGATCGTTCGTGTCGCGCTGCGGCGCCCCTACACCTTCATCTGCGGGGCCCTCCTCGTCCTCATCGCCGGGCTGGTAGCGATCATGACGACGCCGGTGGACATCTTCCCTGCGATCCCGCTGCCGGTCGCTACCGTGATCTGGCAGTACCAGGGGATGTCGCCCGAAGAGATGGAGCAGCGCGTCGTCACGATCGTCGAGCGGTCGTACTCGGCGACCGTCAACGACATCGAGCACATCGAGTCGCAGTCGCTCGACGGCGTCGCGGTGATCAAGGTGTTTTTCCAGCCCACCGCGGACGTCGCGACGGGCATTGCCGAGCTCACCGCGGCGTCGCAGAGCAACACGCGGATTCTGCCCCCGGGGATCACGCCGCCTATCATCCTCCGGTTCAACGCGACCGACGTCCCGATCCTCCAGATCGGCGTGGGCTCGAGCACGATGTCGCAAGCCAACTTGAACGACTACGTGTCCAACTTCGTCCGCACGCCGCTCGCGACGGCGCAGGGCTCGACCATCCCGTTCCCCTACGGGGGGGCGCCCCGGCTGATCAACGTGGATCTCGATTTGGCACGGTTGTATGCAAAGGGGCTCTCGCCCTCCGACGTGAGCGCCGCCATCAACGCGGAGAACGTGATTTTGCCCGCCGGGTCGGCGCGCCTGGGCAGCCGGGAATACAGCGTGCGCTTGAATTCGAGCCCCGAGGTCGTCGAGCAGCTCAACGACATGCCGATCAAACAGGTCAACGGGGCGATGGTGTACATCCGCGACGTCGCGTATGTGCGCGACGGTGCCGGCGTCCAGACCAACATCGTGCGGCAGAATGGCCAGCACGGGACCTACATGAGCGTGCTCAAGAACGGCAGCGCCTCGAGCCTCGCCGTGGTCAACCGCGTGAAGGCCCTGCTCGCGGCGCTCAAGCCCGCGCTGCCGGCGTCGCTCGACATTCAGCTGCTCGTGGATCAGTCGCTGTTCGTGCGGGCCTCGATCTCGGGGGTCATCCGTGAAGCCGTCATCGCGGCTTGCCTCACGGCCCTGATGATCCTCCTGTTCCTGGGAAGCTGGCGCAGCACGCTCATCATCGCGACATCGATCCCGCTCGCGGTGCTGTGCTCGATCATCGGCCTTGCCGCCCTGGGGCAGACGCTCAACGTGATGACGCTGAGCGGGTTGGCGCTCGCCGTCGGGATTCTGGTGGACGATGCGACCGTCACAATCGAGAACATCAACCTGAACATGGAGCAGGGGAAGGAGATTCTGCCGGCCATCATGGATGGGGCCGCCCAGATCGCGACTCCGGCGTTCGTTTCCACGATCTCCATCTCGATCGTATTCGTGCCGATGTTCTTCCTGACCGGTCCCGCTGCCGCGCTGTTCCGACCGCTCGCGATGGCAGTCGTGTTCGCCGTGCTCGCCTCGTACGTCCTGTCGCGGACCATCGTGCCCACCATGGCCCACTATCTCCTGGCCGCCGACGCGCACCGTCTCGCGGCGGGCCGGACGGCGGCGCCGGGAGTGATCGAGCGGGTGAGCGCGCGGTTCGAGGCCGGTTTCGAGCGATTCCGCACCGCCTACCAGCGTGTCCTCACGTGGGCGCTCGGACGCCGGCGCCCGCTGCTCGGCGCCGTCGGCGCGTTCGCCGCGCTCTCGCTCGCCCTGGTCCCGTTCATAGGGCAGGACTTCTTTCCGACCACCGACGCCGGTGCCTTCCAGCTGCACCTGCGGGCGCCCGCTGGAATGCGGGTCGAAGAGACCGAGCTCATCGCGGCCGGTGTGGAACGGGCCATTCGGCGCGTGATCCCCGCGGCCGAGCTGGGGCTGATCCTCGACAACATCGGCATCAATCGTAACGCGATCAATCTGGCTACGGGTGGCGTCGCCACGCTGAACGCGGCGGACGCCGATCTGGTGGTCCAGCTCGCGCCAACGCGCCGCACCTCGACGTTCGAGTACGTGCGGCGGCTGCGCGCGACGCTCCCGACCGAGTTCCCCGGCGTGACGTTCTTCTTTCTGCCCGCCGACATCGTGAACCAGGTGCTCAACCTTGGTCTGCCGGCCCCGATCGATGTTCAGGTCGTGGGACAGGACAAGAGGGCCGACTACGATGTCGCCGTCCGCCTGGCCGCCGAGCTGCGGCGCATCCCCGGCGCCGTCGACGTCCGGGTGCAGCAGGTGGTCAACATGCCGGAGTTTCTCTTCTCCGTGGACCGGATCCGGGCGCAGCAAGTCGGCCTCACGCAGCGCCAGGTGGCGAGCAATCTGCTCATCTCGCTCTCCTCCAGCGGGCAGACCGCGCCGAACTTCTGGCTCAACCCACAGAACGGGGTGAGCTATAGCGTGGCCGTCCGCACGCCGCTCTCCAAGATCAACGCGCTGGACGCGCTGACTAATACGCCGGTCACGGCGCCGGGACTCGCCACGCCGCAGCTGTTCGGCAATCTGGCAACGCCGATCCGCACCACCTCGTTCGCCGTGGTGAATCACTACAACACGCAACCGGTGTCGGACGTGTATGCGGCCGTGGACGACCGGGACCTGGGCGGTGTGGCGAGCGATGTGGATCGCGTGGTAGCCAAGATGGCTCCGTCCCTGCCGAAGGGGACGCACATCGTGGCGCGCGGCCAGGTCGCCAGCATGCGGTCATCGTTCGTCGGGCTGGGGTTGGGGGTGCTGTTCGCGATGGTGCTCGTGTACCTGCTGCTCGTCATCAACTTTCAGTCGTGGCTCGATCCGCTGGTGATCGTGATGGGGTTGCCCGGCGCGCTCTGCGGGATCGTGTGGATGCTGTTCGTTACGCAGACCACGTTCAATGTGCCGTCATTGATGGGGAGCATTATGTCCCTGGGTGTCGCCACCGCCAACAGCGTCCTGCTGATCACCTTCGCGGACGACCTGCGGCGGGAAGGACGCTCTGCCCTCGAGGCGGCTCTGGAGGCCGGTTCGGTGCGGCTGCGGCCCGTCTGCATGACGGCGCTCGCGATGATCATCGGGATGCTGCCGATGGCGCTTGGCCTGGGCGAAGGTGGCGAGCAGAACGCCCCGCTCGGCCGCGCGGTGATCGGCGGCCTGCTCGTCGCCACATGCTTCACCCTGGTGGTCGTGCCGGTGCTATACAGCATCCTGCGCGTCGGACCGCCTACACCACCGATCGTTCTCCCGGAGGGACACGCATGAGCGCCGCACCGGAAACCGTGGTACAGCTCCACGCCAGGAAGGGCCATCAGCGACCCGCCGCCACATCGTCGCGACGGCGGGGGGTCAAATGGCTCGGGGGCGGGATCGCCGGGGGCGTGGTGGCGGCGCTCCTGCTGATGGGGATCGTGCCGCGGGTGGCGCAGCAGCACCGGCTCACGGCCGCCGCCACCGCCGTGGGTGTCACGCTGCCCAGCGTGAGCGTGACCACGGTGACGCGTGATACGAGCCCGTCGAGCGTCAGCCTTCCCGGTGCCCTCACCGCGGTGCAGACCGCCGCCCTCTACGCCCGCACCCCCGGCTACGTGCGCCGGCGCCTGGTCGATATCGGCAGTCGTGTGCGGGCGGGCCAGCTCCTCGCTGACATCGACGCCCCCGACCTCGATCAGCAAGTGGTGCAAGCGCGGGGGGCGGTCGCTCAGATGCGAGCGGCGCTGGAGCTCGCGCGGGCCAACCTGGCGCGCTGGCGGGCGCTCGCCGTCGACAGCGCGGTGACGGCCCAGGAGCTCGATCAGATGCAGGCCGCCTTCGACGGGGCGGTGGCGAGCTTGAACAGTGCCGAGGCCAACCTGCAGCGCCTGGTGCAGCTGCAGGCGTACGAGCGGGTGGTCGCTCCGTTCGCCGGCGTGATAACGGCGCGCAATGTGGACCTCGGGGCGCTCGTCGGACCGGCGGGCGGCGTGAGCGCGACGTTGCCGGCGGGAACCGGGAGCGCGCTGGGAAGCCTGTTCACGATCGCCCAGACCGACACGCTCAGCGTGTACGTGACCGTGCCCGAGGACTACGCCGCGGTGGTCGCGATCGGGAAGCACGCGGTCGTTACGGTTCCCGCGCTCCCCGGCGACACGCTGCGCGGGCGCGTCGCTCGCACCGCGGGATCACTCGACCCCGCGGCCCGGACGCTGCTCACGGAGGTGCGCGTGGCGAATCCCACGGGCGTTTTCCTGCCGGGGATGTACGCGCAGGTGCAGCTCGCGCTCGGCGTCGGTTCGCCCCCGTTGCGCGTCCCCGCCACGGCCCTGGTGATCCGCGACGGCCCACCTCAGGTCGTGACCGTCGCGCCCGATTCGACGGCGCACTACCAGACGGTGACCATCGGCCGCGATCTCGGCAGCTGGATCGAGGTTACGGGTGGGCTCGCGGACGGCAGCATGGTGGTGGTCAATCCCGCCGACGATCTGCGTGATGGAGCGCGCGTACGCGTGGCGAGCGCACGATGAGCGCGAAGCACGAATCCTGGGGCCAGGGGCGGCCCCGAAGCCACTTATGACTGGGGAGACAACAATGACTTGCACCAATGGACTCTTCTTGGCCATCAGTCTCGCCGCGGCGGTCGTGGGTTGCACGCGCGCGGCGGGCGATTCCGCGGTACGACGGACTGGCGGCGCTGAGGACGAGCCGTTCATCGCCGCCAGCGGTGCCGCAATGGAGCAGATGATGAAGGCCATGGCCATCCAGCCCTCCGGTGATGTGGACCGTGATTTCGTCGCCATGATGATCCCGCATCACGAGAGCGCCATCGCCATGGCGAAAGCCGAGCTCCGTTACGGCAAGAATGAGCAGCTGCGGCGCATGGCGCAGGAGATCGTCGTGACGCAGCAGCAGGAGATCGCGGCGATGCGGCTGGCGCTGCCATGACACGCATCGTCGGCATCGCCGCGTTCGTCGCGTCCACTGCCTTCACCGCCGGGCGCCACCTGGCGGGCCAGGGAGGTCCCGTCAGTCACAGCGACCGTGTGTATGCGGCGGAGCAGTTCTCGAACACCGTTTCCGTGAGCGATCCCGCAGACAACCGGCTCGTCGGCGTGATTCGGCTGGGCGATCCGTCGCCCGGCAATTTCAGCCCCTTGTACCGCGGGCAGGTGCTGGTACATGGCCTGGGGTTCTCGCCCGATCACCGCACCATCGTGGTGGTCTCGATCGGCTCGAATTCCGTGACATTCATCGAGACTGCGACCAATGCCGTAAAGCACATCACGTACGTCGGTCGCTCGCCGCACGAGGCGTTCTTCACCCCGGACGGCTCCGAGGTATGGGTCACGGTGCGGGGCGAGAACTATGTCGCCGTCCTGGACGCTCACACCTACGAAGAGAGGACCCGGATCGTCGTGCCCGGCGGACCGGGCATGCAGATTTTCTCCCCCGACGGCCAGTACGGGTACGTCTGCTCCTCCTTCACCCCTGAGACGGTGGTGATCACGGTGAAGGATCATCAGATCGTGGGCCGGATCCCCCAGGAGACTCCGTTCTGCCCCAACATCGCGGTCACTCCGGACGGTGGGCAGGTCTGGCTCACGCTGAAGGACGTCGGCAAGACCATGGTCTTCAGCGGGCGCCCGCCGTTCGCGGTGCTGAAGACTCTTGCGACCGGACCGATCACGAACCACGTGAAGATCGTGCGGAATTCGAACGGCACGTTCGCGTACGTGACCGTCGGGGGCTTAAACCAGGTCCAGGTCTTCCGGACCGACGATTTCTCCAAGGTGACGACGATCCGGGTCGGGGCGCTGCCCCATGGCGTGTGGGACTCGGGCGACGGCACCCGGGTCTACGTGGGATTGGAGAACGACGACCGACTGGTCGCCATCAACACGCTGACCAATCAGGTGGTCGCGACGATTCCGATCGGGCAAGCGCCGCAGGCGGTGATCTACGTGTCCGACGCCGTTCCGACCGGCGCTGGAACAGAAGGTCTCCAACCCCTCGGCGTCGCCGGATCAGCGGCCCACATTACCCTCGCGGCGCCCGGCGGCGGCGAGCCCACGAGCGTGTCGCTGTTCGATCAGGGACTCATTCAGGTGCTGCAGGCCGCGGTGACCGGACTCGAGCCCGGTAAGCCGTACGTGCTCGCGCTGGCGCGACGCCGGGACGGGGGTGAGGGTGGGGGTGAGGGTGGCCCGCTCGAGCCGCTCGCGGCATTCACCACCAACCCGGCGGGAGCGGCCGTCGTCGACGCGATCGGCCCGATCCGGCAGCTCGTGCGGGCTTCAACGCCTGCGGAGCGCCGCTACCTGGTGATCGCGGCGGGCACGCCGGCTCAGCCCGGGCCGGTGGTGCAGACGCAGGTCGACTGGCGACCGGGGGCGGTTCCACAATGACGCCAGACACGGACCACGGGATTATCGACGCACGGAGCCAACACTCCGTCGAGCAGACGGTGGACAGGCTCACGGCGCTGCTGCACGACAAGGGCGCCACGCTATTCGCGCTGGTAGACCACAGCGGGGAGGCGGCGAAGATCGGAATGACGATGCGACCGACCAGGCTCCTGATCTTCGGCGACCCGAAGGCCGGCACGCCGCTGATGCTTGCCGCGCCGAGCGTCGCCATCGACCTGCCGCTGAAGATTTTGGTCTGGGAGGATGTGCAGGGGAGGGTCTGGCTCTCCTACAACAGTCCCGCGTACCTGAAGGACCGGCACGGCGTGCCCCCGGCGCTGCTGCCAAACATCGCCGTGGTGGAGACTCTGGCGCGCGCGGCCGGTCAATAGACGGGGCACGCGCGCCCTCAGGGTTGAGAAACGCGAACGCCGGTGCGAAGTTACGACCTCTCTCGGCGCCGTAGCCAAGTGGTAAGGCAGAGGTCTGCAAAGGGCCTCCGCCGTTTTCCTTGACAGTCCCGCGCAGTCCTAAGCAGTCGTTCCAGCTCGGCTTGAGTGAGGAGGCGGATTCGTTGCCAGTCTGAAGGAATCCCTCTCTTTGCCGCTGAGTCTGCCACCAGTTTTGCCACCAGCCGCGGATTCAGAGAAGAAGCCTAGCTCCCAGGCGATATGCGGGGTTGTTTGGAGAAGCCGCGGCGCCAGGCAGGCAGGACGCGGAGCCCGCCGACCATCGCGGTGCACTAGGACGATTAACGCAAATTCCTGGTATATAGTAAGGGCGCCGACTGCCTTACGTTACGTTGCCTCCGCTCGAGAAACCGCGCTGAGGAGTTCAGCTAAATGCCATCCTTCGATCCCCAGGATCGAGCTCGCCTCAATCATTACGCGTCCGACCTTCGCACCTGGTTTCAGGAGTGGTTGCTCGAGCCGGTGCAGAAAGCCACTGGCGGTATAATCCCAGCTGCCCTGAGCACCCTCTATGCTGACATGAACGAGCTGGAAAACGAGTTCGGCAGACAGCTCGACCAATCCATCGGCATCGACGATAGGCACGCGCCGTTGCTTAAGCGGATCCTGCTCTACCAGCGCCAGCATTTGGCGGAAAAACACGAAGAGATCCGTTTGAAGACCACTAGCTCAGAGATCCGCGACGCACTGGAGGCCCAGTCAGAGCCCGTCAGGCGTTTAATGTCGGAGGAGTGGTTCCAAAACACTCGACCAAGTCGCCTGCCCCGGTTAACCGATTTCTTGACACCTCGGGATACGTATCAGGTTATGCCCGCCGCGCCTGACCTACGTGGCTCTGACTATGACGACAAGTTCCGGATACTCCTGTCCCCCGCGAGCTTTCTGCCAGCGCTACGTCGTTGTCGGATTGAGAGCTGGCTTCGTGACATAAGTGTCGCTGTGGCCTTCACGGACATCGACGACTTCAAGGCCCTCAACACCCGGTACACGGAATCCGTCGTTGACAGGGATCTCTTGCCAAAGATCATGCGGACAATCGAGGCTCACGTTTACTCCCATGGCTGGGCCTATCGCTTCGGCGGCGATGAGTACCTCCTCCTCCTCCCTAACATGGATCTAAAAGTTGCTGGCGAGTTTCTGCAAAGCCTCCAAGAGAGGCTCGGTTCTCTTGAATTCCAAGGAATCCACGAGCGTATTGCCGTCTCCATCGGCCTATGCCTCGTCACCCCAGATTCCTTTTTAACCGATCGCGAGGTGCAGGAAAAGGCAAATCGGGCGATGCAACACGCAAAGCAGGTCAGTAAGAACTGTATCGCAACATTCAAGGGCGAATTCTTCGGCGACGAGGATCTTTACGTTATGAATCGTCAGGGCCACAAGGAACCCTGAATCGCCTTCCGCGGCCTTAACGCACATCTGCAGCTGGCGGCGCCCCGTATTGCGGCAGACTTGCCTTACGTTCTTCGCCAAGACAGGTCGCAACAGCTAGCGGGGCGAGGTTCGAGCGCCTGCGGAGTTCGAGCAGCAGCGCGCAATCTCCCGTCTGTGGCGCCTGACCCGCGCAATCGCGGTGAAGCTCGCAGTCACGGGCGCGCGAATGACCAGTTGGGGTTGCAGGTTCTCAGCCTCCGAAAGACTCTCCAGGTTATATTCACGCCCCCGTAGGCGCTCGGCCTGATGACGCGACGCAGCATCGTAGTGGACAGCGAGATCTGGAAGGTGTATCCCACGGGCCGCGTCACCGTTTATGGGAAGGATGAGTTTGGGTTGCTGTTCGAGCTCGGGACCGGCCCCGAGCGCAAGCGCCGCTTTATTCGCTATTCGCCTCTGGGATCCAAGAGTACCGACGCATCCCTCGCTGAGCTCACTGAGCGACAGCTGCTGGACTTCTTCCGCCAATCGCAACCCGCGTGGACGTCGCCCGAGGGCGGATACGGCGCACTCTGAACGGAGCGCTTATGGACGCGCCCACACGTTCGCTCGGCCCGCCAAATGAGTATTTGCTGGGGCTTTCCGAACCTCCCGACGGGCCGCCGCCAAGTGAAGGCCCGGTGCAGAACGTCGATATCCTCAGCATACCAGCGACACCGGTACTCCTGAGCACTCACAACAACTCACCAGAAGGCGACCCCCTGAAAGCAGCGTTCAGGGGGTCGGTTCGCTCCAATGGACTCATGCTCCCGCGTGACTGGTTTCACTTATCAGGCGTGCAAGGAGCTCGAGTGGTTAGTCAGCGATTTCGTTGGTCCCGCCCCTTGCCGATGACACGGGCCAGGTTTTGGGGGGGAAGGCTCACGTGCCGCTCGCCAGGTCACTCGGCCGTCACGTCGTGCCGCCGCTCCGGCCGCCGCTCCGTCGAGCTGCGCCGATCGGCCAGTACGCGCCGCTCGCCGGCCCCGCGGCGCTCCACCGCCGCGGTCATGTCCTGATAGCGGCGGTCCAGGCCGCTGCGCCGCGAGGGCCGGAGACGGCGTTCGCTCTCGCGGTGGTCGGGAAACCAGTGAGGAGCGTCGTTAGTAACCATCGTGCACCTCTGAGAGGACGGATACTCGGGGGGTGATATACCCGACGGGCGCGCGCTCGGCCAGGCGGGTCGCGGGTGCCGGGGTTAGGAGGGCTCGAGCCAGCCCGCCGCGGCGGCGCCCAGCGGAACTCGCTCCTTAGACCGCGTCTGTGTGGCTCAACCTGATCATGGCTGCCGCTCCTCGTCCCGCTGCCGACGCTTAGCCGAGTCGCCCTCCTCCTGACAGCGACGCCGAGCCGCTACGACTCCGCATTCCCCCGGCGGATGGGGCTGGGTGATGAGACATTCTCGCGTAGCGATATGTGTGACGATGCGGTCCATGATCTCTGTGTGCTCGGTGGTGTGCTCCGTAACCTTCAACCTTGGGCGTTCCTTCAACTACCTTCGCGAGACTCTTCAGGACTTCGGGATAGGTGTCGCGGCTGTAGTTGTCCGCGTTCTCTCTCCGATCCCACGAACCGATTGCGACCGCTTCGGCGCGGTCGGCGGCGAGGAACGTGATCTCGTCCTTGAAGCCGTTCTGCTTGCGCAGTACGGGCAGGACGTCTGTTTCCACGTTCGGGCGCGCTGGTTGCTTAACTATCTTTGTCAAGTATACGATTCCAGAAGGCCCCAGAAGGCCATTGTACTTGACAAGTAAAGTACATAGAAGCATGTTTGAGCCCATAGGACTGCCAATAGTTAACTGAACTCGGCTCACGCATAACCTTAAGGAGGCGCCATATGTTCAGTGTTACACAGAGGGACCCGATGCTGGATCTGCTGCATCACCTGGAGCACCGGATTGGCCGGACCTTCAACGAGCCCCTCCGCGCGTCTGAATGGCCCGTACCCGAGGCCGTGACCACCGCCTGGCTGCCGTTGGTGGACATTTTCGAGGAGCCCGATGTCATCCGCCTGGTGGCGGAGGTCCCTGGGGTGAAGCCCGAGGACGTGAAGATCACGGTGGAGAGCAACCTGCTGACGATCAAGGGCACGAAGGAGCAGGTGGCGGAAGAGAAGGCCGAGAAGGTCCATCGCTATGAGCGGACCTATGGCGCCTTCGAGCGGACATTCAGGTTGTCGGCCTCGATCGATCCCAACAAGATCAAGGCGACCTACGACCTCGGCGTGCTGACGATCACGCTGCCGAAGGCGGAGACGGCCAAGCCCCATCTGATCACGGTGGAAGTGACGGCACAGAAGGCGTTAAAGGCCTAACCTAAGGGGGAGGAGGGCGGCCTGGTTGGTCGCCCTCTCGTCCGGCGGCGACATGGTTACCGAGCACAGACGGAGCATTGAAGGCCTGCTGACACACGTCGGCACGGCCGACTGTTTCATCAGTCTCCCTCATCCGGCGCTGGAGTGCGGGATCGTCACGGCGTGGTGGCAGTGCCAGGTGGAGGCGAACCAGGCCATGCAGCGGTTGCTGGAGGACGAGTAGCGACAGCCGTCGTCTTCGGCATCGAGTAGATTCTGTTATGCCCACCGCTGAAGATACGATGCTCCTTTCCGAGTCCCCGAAAAACTCGCGTCAATTCTCCAAATGCATGGAGTGTCAACGGTACGCCACGAGGTCCCGGATGCGGGAACTCCTAGCTCTCGCAGCAGTCGCCTGCCTGGACTTCTGGCCAGGCGAGGTTGTCGAGCGCCGCATCTACCTGACCTGGCTCGCGTCGCGTGATCCGTGGTTCATGCTCCGCACGATTCCCGGCACGGTGCGGGGAGTGGGTGGCAGCGTCGTTCCCTCGTCGCTCCCGGCGAATCCCGTGGATCACGTCATCGCGCCACGACGGCAATTCGAAAGCCTCTTCGCCACGCTGTTACCGAAGGACGCGCAGGTCGAAGTCGAGATGCCCGACGGCCGGCGCTTCCTGATGCCCAGAAGGCGCCCTCAGGGTCGGCCCGCGCTGCTCGCTGGACTGAATGCGCGCGAAGCGGGCGAACTCCTCGCACGCGAAGCGCACGAGCTGGTCGCCTTTGGACGCCACATCGACGGGTTGTTGTTCATGAGCAAGGACGCCGAAGAGTTGCACCAGGGCCGTGGGGCACCCCGCCACGCAAAATCCGCGGTCTGCGCCCACGTTTCGCAGGCGACCGGCGATCGACTGCTACTAGTCGTTGCAGCTCGAGTGGTCGTCGATTACTGTCGCGGGCAGCACTGGACCGAGGCTCGGGCTCGCGCGGTAATCCGTCAGCTGTTGGATCTCTGCGTCACGACCAAGCCGCCCGAGCCCGAGCCGGAGACCAGCGAAGCCACCATCCTCTACCGACGTCCGCAAGGCGGTCCAGCGCCCGCAGCTCGCGCCGTCCGGCGCCGAAGCTGGCTTCCGGCTCTCCAGTAGCAACTGACACTTGCGGGGAGCGGTACGCTTCCCGCGCCCAAGACGACGCGGACCCGCGACATCCGGAGGGACGAAACCACGCGATGAGAACGCCGCGCCGTGAAGCTTGCCGTGGCACCATGGGCAGGTCGCCTTGGCTGACGCCCTGAGGCTGCTGCTCCGCCCGTTCGGGGGCGGCCGCCGCCCGGAAGCCGAGAAGCCTCTCCGCGCTGAGCTCCTCAGCATCGAGCGCCTGGAGGAACGGGGCAGGGCCCTCGCCGCCAGCTTCACTCTGGCCCGGGATCCGCGCCGCAAGGCCCGCCCATTCTTCTCGCGCCTGGAGGACAACGCCCGGGTGCTGCGCAAGGCCTATCGCGTCCTGGCCGACGATGTCCACGGCGGCGAGTTCGTCCCCCCGGCGGCGGAATGGCTCCTCGACAACTTTCACCTCATCGAGGCCGAGATCCGGGGCATCCGGCACGACCTTCCGCGGCAGTATTACTTGGACCTGCCCAAGCTGGCCTCGCGGGAGATGGCCGGCGTCGCGCGGGTCTACGCCATGGCCCTGGAGCTGATCCGCCACACCGACGGCCGCCTGGATCGACAACAGCTCGTGCGCTTCATGGCCGCCTACCAGACTGTGGCTCCCCTCACCATCGGCGAGCTGTGGGCTTGGCCCAGCATGGTCAAGCTCGCCCTCATCGAGAACCTGAGGCGGCTGGCGGACGAAGCGCTCCAGGGCCGGGACGCGCGTCTCACGGCCGATGGCTATCTGGCCCAGATCGGCGGCGCCGAGGATGCGGCGCCCCTGCCGTCCCTGCCCGAGGTCCTGGACACGGCCTACGTCGTGCGGCTCCTGCAGCGGATGCGCGAGTACGGGCCCCTTGTCGCTCCCGTGCGCGCGGCCGTCGAGGAACGCCTCGCCGCCCAGGGCATGACGGCGGAGGATTCGATCCGGACGGAGCACCAACGCCAGGCCGCGGGGCAGGTCTCCGTGGCCAACGCCATCACCAGCCTGCGGCTGTGCTCCACTCTGGACTGGATGCGGTATTTCGAGAACGTCAGCTTGACCGAACAGGTCCTGCAACGCGACCCGGCCGGCGTCTACGGGAGCATGGACTTCCTCAGCCGGGACCGCTACCGGCAGGCGGTGGAGGAACTGGCCGAGGCCACCGGGGAGGCCCAGCTCCGTGTGGCCCTTCGCACCGTGGAGAGCGCCCGCCAGGCCGCCGAACTGAGCTCGGCCCACGACCGCGCTGCCCACGTGGGCTACCACCTGATCGGGAAGGGCCGACGCGACCTCGAAACCGACGTGGCCTACCGGCCGCGCCTCGCGAACCGCGCACGGCGCTTCATGTTCGCCCACGCCACCAGTTTCTACCTTGGGTCGATCGGACTCGTCACCGCCGCCCTGCTGGCCCTGGCCGTCGCGTACGTCCAGGCCGAGGGCGGCGCCCGGTGGGCGCAGGCCTCGACCGCAGCGCTCCTCCTCGTGCCGGCCAGCGAGTTCGCCATCGCCCTCGTCCAGCGCCTGGCCGCGCACCTCGTACCGCCACGGCGCCTCCCCCGCCTCGACTTCCAGGCCGGGGTCCCCGAGGACGCGCGGACCATGGTTGTCGTCCCCACGCTGCTCACGAGCGTGGCCGGGGTGGTCGAGCTGCTGGAGCATGTGGAGGTCCTGGCCCTGGGGAACGTCGACCCGCGCATACACTTCGCCATCCTCGGCGATTTCGCCGACGCCCCCACGGCCGAGATGCCGGCAGACGACGAGATCCTGGACGCCGCCCGCGCTGGCGTCGTCGACTTGAACGCCCGCCTCGGCCAGGGGCGCACCGACCGGTTCCACCTGTTCCATCGTGCGCGTCAGTGGAACCCCGGCGAGGGCTCGTGGATCGGGTGGGAGCGCAAGCGCGGGAAGCTCGAAGAGTTCAACCGCCTGCTGCGGGGGGCTAAGGACACGAGCTTCCGCCTCCACGTGGGCGACCCGGAGGTGTTGCCCAGCGTCCGCTACTGCCTCACGCTGGACAGCGATACCCGGCTTCCCCTGCACGCGGCTCGGAAGCTCATCGGCATCATCGCCCACCCCCTGAACCGTCCCTCCTTCGATCCTCGCCTGCGCCGCGTCACCGAGGGCTACGGGATCTTGCAGCCCCGGGTCAGCGTGACGATGGCGAGCGCCGCCGGGTCGCTGTTCGCCCGCGTGTACGCCGGGCACACGGGCGTCGATCCTTACACCACCGCAGTCTCGGACACCTACCAGGACCTGTTCAAGGAGGGGATCTTCACGGGCAAGGGCCTCTATGACGTAGACGCCTTCATGGCCGCTCTAGAAGGCCGGATCCCCGAGAACGCCCTCCTGTCCCACGACCTCTTCGAGGGCCTGCACGCCCGGGCCGCCTTGGTGACGGACGTGGAGGTGGTCGACGATTACCCCGCGAGCGTGCTCGCTCATGCCCGGCGCCAGCACCGGTGGACGCGCGGCGACTGGCAGATCCTCTTCTGGCTGTTCCCCTTGGTCCCGACCCGCGAGGGCCTGGAGCGCAACCGCCTCCCCGTCATTTCCCGCTGGAAGATCTTCGACAACCTAAGGCGCACGCTGGTGGCCCCCGCCACCGTCGCCTTGCTCGCTCTGGCCTGGCTGGTGCTGCCGGGAGACCCCTTGGCCTGGACCCTCGGCGTTCTCGCTGCGATCGCGTTCCCACTATACCCGCTGGCCGTCCAGGTCGGCGCCGGCCCCGCCCCCCAGCAACCCTTGGCGGTGTTCCTGCGGATTCTGGGCGAGGACGTGAAGACCGCCGGCGCCCAGACGCTCCTGCAGATCACGTTCCTCGCCCACCACGCCTACGAGATGGCCCACGCCATCGCCCTCACCTTGGTTCGCCTCGTGATCACGCAGCGCCGCCTCCTCCAATGGGAGACGGCGGCCGCCGCCACTGCCCGGGCCGCCGGCCTCAGCGCCCGGGCCGGCGCGTTGCAGTTCCTTCTAGAGATGGCGGCCAGCCCTTTCATCGCCCTGATCGTCCTTGTCACGATCGCGGCCGCCCGGCCGACCAGCCTGGCGGTGGCCGGTCCCCTCCTTGCCTTGTGGGTGGCCGCGCCGCTGGTGGCCTACTGGCTCAGCCAGCCCGTGTCGCCCGAGCGTCAGTTGCTTAGCCCCGAGGACCGACGCTTCCTCCGTCTCATCGCACGCAAGACTTGGCGCTACTTCGAGACCTTCATGGCTGCCGAGGACCACGGCCTGCCTCCGGACAACTTCCAGGAAGCGCCCACGCCGAGGGTCGCCCACCGGACGTCCCCCACGAACATCGGGATGGGGCTCCTCTCGACCTTGGCCGCCCACGACCTCGGCTTTATCCGCACTCCCGAACTGGTCGAGCGGCTCGAGGCCACGGTGTCTACCATGGGCGGACTGGAACGTTTCGAAGGCCATCTGCTCAACTGGTACGACACGAGAACCCTGGCACCGCTGCCCCCCCGCTACGTCTCCACCGTGGACAGCGGCAATCTCGCGGGCGCTCTCCTGGCCCTGGCCGAGGGCCTGCGGCGGCTGGCCGGCGAGCCCCAGTCCGCGGCGCAGATCTGCGCCGGCCTGGCGGACACCGCGGAGATGGCCGGCCAGTACCTGGCGCGTCTGGGAGACACGCCAGCCGGGCACCAGGACGGGAGGGCCCGCTTGGTCGCTGTGGTGAAGTCCGTGCTGGACGTGTTGGAAGGACCCGAGGAAGCGGAGCAGAAGCTGGCGCGCGGCGACGGACAGGTCCCCGCGCTCAGAGAAGCGATCGAATCGTTCGAGTCGGAAGGTGCGACCTCCAGCCATCAAGTCGAGGCGGCCTACTGGTCGCGGTCCCTCGCCGCGGGGTTGACGGCCCCGGCCCCGACGCCCGGTGTGTTCGCGACTCGCCTCGAGGAGCTCGCCTCGCGCGCCCTCGCTTTCGTCGACGGCATGAGCTTCGCCTTCCTCTACGACCGCGAGCGCCAGATTTTCGCCATCGGCTATCGCCTCGCGGACGCCCAGGGCCCCGGCCGTCTCGATCCTTCCTACTACGACCTTCTGGCTTCCGAGGCCCGCCTGGCCAGCTTCATCGCCATCGCCAAGGGCGATGTCCCCGACGGCCACTGGTTCCACTTGGGGCGGCTACTGACCAGCGTGGACGGCGCCCCTACCCTCCTGTCGTGGAGCGCCAGCCTTTTCGAATACCTCATGCCCCTCCTCGTGATGCAGAGCTATCCGGGGACCCTCCTCGACCAGTCGTGCCGCATGGCTGTACGTCGGCAGATGGAATACGGGCGGCAGCAGGGGGTGCCCTGGGGGATCTCGGAGTCCGCCTTCAACCTCGTGGACCGTCACGGCAACTACCAGTACAAAGCATTCGGCGTGCCCGGCCTGGGGCTGAAGCGAGGCCTCGGCGACGAACTAGTGGTGGCCCCCTACGCCACCGCGCTGGCCGCCATGGTGGACCCCGCGAGGGCAGCTCACAATTTCCGACGCCTGGCCCGGGAAGGGCTGGACGGCGCGTACGGGTTCTACGAGGCCATCGACTACACCCACCGGAAGGCGGACGAAGGCGAGACCGTCAGCGAGCCCCGACCCCATGGCTCCCGCGGGGTCGTCGTTCAGGCCTTCCTGGCCCATCACCAGGGCATGAGCTTGGTGGCTCTGGGAAACGCCGTCCTCGGCCATCCGATGGTGCAGCGCCTCCATGCCGATCCCCGGATGCAGGCCACCGCGCCGCTGTTGCAGGAGCGCGCGCCGCGGCACGCTCCGATCACGCAGCCTCGGCCCGCCGAGGAGACGCGGGTGGCGGCTCCGGTCTCCGCGGTGGCGGTCCGGCGCTTCCGGTCGCCCCACACCCGGTACCCTCACGCCCAGTTCCTATCCAACGGCGCTTACACCGCCATCGTCACCAACGCGGGAGGCGGGGCCAGCTTTTGCCGCGGCCGCGCCGTCACCCGGTACCGCGAGGACTCGACCCGTGACCTGGGGAGCCACTTCCTCTACCTGCGCGACGTGCGCACCGGGTCGGTCTGGTCCGCGGCCTACCATCCCACGGACCGGGAACCTGAGGAGTATCTGGTCACCTTCCAGGCCGAGAAGGCCGTCTTCCGCCGCCGTGACGAGGACATCGCGACGCAGCTCGACATCGCGGTCTCAACCGAGGACGACGTCGAGGTGCGCCGCCTGGCCGTGACCAACCAGAGCGACCGGCCTCGCGAGCTCGAGGTCACGAGCTACGCCGAGATCGCCCTGGCGTCTGTCGGCGAGGACCTGACCCACCCCGCCTTCAGCAAGCTCTTCGTGGAAACCGAGTACTTGCCCGAGAGCGCCGCCCTGGTTTGCGCCCGGCGACCCCGCGCCCGGGACGAGGCCCGCGTGTGGGCAGTCCACGTGTTGAGCGTGGACGCGAGGATGCAAGGGCCGGTGGAATGGGAGACCGACCGCGGGCGGTTCCTGGGCCGCGGCCGCAGCCCGGAGGACCCGATGGCGCTCGACGGGCGGGCCCTCTCCGGCACCACGGGGGCCGTGCTGGACCCGATCGTCAGCCTGCGACAGCGCATCCGTTTGGCACCCGGTGGATTCGTGCGCCTGTCCTTCGCGACGGGGATGGCCGTGAGCCGGGATGGCGCTTTGGCCATGGCGCACAAGTACCACGACCCCAGCGCCGCCGCGCGCACCTTCGCGCTGGCCTACACCCAGGCGCAGAGCACGTTGCGGCACCTGGGCATCTCGAGCGACGAGGCCCAGCTCTGCGAGCGCCTCGCCTCCCGGGTCCTGTACACCGACGCCTCGCTGCGGGCGGGGCCGGAGGTCTTGGAGCGCAACGTGCTGGGCCAACCGGGGCTGTGGGCCCACGGGATCTCCGGCGATCTCCCCATCCTCCTCGTGCGCGTGGTCAACGGAGGCGACATCTCCCTCGTCCGGCAGGTCCTCCAGGCCCAGGAGTACTGGCGGCTCAAGGGCCTGAGCGCGGACGTCGTGATCCTGAACGAGCATCCAGTGAGCTACCTCGACGACATACACGTCCAGCTCGCCGCGCTCCTCGACACCGGGCCCTGGGGGGCATGGAAGCACCGGCCGGGGGGGGTGTACCTGTTGCGCGGCGACCGTATGAACGAGGCCGAGCGAAACCTGCTCGCCAGCGTGGCACGGGCGATCCTCAGCGGGGATCGCGGCAAGCTGTCGGACCAGTTGGACTGGCCTTATCCCGAGCGGCAACCCCGGAGGGAGCTGCCGCCGCCACCCCCGCGCCCGGCTTCCGGCCCGGACGGCATGGAGATCGAGGTGCCCGCCCTCACCTTCGCCAATGGGACGGGCGGCTTTGCCGATGGCGGCCGCGAGTACGCGGTCGTCCTCGACGGTGACCGAGAGACGCCGCTCCCTTGGGTCAACGTCATGGCCAACCCCGGCTTCGGCACCGTGGTCTCGGCATCGGGCTCGGCCTATACGTGGGCGGAGAACAGCCGTGAGAACCGCCTCACGCCCTTCGCGAACGACCCCGTGACTGACCCCACCGCCGAGGCCCTCTTCTTGAGGGACGAGGAAGGGGGCGACGTGTGGTCACCCACGCCGGGGCCGATGCGGCGGACCCAAGAGAGCGGCCGGTTCGTGACGCGGCACGCAGCCGGAGTCTCCCGCTTCACTCATGCCTCCCATGGAATCCTGCAGGAGCTCGCGGTCTTCGTGGAGGCGAAGGACCCTGTGAAGTTCTCACTCCTGACCCTCACCAACCGGACTGACCGCCCGCGGCGACTGAGCGTATTCGCCTACAACGAATGGCGCCTGGCGCCGCCGCAGCCTGGGGAGCACCTGCACGTGATGACGGGACTCGACGCGGAGACGGGGGCCGTCCTGGCCACGAACCCCTACAACCAGGAGTTCGCGGGCCGGGTCGCCTTCGCCCACGCCAGCGAGGCGCCGAGTTCGGCGACGGGAGACCGCCTCTCCTTTCTGGGACGCAACGGCTCGCTGGCGAGGCCAGCCGCCCTGAACCACCACGCCCTGTCGGGCCAGTTCGGGGCCGGACTCGATCCCTGCGCCGCGCTGCAGGTCGAGATCGGCTTGGCTCCGGGAGAGAGCCGCCGCCTCGTCTTCATCCTGGGACAGGGCGGGGATCACGAGCACGCCCGCAAGCTGGTGCGCCGCCACGGCAGCGTGGCCGCCGCCGACATCGCCTTGGAAGCGGTGCAGCGGTTCTGGGCCGACACCCTGGAGACGGTCCAGGTGCGCACCCCTGACGACTCCTTCGATCTCCTCATGAACCGGTGGCTCCTGTACCAGAACCTGAGCTGCCGGCTCTGGGCGCGGTCCGGCTTCTATCAGCCGGGCGGCGCCTTCGGCTTCCGCGATCAGCTGCAGGACGCCATGGCCCTCTCCCTGGCGAGGCCGGACATTTTGCGGGCGCACATCGTCCGGGCCACGGGCCGGCAGTTCATCGAAGGGGATGTGCAACACTGGTGGCACGAGCCCTCCGGCCGCGGCACCCGCACCCGTTGCTCGGACGACCTGCTCTGGCTGCCGTACGCCGTAGCGCATTACGTGGACACGACCGGGGACCACGGCATCCTCGACGAGCTCGTTCCGTTCCTGGAGGCTCCGGTGCTCGCCGCCGGCGAGACTGAGGCCTACGGGCAGCCGCGGCGTTCCTCCGAATCGGCTTCCCTCTTCGACCATTGTGTGCGCGCCATCGACAAGGGCCTTACGGCTGGCGCCCACGGCCTTCCGCTGATCGGCAGCGGCGATTGGAACGACGGGATGAACCGGGTCGGGCACCAGGGCCGCGGCGAAAGCGTCTGGCTCGGATGGTTCCTGCACACGGTGCTGCGGCAGTTCATCCCCCTGTGCGAGACCCGGGACACGGCGCGGGCGGCGCGTTACGCGAGCGAGGCCAGCCGGCTGGCGGGCATGCTCGAGCGGGCCTGGGACGGGGAGTGGTACCGGCGGGGTTATTACGACGACGGCACGCCGTTGGGCTCGGCGCAGAACGACGAGGGCAAGATCGACTCGATCGCTCAGTCCTGGGCGGTCCTGTCCGGAGTCGCGCCCGTGAAGCACGCCGAGCGGGCCATGGACGCCGTCCGCACCCACCTTGTGCGGCGCGCAGCCCGGGTCGTGCTGGTGCTTACTCCTCCCTTCGACCAGTCGGCGCAAGACCCCGGTTACGTCAAGGGATACCCGCCCGGGGTGAGGGAGAACGGCGGCCAGTACACGCACGCCGCGGTGTGGACGGTCATGGCGGTGGCCCGGCTCGGCAACGGGGACGAGGCGGTGGAGCTGTTCCACCTGCTAAACCCCATCAACCACACGCGGAACGCCGCGGACGTGGAGCGCTACAAAGCCGAGCCGTACGTCACCGCCGGAGACGTCTACGCTCACCCGGCCCACGCCGGGCGCGGCGGGTGGACGTGGTACACGGGCTCCGCGGGCTGGATGTACCGCGCGGGCCTGGAGAGCATCCTCGGCCTCAAGCGCCACGGTGCGAGCTTCGAGCTGGATCCCTGCATCCCCGCGGCCTGGCCCGAGTATTCCATCGTCTGGCGTTTCGGCCGCACCGGCTATGACATCTCCGTTTCCAACCCGGAGCACCGCTGCCGGGGGATCGCGGAGGCCGAGCTGGACGGCCACCCCGTGGATCCCGCCGCCATCCCCCTCGTGGACGATGGCGTCACGCACCGGGTGCGCGTGGTGGTGGGGGAGCAGGCCTCGAGCACGCCGACGACAGCCCGGCGGGGGACGGCGGCGCGGGCGTAAAGCCATGTCGGCGTCTGCTTCATCTGAACTCGCGCTACCCCTGAGCGGCGGTCCGGGTGTAGGGTCGTTCCATGAGACGACCGCCTGATGCACGCACTGGGGGTCGCCCATTCGCCCGGAGGTGACTAGCGCGGGGTGATCAAGTTCGCGTCAGCGCGCGCTTTTCACCTGGCCCAGCCGCGCCCGAAGTGCGGGCGTGGGCGGGAACGCCTCCCAGATCCAGAACGCCACCTGCGTGATGTACCTCTCTTGCCGACGCGCCCGGTCCCACGCGCCGAAGAGCCGGATGCGGTACGCGCCACCGCCCCACCGCTGCTTCGCCATCTCGTACGAGAACTCGCCCGGCAGCATCCGCTCGAGGTAGATCCACTGCTCCGGGTCGTCATCGCGCTGGCGCCATAGGACGACCACTCGGATGCGCCTGCCGAGATTGCCCACGACTTCTTGAGGATCGAACAAGATCAAGGACGCACACGGGAACTACGCGCATCTTGATGATCTCATAAATGCCACGCTATCGGAGCTATCGTGGACCCTGGGGCGGAATACGAAGACCGGTCTCCCAAAGCTGAAAACGATGGGTGATCAGTCGGCGCACGGCCGTCGGTACAACGCGCGTAGACAGTATGTAGATGAAGTCATCGTCGTCCTGCGAACTGCCTCAGAGGAACTTCTATACCTCGCTGACCTCCGTTGAGTAGGGGGCCCGGCCAAATTGACGTGATGCTCAAGGTGGCGGCCGGTGCGACCTACCAGAGATCAAGGGTCCATCGTAGCACGACGGCGAGGTCATGATGAGCCTCATGGGCATGCCACCATTATTGCCACCAGGCGTCATGCATGTGAGAGGGTTCGCACTCGAACTCTTGCCGAACTCGTAGTGAGTTGCGAGTTTACGCTTCTCCTGGCGCCGTAGCCAAGTGGTAAGGCAGAGGTCTGCAAAACCTCTATTCGTCGGTTCGATTCCGACCGGCGCCTCTTCGACATGGCTCGCGTACTCATCATCGACGACGACGTCACGCTCCGGCAAGCCCTCACGAAACATCTGGAGCTGGCTGGCCACGAAGTCCGTCAGGCGGCGGACGGCGACGCCGGCATCCGCGCGTACGAGCGACACGCGGCCGACGTGGTGATCGTGGACATCTTCATGCCCGGCCAAGGCGGACTGCAGACGATCGGGCGGCTGCGCCGGGAGTGGCCGGCGGTGAAGATCGTCGCGATGTCCGGGGTAAAGAGCGCGGGGGCGATCGATGTGGGTGGGCACGCCGTGGCCCTGGGGGCCGATCGCTTCCTCACGAAGCCGTTCGAGGCCGCCACCCTGGCCAGGCTGGTCAGCACCCTGCTCGGTGATGCGAAAGAAGAAGGGGCCCCGTAGCTAGAAAGCGCGCCCGACCGGAACTCCCCGGTCGGGCGGCCATCAGCTGCCGAATCGACGCCGGCCGCTAAGCTGCGGCGGCGGCCTTGAGCGGCTCGGGAGAAGCGGCTGAAACGATCACCCCTTGGCCGAGCGACACGCCCGGTGAGGGCGTCGCCCCTTGCTCGCCGAAGTACGCTTCTTCGCCGTGCTCGCTCAGATCGAGCCCCGAGAGCTGCTCGCGCACCCCGGCCTTGGCGCCGAGCGTGGCCTGCACGACCGCGAGAATGAGGACCGTGCCGACGGCGGCGATCGCCACGGCGGCGAGAATGGCCACGAGCTGTACACCCATCTGAGCGAAGTTGCCGGCCAGCCAGCCGTCACCTCCCGCCGGGTTCGCCAGTTTCGTGGCGAACACGCCGGTCAACAGCGCCCCAGCCACTCCCGCGAGCCCGTGGCAGGAGAACACGTCCAGCGAGTCATCGAGCCGCGTCTTCGCGCGGATCTGGATGGCGCTGTAGCTCACGAGGGCCGCCAGGGCGCCCACGGCGAGTGAGGCCTGCGCGGTGATGTAGCCCGCCGCCGGCGTGATCCCGACGAGCCCCACCACGAGACCGGTGGCCGCGCCCACAGCCGTCGCCTTCCCGGTGCGCAGCAGGTCGAGACACACCCACTCCACCAACGCTGTCGCTGCCGCCGTGTTGGTATTCGTGAACGCGAGGGCGGCGAGGCCGTTCGCGGCGAGCGCGGAGCCCGCGTTGAATCCGAACCAGCCGAACCACAGGAGCCCCGCGCCGAGCAGCACGAGCGGGACGTTGTGGGGCACGATGGCCGTGCGTTTGAAGTCCTTCCGGGGCCCCAGCATGCGGGCGGCCACGAGCGCGGACACGCCGGCACTGATATGGACCACCGTACCTCCCGCGAAGTCGAGCGCCCCGAGCTTCGCCAGCCAGCCGCCCGACCCCCACACCCAGTGGGCGAGCGGGTCGTACACGAACGTGGCCCAGAGGAGGAGGAATACGACGTAGGCGCGGAAGCGCATGCGCTCCACGATCGCGCCGGAGATCAGCGCCGGCGTGATGATCGCGAACATCAGCTGGAACATCGCGTGCGCCTGCAGCGGAATCGTGGCGCCGTACGCGGCATCCGGCTCCAAACCCACACCCTTGAAGCCAAGCCAGGCGAGCCCGCCCCACCAGGGAGTGCCGTGTCCGAACGCGATGGAGTAGCCGACCAGCACCCACTGCACACTGACCACGCCCAGCGCGACGACGC